>NZ_JBDZDJ010000021.1:0-106093 GCF_040049135.1 Gordonia sp. VNK1 | reverse complement strand
GCGGCAACTCCAGATACTCCCGGACATAGGCTGTGATCTCAGCGATCGTGTAACCAGCACTAATACTCATGTTGTGAACCTCCTCCTCGGAAGTGACTCACACCCAGATTGGCATACAACGGACAGCGCTCTCCTCATCGTTGACAGCGCTCTCGTCGTCACTGACAGCGCCCTGGTCGTCACTGACAGCGCTCTCGTCGTCACTGACAGCGCCCTGGTCGTCACTGACAGCGCTCTCCGCATCGTTGACAGCGCCCGCAGACATCCGGGTGCGCCATCCCGCGGGGTACGGCGGGTGTCCGACGGGCGGTACGGTCATAGAACTTTCCGACACGCCGAGCTTCCCGACACGCCGCGCCCGCAGAGGAGTGATCACCGCCGATGACCGATCCGAGCCCGAATCCCACCCTCGTCTACGCCGACGATCTCTCCGTCGGCACCCGATACGAGTTCGACCCACATCACGTCACCGAGGCCGCCATCGTCGAGTACGCCTCGGCGTGGGACCCGCAGTCGTTCCACATCGACCGCGCCGCCGCCGATGCGGGCGCGTTCAGGGGCCTGATCGCCAGCGGAATCCACACCCTGGCCGTCGCACAGCGCCTGTCGGTCGACGCGGCGCTGCACACCTGGGAGGTGATCGCCGGACGTCGGCTCACCGAGGTGGAGTTCCTCGCCCCGGTCCGCCCCGACGACGATCTGGGCGGATTCCTCGAGATCGAGGGCGTCGACTTCGATGACCGTGGGCGCGCGCTGGTCACCCATCGATGCGATCTGATCAATCAGGCCAGCGTCACCGTGCTCCGGATACGCGTGCAGGCCTACGTTCGGGCGCGTCCGACGACCCGGTGATATGCCAGGATCGGTGAGGTGACCCGCCGCGACGACACCTCCACCGCGCAACATCGGCGGGACCTGGAGCGATTGCGCAGGGTCCGCGATCGGATCGACCGTGACTACGCGCAACCTCTCGACGTCGAGGCTCTCGCCCGGGGTGCGCACATGTCGGCCGGCCACCTGAGCCGCGAGTTCCGACGCGCTTACGGGGAGTCGCCGTATTCCTACCTGATGACCCGGCGGATCGAGCGGGCCATGTCCCTGCTCCGCCGCGGAGACGTGTCGGTCACCGAGTCCTGCTTCACCGTCGGTTGCTCATCGCTGGGTACCTTCAGCACCCGGTTCACCGAACTGGTCGGAATGTCACCGAGTGAGTACCGCCGGCGTGCCGCCGACCTCGCGGCCGGGGTATCCACCGAGGGCATCCCCGCATGTGTCGCCAAACAGGTCACCAAACCGATCAGGAATCGAGAAGTCCCCGGCCCCGCGAGTCACTAGCGTGAGCGACATGACCATCACCATCCACTACGCGTTCCTGCCACAGACCGATCCCGACGCCGCGTTGGGCTTCTACCGCGACACACTCGGATTCGAGGTCCGCAACGACGTCGGCTACCACGGCATGCGCTGGATCACCGTGGGCCCACCGAACCAACCGCAGACCTCGATCGTGTTGCAGCCACCGGCCGCCGACCCGGGTATCACCGACGACGAACGCCAGACCATCCTCGACCTGATCGCCAAGGGCACCTACGGCGCCGGCCTGACGTTGGCCACCGACGACCTCGACGGCCTCTTCGCCCGACTCGAGGCCGCCGGCGCCGAGGTGGTCCAGGAACCGATGGACCAGCCCTACGGCGTCCGTGATTGCGCATTCCGCGACCCGACCGGCAACCTCCTGCGCATCAATCAGGCATCCTGAATCCCACCCCCGAACAGACGGAGATCCGATGAGCCGGACGCCCCGCGCGTCGACACCCCATCCCGCCGACACCCACGACATCATTCGTGTGCACGGCGCCCGCGAGAACAATCTCCGGAACGTCGACGTCGAGATCCCCAAGCGCCGGCTGACCGTCTTCACCGGAGTGTCCGGGTCGGGGAAGAGTTCACTGGTCTTCGCGACGATCGCCGCCGAATCCCAGCGGATGATCAACGAGACCTACAGCGCGTTCGTGCAGGGGTTCATGCCGACGTTGGGTCGGCCCGACGTCGACGTGCTCGAGGGACTGACCACCGCGATCATCGTCGATCAGGAACGGATGGGCGCCAATCCGCGGTCGACCGTCGGCACCGCCACCGACGCCAACGCCATGCTGCGGATCCTGTTCAGCCGGTTGGGAACACCGACGATCGGTTCGCCGCAGGCTTTCTCGTTCAATGTCGCCTCGGTGTCCGGGGCGGGTGCGGTGGAGATCGAACGCGGTGGACGAAAGGTGAAGGAACGCAAGGAGTTCAGCGTCACCGGAGGCATGTGCCCGACGTGTGAGGGACGCGGCGATGTCTCCGACTTCGACCTCGGGGCACTCTACGACGACACGAAGTCCCTCAACGAGGGAGCCCTGACCATCCCGGGCTATTCGATGGACGGGTGGTACGGGCGGATCTATCGCGAGTCCGGGTTCTTCGACCCGGACAAACCCATCGCGAAGTTCACCAAGCGCCAACTCGACATCCTGCTGTACTCCGAACCCAAGCGGATCAAGGTCGAGGGCATCAACGTCACGTTCGAGGGTCTCATCCCGAAAATCCAGAAGTCGTTCCTCGCCAAGGACCGCGAGGCGATGCAGCCGCACATCCGTGCCTTCGTCGACCGTGCGATCACCTTCACCGTCTGTCCGGACTGCCAGGGCACCCGACTGAGCGAGTTGGCCCGATCCTCGACGATCGACGGCGTCAGCATCGCCGACGCCTGCGCCATGCAGATCACCGACCTGGCGCAGTGGGTGGGCGGACTCGACGAACCCGGTGTCGCACCGCTGCTGACCTCGCTGACCGAATTGCTCGACTCCTTCGTCGACATCGGCCTCGGCTACCTATCGCTGGACCGACCCTCGGGCACACTCTCGGGTGGAGAGTCGCAGCGCACCAAGCTGATCCGGCATCTCGGTTCATCGCTGACCGATGTGACCTACGTGTTCGACGAGCCGACGATCGGACTGCATCCGCACGACATCACCCGGATGAACGATCTGCTGATCCAGTTGCGCGACAAGGGCAACACCGTCCTGGTGGTCGAGCACAAACCCGAGGCGATCGCCATCGCCGACCACGTCGTCGACATCGGCCCCGGCGCCGGAAAGGACGGCGGCACCATCGTTTTCGAGGGCAGCGTCGAGGAGCTGCGCCACAGCGACACCCTCACCGGACGTCACCTCGACGACCGGTCGGCGTGCAAGGACGTGGTGCGCCAACCGACCGGCGCGGTCGAGATCCGCGGCGCCGACACCCACAACCTGCGAGAGGTCGACGTCGACATCCCGCTCGGCGTGCTCGTCGTGCTCACCGGTGTCGCGGGATCGGGCAAGAGTTCCCTCATCGGCGGTTCGGTCGCCTCCCGCGACGGCGTGGTCACCATCGACCAGGGCGCGATCAAGGGATCGCGACGCAGCAACCCGGCCACCTACACCGGCCTCCTCGAACCCATCCGGAAGGCCTTCGCCAAGGCCAACGGCGTCAAACCCGCACTCTTCAGCGCCAATTCCGAGGGTGCGTGTCCCAACTGCAAGGGGGCCGGCGTCGTCTACTCCGACCTCGCGATGATGGCCGGCGTGTCGACCATCTGCGAGGTCTGCGAGGGCAAGCGGTTCCTCGCCGAGGTCCTCGACTACACCTTCGGCGACCGCAACATCGACGAGGTACTCGGCATGTCGGTGGCCACGGCGCACACGTTCTTCGCCGACGGCGACGCGAAAGTTCCGGCCGCACACAAGATCCTGACGCGGCTGGTCGACGTGGGTCTGGGATACCTCACCATCGGGCAGCCGCTGACCACCTTGTCCGGTGGTGAACGGCAACGCCTGAAGCTCGCCTCCCAGATGGGGGACAAGGGCGACATCTACGTCCTCGACGAACCCACCTCGGGACTGCATCTCGCCGACGTCGAGGCGCTGCTGGGTCTCCTCGATCGGCTGGTCGATTCCGGGAAGTCGGTGATCGTGATCGAACACCACCAGGCGGTGATGGCCCACGCCGACTGGATCATCGACCTGGGCCCCGGCGCCGGCCACGACGGCGGGCAGGTCGTGTTCGAGGGCACCCCGGCCGATCTCGTCGCCGATCGATCCACCCTCACCGGCCGGCACCTGGCCGACTACGTCGGGGCCTGACCCGCAACCGGTCCGGCCGTCCGGTCAGCCCTGGGCGTCGATGATGGTGAGGACGAAAACGAGGGTGTCGCCGGCATCGATCCCGGCGTCGGCGTTGCCGGTCGTGTACCCGTCGGCCGGCGCGATCGCCACCGCGACCGTCGACCCGACCTTCTGTCCGCCGATGGCCTTGGCGAACCCGGGGATCACCCGGTCCAGCGAGAAACTGGCCGGCCTGCCGCGCTGATAGCTGCTGTCGAACTGGATGCCGGTCCGGCCGTTCACGCCGACATAGCTGACCTCGACGATCGCGGTCTGCGACACGGTCTCGCCGCTGCCCTCGGTGAGCACGTGCACCTGCGTTTGATCGACCGCGAACGGGGTGGTGACCTTGACGGTCGGTGGGGTGCTCGCGTTCTGCGATGCGGTCACCGTCACACTGCCGGTGGTCCCATCGAGGGTCCATGTCGCACCCGGTGCCGAGCTGCCGCCCCCGTTCGATCCGACGCCATCCGATCCGCCATCATCGGAGCCACACCCGCTCACCACCAGAACAGCGAGAACGGCCAGGATCCCGAGGACTCCACGTACTGTGCGCATGGTGCTCGACGCTACCGGGTGCGCACCGGCCGGCCGGTCGGCGGCACCCGCAGGCCGGTCAGCTCGACTGCACCAGCGACGCCAACTGTTCCACCTCGGCGACGCTGCCCGGCGAGACGAGCATCGTCGTCACGCCCGCCTTCTCCCAGATCGCGATCTGCTCGCGGACGTGGTCGCGGTCACCGACGATGGCCGAATCGTCGACCACCGCGTCGGGGATGATGTTCGCCGCCTCGTCCTTGCGTCCGGATCGGAACAGTGCGGTCACCTCGTCGACGACCTCGCCGTACCCCATGCGGCGATACACCTCGGCGTGGAAGTTGGTGTCCTCGCTGCCCATTCCGCCCATGTAGAGCGCCAGGAAGGGTTTGATCGCCGCGTAGGTGGCCGCCCGGTCGTCGGTGATCACGATCTGTGCGGTGGCACAGATCTCGAAGTCCGCGCGGCTGCGGCGGGCGCCCGCTCGCGCGAATCCCTCGTCGAGCCAGGCGTTGTAGGTGTCGGCCATGCGGGGTGTGTAGAACAGCGGCAGCCAGCCGTCGGCGATCTCGGCGGCCAGCGCGATGTTCTTCGGTCCCTCCGCGCCGAGCATCACCGGGATGTCGGCGCGCAACGGATGGGTGATCGGCTTGAGGGATTTGCCGAGTCCGGTCGAACCGGGACCGGTGTAGGGCAGCGAATAGTGCGGGCCGGCGCTCGCGACCGGCGCCTCACGGGCCCACACCTGCCGCATGATGTCGACGTATTCGCGGGTTCGGGCCAGCGGTTTCTCGAATTTCTGGCCGTACCAGCCCTCCACCACCTGCGGGCCGGACACACCGAGTCCGACGATGTGCCGGCCGCCGGAGAGATGATCGAGGGTCAGGGCCGCCATCGCGCACGCCGTCGGCGTGCGCGCCGACATCTGCAGCACCGACGTGCCCAGGCGTACCCGCTCGGTGGACGAACCCCACCACGCCAACGGCGTGTAGGCATCCGAACCCCAGGCCTCCGCGGTGAAGATCGCGTCGAACCCGGCGGATTCGGCCGCGGCCACCAGTTCCTTGTGGGCGGGCACGGGTTGCGCGCCCCAATACCCCAGTTGCAGACCGAGTTTCATTTCTCGCGGGTCCTTTCCTCGACCATCGGCGATGAGGCGATGCATCGAACCTATACCGCCCGGTCTACCAACCTCAAGGGATCGGCAGTCAATTCCTTTACCATGGGTGCGTCGCCGCCAAACGCCCCCGGCGGCAGCGCCGACCGAGGAGGGGATCGTCATGTCATTGCGTCACGCGATTCTGGCCGAGTTGATCAACGGCGAGGCGTCGGGCTACCAACTCGCCAAGACCTTCGATGTCGCGGTCGCGAGCTTCTGGTTCGCCACCCCGCAACAGTTGTACGCGGAGTTGCCCCGCCTCGAGGCCGCCGGCCTGATCAGCGGCCGCGAGGTCATCCAGCACCCTCGTCCCAACAAGCGGGTCTACGCGATCACCGACGACGGTAGGGAAGTGTTGCGGAGGTTCGTCGAGGGCGCCTCGAAACCGACCTTCATGCGTGATGAACTCCTCGTGCGTGTGCGGGCCTGCGACATCGGCGACACCCCCGCACTGATCGACGACCTGCGCGGACGCGCAGAGTCGGCACTGGCCAAGGCCCGTCTCATCGAGGGATTGTTGCGCAAGGTGCGCGGCGACGTCTCCGAAGATCGCTTTCTCGCCGAAAGTCCGTCCGTGGGACCGTATCTCACCGGACTGCGTGGCATCGCCTTCGAACGGGAGAACGCCGCATGGTGTCGACGCGCCGCCGACGTCCTGTCCACCCGGATGGCCGCGACGGCGCAGGCCGACCGGGCCGACACGCCCTGACTCAGCCCCGACTCCCGCCGGCGGCCGCCGCGGCCTCGGCTGCCTCGGCGCGGATCCGGTCGAACTGCGCGCCCATCGCCTCGGCCACCGCGGTGGCCCCGGACAGTGGACGCACCATCACCATCAGGTCATCGATCCGGCCATCGGCGTCGACGTGGATGAAGTCGCAGCCGGTGATCGATTTCCCGCTCACGGTGGCGGTGAACATCAACGCAGTGTCGGCGCCGCCGGCCGATCCGAACTCGCGGATGTAGCGGAAGTCCTCGAACACCCGCATCACGCCGCGCAGGATCGCCGCGGTGATCGCCTTGCCCTCGTACGGCGCGAACGCCACCGGACTGGTGAACACCACATCGTCGGCGAGCAACGCCTCGATGGCCGTCGTGTCGCCCCGTTCGACCGCCTCACGGAATTCCTTCATCGAACACTCCTGGTCATGAAACATCCATGGTCATGTAATTGAGTATGACGGAGATGGTAGACGGAATCGTTCGGGTGGGCAGCCGTTTGGCGGCCTTTCGCCGGGTTCGCCGGTGATCAGCCCGATGCGGATTCCGATCGGCGGTGATCGTCGAGGCGGCCGACGACGTCGACGAGGTCGGCGACCAACGGATCGGTGGCCGCTCGCCGTTCCCGCCACGCCGCCACCGTGCTGATGTGCGCCCTGCTGTGGCGCAGCGGAATCACCTGCACCGGCTCACCGGCAAACAGGCGGCCGGTCATTCCGTCACCCAAGGCGACGAGGGTGAACGCCTGCCCGGTCGCCACCAGATGCGCCAGACCCCCGAAGTTGCCGTCGCTCAGCGTGATCCGTTTGTGCACGCCGTGCCGGGTCAGCAGGTTGTCGAGGTTCGCGTAGATCTCCGGTGCCGCATCGTGATTGATCGAGGCGAACGGGATCTCGGCCAGTTCGGCCAGCGCGATCGTCTCCGGCGTGCCGTCGACGATCATCGAACCGACCGCCACCCCGACGGGCTGCCGATCGAGCAGCAGGGACTCCACACCGTCGGTGCCCACCGGCCCGTGGACGAGGACGAGGTCGGCGGCTCCGCCTCGTAGATCCCGCAGCAGCGGAGCGGTGCTGGCCGGTAGTAGTTGGGGACGGACGTCCGGATACCGTTGTGCCAGAACGTCGAGGAATGCGTCACGGATCGACGGCGACACCTCCGGGGCGATGCCGATGACCGCGCGGCGCTGCTGCCCGGTCTGCGCCGCCGCGAGAAGATCGGGAATCGCGTCGACCCGTTCGACGATGTCACCCGCCTGGGGGAGCAGCGCGCGTCCGGCGTCGGTCAACTCGACCCGACGGTGCGCGCGGATGAACAGATCCATGCCGAGTTCGCGTTCGAGATCCTTGATGCGCTGACTCAACGGCGACGCGGCCATGTGCAGTCGCGCCGCCGCCCGCGTGAAACTGCGTTCCTCGGCGACCGCGACGAAGTACCGCAGATGAAGCACATCCACAGCGATCACTGTAGGCCACCGCCACCGGCGGCTCTCCGCGTTCGCGACCGATTCGGTCATCGTGGGCTTCGCCGATCGATCCTGGTCACCGCCGACGGTCGGTCGATAGCCTGCCCACATGGCAGTACCCGACCCCACACGACCCATCCGCATCGCGAACTTCTCCGGATATCTCGGTGATCGCCCCACCGCCATCACCGAGGCACTCGACGGTGACCCGATCGACGTTCTGATGGGTGACTACCTCGCCGAGATCACCCTCGCCTCGTTGTCCGCGGCCTATATCCGCAACCCCGATCGCGGTTACGTCGAATACTTCGTGCGCCAGATTCGGCCACATCTGGCCACCATCGCCGATCGTGGGATCGCCGTGGTGACCAACGCCGGCGGATTCCATCCGGCCCGGCTCGCCCAGGTACTTCGCGACGAGATCGCCGCTGCCGGAGTCGCTCTCGAGGTCGCCTACATCGAGGGCGACAACATCCTCGGTGACCTCGCCGACCTGCGCGCCGGAGGCCATCTCCTCGATCACCTCGACAGCGGTGCGCCGTTGTCACAGTGGACGGCCGAGCCGATCGCGGCCAACGCCTACCTGGGCGGGTGGGGGATCGCCGCCGCACTGGAGGCCGGGGCCGACATCGTCGTGTGTGGCCGCGTCACCGACGCCTCGCTGACCCTCGGCCCGGCGGCGTGGTGGCATGGCTGGTCCACCGACGAGTGGGACGCACTCGCCGGGGCCGTGGTCGCCGGACACATCATCGAATGCGGATCCCACGCGGTGGGCGGTAACTTCTCCGGTTTCCTCGACATTCCCGATCGCCTGGTGCCCGGATTCCCGATCGCCGAGATCGCCGCCGACGGCTCCGCTGTCATCACCAAACACGCCCGGGATGGGGGAGCGGTCACCGTCGACACCGTCACCGCCCAGTTGGTCTATGAGATCCAGGGACCGGTCTACCTCAACCCGGATGTCACCGTTCGTCTCGATCATGTGCGCGTCGATGCGGTCGGGTCCGACCGCGTGGCCGTCACCGGTGCCGTCGGCTCGCCGCCGCCGCCGACCACCAAGGTGGCCCTGTTCGGCAAGGTCGGCCACAGCGTCGTCAACACGGTCTTCGTCACCTCGCCACACGTGGAGGAGAAGATCGCGCTGATCCGCGATCAACTGTCGCTGGATCTGCCCGACGGCGTCGAGATCGACCTCACGGCGATCGGTACGGCCGCCGATGATCCCGAATCACAGTGGGCCGCAACGGTGTCGTTGCGCGTGATGGCCACCGCCGACGATGCCGACACGCTCGGTGCCGCCGCTCTCGGTGCCCGACTGGGGAGCCTGTATCTGCAGGGAATCCCGGGCTATTTCCACGACGGGGCGGCCGGTCTGCACTCACGGCCGTCACCGCGGATCGACTACTGGCCCGGTGTCCTGGACCAGTCGGCGCTGCGCCATCGGGCCGTCGTCGGAGACGGCCGCACCGTCGACGCACCGCGACCGCCCGCATTCGAGATCGTCTCGCAGCCACAGCATCCCGAACCCTCGGGCGCGCCGCTGGCGGAGCGGGTGACCCGTGTCGCACTGGGTACCGTGGTCCATGCCCGCAGCGGCGACAAGGGCGGCAACTCGAATGTCGGTGTGTGGACCCCGGATCCGCGAGTGTGGCTGTGGCTGCGCCGATTCCTCGACACCGACGAGATCCGTCGCCTCATCCCGGAGACCAAGGACCTCGACATCGTCCGACACGAGTTCCCCGAGTTGCGGGCCGTGCACTTCGTCTTCCGCGGACTGCTCGGTACCGGCGGGTCGTCGAATCTGCGTGTCGATCAGGTCGGCAAGGCGATCGGCGAATACCTGCGGTCGCGCCAGGTCCTCCTTCCCGACGATCTGCTCAGCGCGGCCGCCGACGGCAACGACGTCGACGATGCCGAGGTGACCGCATGACGTCGCTGACCGAACGACTCCGCACCGCCGCGGCCACGCCGGCCACCGACGACATCTTCGATGCCGGTGCCGAATTCGAGGGCGTGCTGTCCGGGCTGGGCATGTCGCCCGCCGACACCGGTGGCGAGGTGAGGTTCATCGGTGCCGATCCGGTGGTGCCGAGCACCCTGCGACTCGGCGCGGCGGCGGGCATCGCGCTGGCCACCAAGTCCGCCGCGGTCGCCAAGCTCCACCGTCTGAGAGGTGGAGCCGGACAGGACATCTCGGTCGACCTGCGCAGCGCACCACACCGGCTGTGCCCGTTCTACGACCAGAAGTGGGAGTTGCTCAACGGGTATCCGCCGTCGACCCCGGCGAATCCGTCGAATGCGTTGGGATTCCGTTTCTACCGGACCGGCGACGATCGCTGGATGATGCCGCTCAATCCCTATCCCAAGATCAAGATCGGCGCCCAGCGACTCCTCGGTGTCCCCGACGATTCGCGGGCGGTCGCCGCCGCCATCGCCACCTGGAAGGGACGTGAACTCGAGGCTGCCGGCACCGAGGCCGGGGTGGTGATGCCGATGCTGCGCACCATCACCGAACTGCTCGACGAGCCCCACTACCGTGACGTCCTCGCCGATATGCCGTTGATCGAGATCACCCGCATCGGCGACGGTGACCCGATTCCGCTGTCCGGTGGGACCGACCAGCCCCTCGACGGCATCCGCGCGCTCGGGATGGGCCACGTCATCGCCGGTGCGGGCGTCGGGCGGTCGCTGGCGTTGCACGGCGCCGACGTCCTCAACATCTGGCGACCCAACGAACTCGAACACGACGCCACCTACGCCACCGCCAACGTCGGGGTCCGCTCATCGGTGATCGATCCGCGTTCGGAGTCGGGGAGCGCACTCCTCGGCGGTCTGGTGGCCGGCGCCGACGTCCTCTACGCCAACCGACGGCCGGGTTACCTCGCCGAGATCGGACTCGACGCCGCGACCGCCACCGCCGGGCACCGAGGTCTGATCCACGCGACGGCGTCCCTCAACGGCGAATCGGGACCGTGGAGCGATCAGGTGGGGTTCGATCAGACGGCGGGCAGCCTGGCCGGGATGATGCTGAGCGAGGGCGGCGGCGACACACCCTCGCTACCACCGATTCTCGTCGTCAACGATTACATCGTGTCGTGGTTGCTGGCCGCCGGGGTCACCGAGGCGCTGGCCCGTCGGGCAGAGCACGGCGGCAGTTATCGGGTGCATGTCTCGCTGACCCGGGCGGCGCTGTGGATCGTCGGCATGGGGGTCTTCGACCGCGGATACGCCCACGAGATCGCCGGTACCGACGCCGGCGGCGGTGCGCACCGCTACCTCGATCCGGAGACGTTCACCGCCGACACCGCACTCGGTGCCTATCAGGGCGTCACCGATCAGGTCCGGATGAGCGGCACGCCCGGTGCGTACCGCACCATCCTGGTGCCGCGGGGTTCCTGCCGCCCGGAGTGGCTGCCGATCTGAGTCCGGAGTCCGGTGCCGGTCGGTACGCCGGGTCAGTATGCCGAGGCGGGGCCCGTCGGGGTGATCCCGTGATGACGTTGTGCGACATCGGGATGCGCCCGGGTACGCGACTTCCACGCGTTCTCCCCGTAGGTGGCATAGATCGGGTTGGCCGGATCGGCTTCGACGCCGCGCGAGCGGGCGGCGAGTTCCGGAGGCAGGTCGATGATCGGTATCACCGCATCGAGGGCGGGATTGAGGAAGAACGGGATCGAGATGCGATCGGTTCCCGGTTTCGGTGCGCGCACCCGGTGACGGGTGGCTCGCAGATATCCTCCGGTCGCGACTTCGAGCAGTTCACCGACATTGACGATGAACGCGTCGGCCACCGGTGGCACATCGATCCACTCACCACCGGTGGTCTCGACCTGCAGTCCCGCCGATCCCGGCTCGACGAGCAGAAGCGTCAGGACACCCGAATCCTTGTGCGCCCCAACGCCTTGCTCACGTTCGGCGGTGCCCGGGTAGCGCACCACCTTCAGCAAGGTGGCGGGCGCGTGGGCGAACGCCTCGTCGAAGTGGTCCTCCGAGGCACCCAGCGACAACGACCACTGCCGCAGCAGCCGCAGCCCGACCTCGGACAGGGAGTCACTCCACGATCCGAACACCTCACGAAACCGCGAGGGTCGAGTCGGCCACAGATTCGGGCCCTGAAGGTTCCAATAGCCGTCCGCGTTGTCGATGACCGGTCGATCCGGACCCAGATCGATCTGTTCACGCCAGTCGATCCGCCCGTTGGTGAGTTCTCCGCCCAGTCGCGAGTAGCCGCGGAAATGCGGGCTGTCCAGCTGACTGATCTCGTCCTTCTCCGCATCGTCGAGGGCGAAGAACTCGCGGGCCACCGCCACCGCGGCCGACATCTGTTCGGCGGGTATCCCGTGGCCGATCAGGTAGAAGAATCCGTGCACATGCGTGGCCTCGCGCAGCGCGAGCCGAAACCCCTCCGGATCGGTGTCGGCGTCGGCGAGATCCAGGATCGGCAGCATGTGCTCCACTCTGGCACCGCCGTCGGAACCACGCCAGGCCGCCGACCCCTTCGACCCACCGCGGCGTCAACACCGCTTCACCGACAGCGCCCTGCCGATCGTTGACAGCGCTCTGTTCCTCACTGACAGCGCTCGTCACTCCACTCACAGCGCCCCTATCCTCACCGACGGCGCTCTGTGCGTCGTCGGCTTCTGTCATCGGGGCGCCGTCGACGTCCGGCTGAGCGCTGTCAATGCGGGCGAGAGCGCCGTCAACGCGGGCGAGAGCGCCGTCAACGTCCAGCAGAGCGCTGTCAACGACGTGCGCGGGCATCGCCCCCAGCCGATCGACCTGCGGATATCGCCATCGCTCCACACGTGCCACCGGGCGACGCGGGCGAGGCGACCCGGCCGTGGGACACTACCTCGGGTCCGAATGTCCCTGACGAAGTGTCCCTGAAGAAGTGACACCGACGAACTGTTTCCCGACGAACCCACGAGGCGGCCATGGAGAGTGTGCAACAGCCGGCGCTGGCGCAGGCGTGGGAGGCCAATCGCTCGATCCAGAAGTCGGCAGCCGTGCGCCTCTTCGCGGCCACCAACTCCGCCCTCTACGTCACCCTGATGGAGCGCCACCTCGACTTCGGCTCGCGACGGTCGGAGACAGACCTGGCGGTCCGCCTCGATCGCGACATCTCCGACCTCGGTCTCATCGACCAGCCCCAGGGACTCGACCTCATCAAACTGTGGGCCAAGAACGGGTGGCTGCACCGGATGCCCGATCCTGCGGTCACCGGGCAGAACCTGTGCCACCTGACGCCCGAGGCGCGCTCGGTCCTCGACTACACCCGCCGGCTTCGCCGTGAGGACTCGGTGGCCACCGGTGGGTCCATCAACGGCATCGCCGCGGGCCTGCGACGCGTCGCCGGACAGGTGAGCGACGACGCCGACGCACTGCGTGAGGACCTCACCCAACAGATCGAGGAACTCGACGCCGAACTGGCCGACCTCGATGCTGGTCGTCGGCGCGAGCCCGACCTGGCCGCCGCCGAGGACGAGGCCCGGGCCATCGCCTATCAGATGGAACAGATCATCTCCGACATCGGTCAGTACGGCAGCATGCTCGATCGCATCACCACCGCGCTGCTCGACGATCCCGGCGATTCCGACCTCGCCTACCGGGATCGGCAACGGCAGATGTTCGACGACTACGAATCGCTGCTGGAGTCGTCACAGAGCGCCTCGTACCACGCATTCACGACGATGATCGGCGACCCCGCACAACGCGCGAAGCTGATCGCCGACATCGACACCGTCATCGCCCGTCTCCCCGGTATCGATCCGGCGCTGCGGTCGGTGATGGACAACTTCTTCGTCCTCGTCACCCAGCAGATCGGTGAGGTCGGCCGGATCCGTCGGCGCTGCGCCCGCCGCATCCGCCGATTCGTCGCCTCCGGCACCCTCGAACAGAGCCGCGGCATCGCCCGCCAGCTCAACGACGCGTTGTCGACGGCGAACGAGTTGCTGTCGACATCGCTGTCGGATCGTCGCCTCGGCTACGAATTACCGCTGGCCACAACGTCATTGACCTCCATCGGTCGACTGGCGTTCGAGATCCGCAATCCCGAACCACCGATCCCGGCGCTCATCGCCGACGGACAGGCCGATCTCGACTCGTTCGTGTCGCTGGCCGGCCAGGTCGACACCGTCGAACTCACCGAGCGCGTCAACGACGCCCTGCACACCGGTCCGGTCACCCTCGCCGAGGCCATCGACTCGCTCGACGAACCGTATCTGGCCCATGTGATCGTGTTGTGGTCGTGGGCGTTGCGCCAGCCCGGGGCGTCGGCGTCATCCCCGTCCGCGTCCACGCCGACCTCGGTTCTCCGCTTCCGGTCGCTCGATGGCGACGACCGCTTCATCGAGGTACCGAGCCTCACCTTCACCGAACCGATTCCGACCGCGGAGGCCGACACCCTGTGACCGACAATCGCGACCACGGCACCGCCGTCGACCCTGCCACCACCGACGAGTTCCGCGGCTACGACGACCTGCCCGCCGTCGCCCGGACCGCCACCGTCGACGACAGCCCGAAGGTGCCGCGTTTCGACGGCGACCTCAGCGAGATGCCCGACCGCGCGTGCTGGGCGTTGCAGAACCTGGTGACCCGCCGCTACGTCAGCGCCGATCGCACCCCGCAGCTGTGGTCGTGGGTCCTCGAGTATCAGGATCGGCTGCGTGTGCGGCTGTCCGAACTCGATCTGCGCCTGCGGCTGGTCACCGAACTCGAGGTCGCCTTCGTCGAGCAGGTGGGCTATGACTCACGTTGGGGGAGAAGGCTTCTCAAACGAGAGACCATCCAGACCTATGATGCGATCCTGGCTCTGCATCTGGCCAAACACATGCGGGCCGCGCGCGAGGAACAGGTGCTGATCACCCACGAGGAGATCCACGAATTGTTCGCGGGCGTGTCGAATACGATCGACCGGGACCTGACACTGTTCGACAAGCGCATCGACAAGGCCATCGACAAACTCGAGGAACTCGAGTTCCTGCGTCGTCACCGCGACGACCCCGACACCTTCACCGTCAGCCCGGTGATCACCGCGGTGATGACCGCCTCGGTCATCACCGATCTGCAACACCAGTTCGAGGTGTTCATCGGTTCCGGCGAGGTCGGTGATGACGACGCGGAGGACACGCCGTCGGATCACGACGGCGCCGAGTCGGTGGATCTCGATGCCGACGATACCGACGACGAGGGGGATGACCAGTGGTGAGCAGCAGCGTCGACCAGTTCCACCTCTCCCGGCTGCAACTGATCAACTGGGGTGTCTTCGACGGGTACCACTCGATTCCGTTCAGCGTCAACGGGTCTCTGGTCACCGGCTCGTCCGGCAGCGGTAAGTCGTCACTGCTGGACGCGATCTCGCTGGCCTTCCTGCCCGATCATCGGCGCAACTTCAACGCCTCCGGGGACGCGACGGCCGCCGGTTCGGCCAGTGGCAAACGCACGGTCGGCAAGTACGTCCGCGGCGCGTGGGGTGAGCGCCGCGACGGGGTCAACTCCACCCGCGAGGTGATGTACCTGCGCGGCACGGGTCCGGCATGGGCGGCCATCGCCGTCACCTACACCTCCGATTCGGGTGCCGCGATCACCGGGCTGGTGCTCAAATGGCTTGCCGCGGGCAAGATGACCGATGCGCACAGCGCCTACTTCCTGACCGAGGGCGACGCCGACATCGTCGAGGCCTGCAACGAGTGGGCGCAGGGCAATCACAACGCCGCCCGACTCCGTGAGCGCGGCTGGCGCGGTGGTCCCGGGGAGGGCAAGTACCTCGCGTCCCTGTACTCGCTGATCGGCATCCGCGGATCCGATGCGGCCCAACAACTTCTCGGAAAGGCCAAGTCGCTCAAGAGCGTCGGTGGCCTGGCACAGTTCGTCCGCGAGTTCATGCTCGACGAGCCGACGAGCATCGTCGGCATCAAGGACGCTCTCGAGCAGATCGATCCGTTGGTCGACGCGCGTGAACTCCTCGACATCGCCCGGCGTAAACGCACCATTCTCGGCGACATCGAGGCGATCCAGGAACGTTATGCGACCGAGGCGGCGAAGTTCTCGGTGCTCGACACCATCGACACCGCCGCCGTACGCGCCTACCTGACCAATCTGCGAATCCGGCACGCACAACCGGAGATCGCCGACCTCGACGATCAGATCGAACGCCTCGACGGCGACCTCGAGGCGCTGACCGCCCAACACGATCAGCTACGGACCGATCATAGTCACCTGCTGTCCCGGATCGCTTCGAGCACAGCGGATCTCGCCCCGCTGTCCGAGCAGCTCACCGCCGCCCAGAAGGCCGCCAACGAGGTGTCGATCCGGTTCTCCTCGTATGAGGCCAAACTGTCCGCGCTCGACGTCGAGATCCCGGACACCGCAGAGGATTTCTGGGAATCACGCGAGTTCCTGATCGAGGAGGCCACCCGGATCGACGGGCTCCTCGACGCCGGAAAGGGGCACTACGCCGAGGTGCTCGCCCAGGAGGTGGCCGCCCGGACCCGGCGTGACGCCGCGAGGGACGAACTCACCCGCGTCGAGAACGCCGGTTCGGCCCTGCCGCGCTCCGAGCACGAGATGCGCCGGGTGATCGCCGACGCCCTGCAGGTCGACGACACCGAACTGCGCTACGTCGCCGAACTCGTCGAACTCGATCCCGATCAGGAACGGTGGCGACCCGCCGTCGAGAAGGTACTGCGCACCGCAGGATTACGACTCCTGGTGCCCGACAGGCACTTTCATGCCGCACTGCGTTTCGTCAACACCCACGACATGCGTGGCCGGATCCAGTTGCACCAGGTCCAGGCCCGGGAGGCCGGCGCCGCCGAGCCCGGTACGCTCGCCGCGACGCTGCGTCCGGTCGAGGACACCCATCCCAGTTCCGCGGAGGCCCTGACCATCCTCAACCGGTTGGGCAACTACGTCTGCGTCGACGATCCCGCCGAGTTCTCCCGGCACACCAAGGCGGTCACCGATCGCGGGCTGCGCAAGGATTCGGCCAGACTCGCCATCAAGGATGACCGTCAGACCCTGCGGGCATCGCAGTTCATCTTCGTCGGCAACGTCGATGCCAAACTCGCCGCCCTGCGCGACGAACTCGATCAGCACGAGAGCAACTACGAGTCGGCCCGCGCGGCGACCGCGTCGATCGAGGCCGACCGATCCGACAAACAACGGCGACGCGACGCGTATCGCAGTGTCTGCGAACAGTTCACCCAGTGGACCGAGATCGACGTGGAGTCGGCCGAGGACCGCGCCGAACGCCTGTCCGACCAGTACGAACTGCTGATGGAGGAGCATCCCGACGTCGAGGCCCTGCAACGCAAGGCCGAGGAGATCTGGGAACAGGTGCGCGCGGCGATCTCCAAGGCGGCGCTGGTGCGCGACCGCATCGCCACCCACGACGAGCGCCGCACCCAGTTGCTCGACCTCACCGATCGGCTCACGCCCGAACAGGTCGGTGAGGGCATCGAGGTGGCGCTCGACGGTTTCCGGGAGGAGTCACCGGCCATCCTCGACGTCCTCGCACCCGAGCCCTACCGCGCGGAACTGGTGAAGGCGGTCGGCCGGGACCGTGACCGCATGCGCGCCGATGCCCGGCGCTCCCGGGACGAACTCGCGCGGATCGTGCGGACCTACGACGAGGAGTTCCCCGACGCCATCCCGAACGACAGCGACGACCTCGACGAGCGGGTGTACGACTACGTGGCGATGTGCCGCCGCATCGATGAACGGGAACTCCCGTCGGCCTATGAACGGATGCGTCGACTGATCACCGAGCAGGCGCCGGGAGCGATCCTCAACCTGCACATGGCCGCCGACGCCGAGGAACGCCGCATCGTCGAACAGATCGAACGTGTCAACACCGGCCTCGGGGCCGTCGCGTTCAACCGCGGTACCCGGCTGCGTCTGCAGCCCGGGCGCAAACACCTCGCCGCCGCGGCCGAACTGACCGAGAAGGCCCGTCAGATCTCCCGGCGGTCGACCGCGGTCGCCTTCGGCGACGAGCAGGCGATCCTCGAGCAGTACGCCGACATCCTGCTGCTGCGCGAACGTCTCGCGGGCGCCACCCCGGAGGATCGCCAGTGGACCCGCGATGCCCTCGACGTGCGCAATCGTTTCGACTTCTACTGCGAGGAGCACGACGCCGCCACCGGCGAGACGATCCGGACCTACAGCAACGCCGGCGACAACTCCGGTGGTGAGCAGGAGAAACTGATGGCGTTCTGTCTGGCCGGAGCGCTCAGCTTCAACCTCGCGAGTCCCGACGGGGACGACAACCGGCCGATCTTCGCGCAGCTGATGCTCGACGAGGCGTTCTCCAAATCCGATCCGCAGTTCGCCCAGCAGGCTCTCTCGGCGTTCCGCAAGTTCGGGTTCCAGCTGATCATCGTGGCCACCGTGCAGAACACCAGCACCATCCAGCCCTACATCGACAACGTGATCATGGTGTCGAAGACCGAGACGGGTGGGCGGCCGGTCGCCACCGCGACCTCGACGTCGATCGGCGCGTTCACCGAACTGCGGCGGTCCTCGGGCCGCAACCGGCTGATCTGACACGGCTGACCTGACACAGGGCCGACCGACAAAACAGCCGACCGACGAAACGACAGAAGTGGGGGAAGACGAATCTTCCCCCACTTCGTGGGCCGGGATTGCGCTGGAGCGCCGGGCTCAGTGGCCGGTGCCGCGGTACTTGCGCCGGTACTCGTCGTAGAGGTCGGCGTTCTTCTCGCGTTCGAGCTTGTTGACGAGATCCGGATCGAGTCCGTGCTGGGTCAGCCGGAAACGTCGGTACACCCGGTTCAACGCGATCGAGAAGAAGATGTACGGGATGAGGATCGGCACCGTCATGTTGGCGCGCACCAGCCAATCGGCCGGTGTGAACAGCAGCGGGACGAGAACGACGATGCACGGGATCGCCCAGCGCGCGACCATCCGGGTCGCCGCGCCGGGGCCGGCGAGATCATTGGTCACCCAGTCGCGCATCGAATCGGGCAGGCGACCGCCGTAGCAATACTTCACGTACTGCCAGCCGTGCGGGCGCTCGGTGGCCGTGCTGGTCGTGGTGACCGTGGACGTCTTGCTCATCGGGATCTTCCTTGTCTCGGCTGGGGTGTATGGCTCTGGGGTGTACGGCTCGGGTGTCGGCTACCCGCGTACACCGGGCGATCCACCCGGCGCCGATAAGTAGTGCACGATTTAATTGTATTCACTTTGATGCGCAAGCGCTACCCCTGGTCGGCACGATCAGCGTGCGAGCGGACTGTAGAACACCAGTCCGTTGCCCTTGTTGTCGTAGACCACGGCGCGACGTTCATGCGCATCGTCGTAGGGACCCTTGACGATGCCGCCGCCACTCGCCTCGATGGCCTTGGCGGCCGCGTCGACGTCGTCGGTCTTGATCCCGACCACCACCTGTCCCGGGATCGGGTGATCGACCTCGGTGGCCAGCGCCAGGGTGACGGCCCCGCCGTTCAATGCCGCGAAATGCGCACCGTCACGGAACTTCAGCGCGAAACCCAGGGTCTCGCTGTAGAACTCGATGGATGCGTCGAGATCATCGGTCGACAGCACGATCATCTTGACCTCATGCTCACTCACCACTGACTCCTTTTCTCGCAGGCACCCCCAGCATAGGCCTCCGACTTCATTCGCAGGCACCTCCACCATAGGCCTCCGACGCGGGGACAGGAACCTCGCCTGTCCCCGGACCGGCGACGAGAAGCGCTGCCGGACATGGCTTGTCATTTCGATGCAATCGGCCCATGCGACGCGGGATGATGACGGGATCCCCGTGGTGGCTCTGTGCCCCACCAGCGAGCCCGTCACCGCGCCCACCACGAAACTGCAGTGCGCCGAGCAGTGCCGCCGCCGCGCCGGCGCGTTCGGGATGGCGTATCAATGCCAGGGCGGTGACGCTCGGCCGATCACACCCCACAACGCTGCGATGACCGCACAGCCGACGAGCAGCCGCCAGGCCATCTGTTCCCGCGGCCACGACCAGAAGCGCCGAACCGGCTACGAGAAACGCAGCACCACAGGCGATCTGGTGGAGCGCTCGGGAGAATCGCACCCACCGTGCACACGCCATCAGGCACAGACCGTCGACCGCGAACACCACCGCGAACTCCGAGGGGCTCAGTCCGTGCACCTCCTGGAATGCGAAGGGGGAGCCGGTGATGTAGGCGAACAGCGCCCCGAAACCGACGGCGCCGGTGGTGATGACCAGCAGGTACGGCCATCGCTGAGCAGCCGCCCATACGACGCCGAGGCGCCGGCCAGCACCCCGCCGGACACTCGGTGTCCCGGCGGCAGCGTTTCCGGGATCCACATCGCGGTGGCCACGACGAGGAGCGCACCGATGACGGCGAGCACGGCGAAGATCGTGCGCCACGAACCGACCAGCTGGATGGCGCTACCCAGCAGCGGGGCCAGTACCGGGCCGAGCCCTACGACGACGGTGAGCAGCGCAAAGACCGACACCAGTGCCGATCCCGAACACCGATCGGCCCACGATGGCCCGGGGGAGCGCCGGAAGGTAGAGATCGGTGGAGATCGGGCCGAATGCCGACAGCGCACCGAGAATCACCAGGACGCGCCTGCCGACACCGGACTCCGACTCGTCCGGATCGTCCCGCACAACCACGGCGGACGTTCAGTCCGCGGCCGGTGCGAGCAGCCGAACCCAACTGTCGACGAGTTCGGTGATCATCTGTTCCTCTTCGAGTTTCCAGTCGGAGCTGCCCCAGTTCTGGGCGACGTAGTCGAGTTCGGCGATGGCCAGGACGCCCCGGAAGTGGCGTTGGTGTTTCTCGAACCGGCCGGCCCGCTCGAGTCCCTCCTCGATGTCGGCCACGGCCTCCTCCATCCACCGTTCGACGATGTCACCGAGATCGGGATCTACCCCGGCCGCCTGCCGGGCGATGCGGATGATCGGCCGGATCTCCGGCCAGATGGTCACGCGTTCACGCATCCACGCCTCGATGCTGTCGCGAGTCCCCGCCGCCACCACCGCGACCAGATCGGTGGCGGTCGACCCGTGGTCATCGGACCGATCGCGCTGCAATGACTCGTTGAGCTGTTCGTCGACGAGGGCACTCATCAGATCGCTGCGGTTGGGGAAGTAGGCATAGAACGTCACCCGAGTGGTGCCGGCCGCCTTGGCGATGTCATCGACCGTGGTGGCTGCGTATCCCTTGGCCTGGAAGGTCTCCAGCGCGGCCGTCAGGAGTCGACGGCGGGTGAGTTGCTTCTGGGCCTCGCGCAGACTGGTCATGGGCATTACTGTATTGGCCCGGTGACCATCGGGGTCCTGGGCACGCGTCCTGCTCAGTCCACCGGCGCGGCCCCGCGAGGACGCGCACAGTCGACGCAGACGCGGAATCGGTGTCCGGGTCCCCGTCGAGACGCTCGGGTTCGCCGACGAAGGGAAGATCACCGACCGCCTTGAGTGACAGCCCGAACTGTTCGGTCCAGAAGTACGGCCGATGCACCAGCGCGGGCGCATCCGCGCCGAGCAGCAACGTCGTCGCGGCCACCTTCGCCTGTTCGATAGCGCTGTTCCACAACGGGATCCCCACCTGGTGACCGGTGGTGTCCAACGAGGAGATGCGCGAACTCGGCGATCTTCGATGCCGGCGAACTCGCCAACGCACTGCGTGACGCGGCGTCCGTCCCGGCCGCGCTGGCGCAGTATCAGGCCGTCCGCAAGCCCGGCACCGATGAGCTGCAACGTATTTCGCGGTCCGGCTGGACCGAGGGTGAACTCAACGACGCCTTCCCGGGTCAGAAGCCGGCAGCACAGTCGACATCCCAGACCGCGGGGGCATGAGCGATGACATTGCATCCCGAGATCGCCAAGGTGCTGGTGAACATGCCGGCACCGCCGCCGGGACGTTGAATCCCACGGCGGCGACGAGCCGCTGGTCGACGACCACAACTCGCTGCTGCCACCGGATGCCTTCCACCTGCCGGTCGGCCGTCCGGTCACCCATAAGGTGTTCCGCGACGCCGCCCACCCCTCGCGGTTGGTGTTGCCGTTCACCACGACCGGCCGAGAGTAGACGGCATACTGGGTCGGGTGTCGTTCTCCCTGATGCCGCCAACTGCCCGTCGCACACCACTGACCGCCCGCCTCGCAATGCTGTCGGCCGTCCTCGGGGCGCTGGCCCTGCTCTGGTCGGGGACCGCGGCCCCGGCACACGCAGAGTCGGGCACCGCCGGCCTCGACCCGGTCCTGGCGACCGCGTACGCGCAGGCCGCCGCGGCCGCACACGACGACGGGGTTCCGCTGCACATCACCTCCGGCGCCCGCACCCGGGCCGAGCAGCAGCAACTGTGGCGGGACGCGATCGGCACCTACGGCAGCCCCGAGGCGGCACGCCGCTGGGTGCTACCGCCGGATGAGTCCACCCACGTCGGCGGTCACGCGATCGACGTCGGGCCGCAGGCCGGGGCGGCCTGGCTCGAGCGCAACGGCAACCGGTGGGGGCTGTGCCGCACATTCGCCAACGAGTGGTGGCACTTCGAGGTCGCGACCATCCCGGGCACGCCATGTCCCCGGATGTGGCCGGACGCGGCTGCCCGCGCCGACGCGCACGGCAGGCACTGACCACGCTTGTTGACCCTGATCGCCCCCGAGTTCGGTGAGATTTGCCACCATGGAGAGATGCCAGAGCTGACGTACGAGGAGTTCGGCCGCCGCTTCTTCGAGGTGGCGGTCACCGAGGACCGCGTGGCCAGCGCATTCTCCACGCTGACGGGTGATTCCTTCGAGGTCGGACCGATCCCGTCGGGCCCCGGCGGTATCGCCAAGGTCCGCGCCCGGGTGCGCATTGACGAACCCCACATCGTGCGTGAGGTCTCCGACGTCATCACCTTTGCCGTCCAGATACCGCTGAGTATCCGATTGCTGGTCGATCTGAAGGTCGATCGCATCCGCTACGACGTCGACGGCTCGGTGGCCCTCGCCCTGACCGCTCGGGCGATCGAGCCATTGGAACTGCACATCGACGTCGCCGAACCACGTCCGCGGGACGTGACAGTGGGTGTGGCGGCCCGCAACCTGCGCGGCGAGATCATCCGGATGGTGGGCCAGGTCGACGACGAGATCCGCCGGTTCATCGCCGCCGACGTCGCCGTGCGCATCAACGATCCGGCCATCACCAAGGCACGCATCATCGACGTCGCCACCGAGCTGGGCCGCGCCTTCGAATCGATGTAGCCCCGCCACACCGACAGCGCCCGAACACGACGAAGGGCCGCCACCGGTGCTTGTCGCATCCGGCGACGACCCCTGATCGTTGTGACCGGCGGTCAGCCGCTGACGGCAGCCAAGGCGTCGTTGAACGTGGCGCTGGGGCGCATCACCTTGTCGGTCAGCTCGAAATCCGGTGCATAGTAGCCACCGATGTCGACGGCACCGCCCTGAGCGTCGTTCAGCTCGGCGACAATGGCGTCCTCGTTCTCGGCGAGCGACTTCGCCAGCGGCGCAAAGTGTTTCGCCAACTCGGCGTCGTCGGTCTGGTTGGCGAGTTCCTGCGCCCAGTACATGGCGAGATAGAACTGGCTTCCGCGGTTGTCGAGCTCACCGGTCGACCGCGACGGACCCTTGCTGTTCTCCAGGAGCTTGCCGGTGGCCGCGTCGAGCGTCTTGGCGAGAATCGTCGCCTTCGCATTGTCATTCTTGCGGCCCAGATCCTCCAGGCTCACCGCCAGCGCGAGGAACTCACCCAGTGAATCCCAGCGCAGGTGATTCTCTTCCAGCAGCTGCTTCACGTGCTTGGGCGCAGACCCACCGGCACCGGTCTCGTAGAGACCACCGCCGGCCATCAACGGCACGATCGACAGCATCTTGGCACTGGTGCCGAGTTCCAGGATGGGGAAGAGGTCGGTGAGGTAGTCACGCAGGATGTTGCCGGTTGCCGAGATGGTGTCCAGACCCCGGATCAGGCGTTCCATCGTGTACCGGATCGCGCGCACCTGCGACATGATCTGGATGTCGAGACCCTCGGTGTCATGATCCTTCAGGTAGGTCCGCACCTTGCCGATCAGCTCGTTCTCGTGCGGGCGGTACGGATCGAGCCAGAACACCACCGGCATGCCGGAATCACGGGAGCGGGTGACCGCGAGCTTCACCCAATCCCGGATCGGGGCGTCCTTGACGATGCACAGACGGAAGATGTCGCCCTCTTCGACATCCTGGGACAGCAGGATCTCGCCGGTGGCCACGTCGACGATGTTGGCGGAACCGGCCTCGGGGATCTCGAAGGTCTTGTCGTGGGAGCCGTACTCCTCGGCCTGCTGCGCCATCAGGCCGACGTTGGGGACCGTTCCCATCGTCGTCGGATCGAAGGCGCCGTTGGTCTTACAGAAGTTGACCATCTCCTGGTAGATCCGCGAGAAGGTGGATTCCGGGTTGACCGCCTTGGTGTCCTTGGGCCGGCCGTCGGCGCCGTACATCTTGCCACCGGCGCGGATCATCGCGGGCATCGACGCGTCGACGATGACATCGCTGGGGGAGTGGAAGTTGGAGATGCCGCGCGCCGAGTCGACCATCGCCAGCTCCGGGCGATGCTCGTGGCACTTGTGCAGGTCGTCGATGATCTCTTCCTTCTTCGACGCCGGCAGCGACTCGATCTTCGCGTACAGATCCGAGAGCCCGTTGTTGACGTTGACGCCGAGTTCGTCGAAGAGGTCACCGTGTTTGGCGAAGGCATCCTTGTAGAAGGTGCGCACGGCGTGGCCGAACACGATCGGGTGACTGACCCGCATCATCGTGGCCTTGACGTGCAGCGAGAACATCACGCCCGTCTTGTAGGCGTCCTCCATCTGCTCCTCGTAGAAGTCGATGAGGGCCTTCTTGCTCATGAACATGGCGTCGATGACGTCGCCGTCGGTGAGCGACACCTTCGGCTTGAGGACGATCGTCTCGCCGCCGGTGGTCACCAGTTCCATCTTGACGTCACGATCACCGTCGACGGTCATCGACTTCTCGCCGTGATAGAAGTCGCCGTGGCGCATGTGCGCGACGTGGGTGCGCGACGCCATCGACCAGTCACCCATCGAATGCGGGTGCTTCCGGGCGTACTCCTTGACCGCCTTCGGGGCGCGTCGATCCGAATTTCCCTCACGCAGAACGGGGTTGACGGCGCTACCCAGACACTTGGTGTAGCGGTCGCGGATCGCCTTCTCCTCGTCGGTCTTCGGGCTGCCCGGGAAGTCGGGGATCTTGTATCCCTTGGCCTGCAGTTCCTTGATCGCGGCCAGCAGCTGCGGCACCGACGCGGAGATGTTCGGCAGCTTGATGATGTTGGTGCTGGGGTCCTGGGTGAGCTTGCCCAGTTCGGCGAGGTTGTCGGGAACCTTCTGCTCGTCGGTGAGGTAGTCGGGGAACTCGGCCAGGATGCGGGCTGCGACGGAGATGTCAGACGTCGCGACGTTGATGTCGGCGGCATCGGCGAACGCTCGGATCACCGGCAGAAAAGCGTGGGTCGCCAGCATGGGCGCTTCGTCGGTCAGCGTGTAGATGATGGTCGGTTTTTCCGCGCTCATAATCCGCCTTACTCTCCAGTCGTGGTCACGCAGCACCGGGATTCGTGTTGTCTCGGCGCTACCAGTATCGCGGTCGCGGCGACATCGTGCGTGTTGATGCGTTGTCTTGCTGTCGCCGCATCCGCGGCCCGCGGGTCGGGGTCCTCTCCGAGCTTACGACCCCGGCTCCGGCCACCGACACGTCACACGGATCTGATCGGGCGACATGGATCACACCACCGGATGGGTTCTTCAGAAGCCGCAATCGCCCGCCCGTCGACGGCGCTCTTGCTCACATGGACGGCGCCCGTCTCCGCGTTCACAGCGCTCGGCGTCTCACTGACAGCGCTCGGCTTCTCATTGACAGCGCTCGATGTTGTGCGCCCAACACCCCAGCACGTTCCAGCCTCACCCCACCAGGCCTCGACACCTCCTCGGCTGGCGCCTCGTCGGGCTCGACCAGCGATTGAGAGAGCGCCGTCAACGTGGGACAGAGCGCCGTCAACGCGGGACACAGCGCTGTCCGACTACGGCCGCAGTCTCGCCGCCACCTCGTCGGCGAGCGCGAGGCTCGACGTCAGTCCGGGCGATTCGATACCGAACAGGTGGACCAGGCCCGGTACCCCGTGATCCGAGGGTCCCCGGACCGCGAAGTCCGCGTCCGGTTCACCGGGACCACTGATCTTGGGGCGGACGCCGGAGTAATCGGGGTGCAGTGCGTCGTCGGGGAGTCCGGGCCAGTACCACCGGATCTCTTCGGTGAATGCATCGACGCGGTGGGGATCGACGGACAAGTCGATGTGCGCGGGATCGACGTCCCCCAGCCACTCGACGTCAGGGCCGAATCGCGCCCGGCCGTCGAGGTCGAGCGTCAGGTGGATACCGAGGCCGCCGGCCACCGGCACCGGGTAGATCAGGTGGGTGAACGGCGCGGTGCCGTGGTCCAGGCCGAAGTAGTTGCCCTTGGCAAAACGGCGCGACGGGATCTGTCCGGGCGGGAACCCGTCCAGTGCGGCGGCGACATCCCACGCCCCCAGCCCGGCGCAGTTGACGAGCGTCGCGCACCGGACCCGGAATGAGTCGCCGAGTTCCACCGTGATCGTCGCGTCGGCGCCGATCTCGCCGGCGACGAGCGGGCTGTGCACGACCACCGACGCTCCGGCGTCCTCGGCGTCGCGGCGCAGCGCCTGCATCAAGCCGTGCCCGTCGACGATGCCCGTCGACGGGGACAGCACCGCCGCGACGGCCGACAGATCCGGTTCCATCTCGGCCAGTTCGGGACCCTCGACGAGACGGAGGTCGGTGACCCCGTTGGCGCGCGCGGCGGCGATGATGCGCTGCAGTTGCGGACGCTCATCCTCGGTGGCGGCCACGATCAACTTGCCGATGCGTCGGTTCGCCACCCCGGCCTCGGCGCAGTAGCGATAGAGCAGTTCGCGACCCGCGACGCATGCACGCGCCTTCAGGCTTCCGGCCGGATAGTGGATCCCGGCGTGGATGACCTCGGAGTTGCGGGAGCTGGTCTGGGTCCCGATGGCGTCCTCGGACTCGACGATCACCACCTCGCGACCGTCGCGCGCCAGTCGCCGCGCCACCGCCAGCCCGACGACGCCGGCGCCGACCACCACGCATTCGACCTCGTCTGTCACCTGATTCCCCTCGGATGCCGCGGCCCGCTCGTCCGCCCGCGGTCAGGATAGCGTCGCGACCTCCGGTCGAGCCGAATTCACGACGCGGCGTCGTCCTCGTCGATCCGGAAGCCCACCTTCAGGGTCACCTGCGTGTGGGCGATGGCGCCGTCGGCGACATGCCCACGGGTACCGACGACTTCGAACCAGTCGACGTTTCGTGTCGTCTTCGTCACGCGCGCAATGGCATTGGCGATCGCCGCATCGGTACCCTCCGCCGATGAACCGACAACTTCGATGACTCGGTATACATGTTCGCTCATACCGCGATTCTGACACCCACCCCATCGCACGCGTGCGGAGTTCGGCCATCCCCGTCCCGCCGGATCCGATGATGGGGCGCCGGGGTGATCCGGCCGATGCGATACAACTGATGAGTCCATCTCCCTGGCACCCAAGGACAGGTCCATGCAGTATCTCGGCTCACCCCTCGAACTCGCCCACGGTCGCGCGTGGCGCAACCGGGTCGCCCTCGCACCGCTGACCAACCTGCAGAGCAATGCCGACGGAACACTGTCCGACGACGAGTACCGCTGGCTGGTGCGCCGCGCCGAGGGTGGCTTCGGTCTGGTGATGACCTGCGCCGCGCACGTCAGTCCCGAGGGACAGACATTCCCCGGCCAACTCGGCATCTGCGACGACGCCCATCTCGACGGTCTGCGACGGCTGGCCACCGGTATCCGGTCGGCGGGGTCGGTGTCGGCGGTGCAGTTGCAGCACGGCGGTCGCCGCGCCGACGCGGAATTGTCCGGTCGGCCGGCGCTCGCACCGTGGGACGACCCGCAACGCGGGGTCACCGCGCTGACCACCGACCAGATCGAACGCGTGATCGCCGACTTCGCCGACGCCGCGGTACGGGCCGAACGGGCAGGCTTCGACGGCGTCGAGATCCACGGCGCCCACGGCTATCTGGTGGCCCAGTTCCTCGACGTCCGGCACAACCACCGCACCGACCGGTACGGAGGCTCGGCGGAGAATCGGTTCCGGATCGTGCACGACATCATCGCCGCGATCCGGGCGGAGACCTCGCCGGATCTGCAACTGGGACTTCGACTCTCGCCGGAGAGGTACGGAATCGTGCTCGACGAGGCCTGCGCGCTGGCCGGTGAGGTCCTGTCCGACCGTCATCTGGACTACCTTGATCTCTCACTGTGGGATGCGTTCAAACGTCCCTACGAGGAGCATCACCAGGACCGCCTCCTGATCGAGCACTTCGTCGACCTCCCACGTGGGTCGACGCGACTCGGCGTGGCCGGCAAGATCCTGGACGCACCGGGTGCACGTGAATGCCTGGAGCGCGGAGCCGATTTCGTGTTGATCGGAACCGGAGCCATCCTGCATCACGACTTTGCCCGCAACGTCGCCGCCGACGACGAGTTCCGGGCGATGGACACCCCGGTGCCCGAGCGTCATCTCGTCAACGAGTCGGTCGGTCCGCGGTTCGTCGACTATCTCGACGACCGGTGGGACGATTTCGTCATCCGCTAGATCCGTTGCCGCAGAACGGACCCCGATGCCGCGAGTCAGAGAACCGTTGCCGCCGAGCGCCCCAGCACACCGTGATCGCGCCGAAGCCACCGACCGAATGCCTCGCCGTCCATGTCCGTGGCATGCAGGCGGGGCAGCGCATGACGATCGTCCGACGATGTCGCCGGGGTCGACACACTTGTACAACCGACGCTGACATCGGTGCCACGCAACAGGTTTCGCGTCGGCGCATCGAAGCGGCCGAAGGGGAAGGCGAACTGGGTGACCGGCGCGTCGGCCAGTTCTGACACCGACCGGTTACCCGCGTCGATCTGGGCGTGCCGGTCCGGCAACGTCAGGTCGGTGAGCGAGACGTGGTCGAGAGTGTGACCACCGAGGGTGATCAACGGATGCCGGGCGAGCTCGGCGAACTGCTCACCGGTCACCGGAAGTCGTGAGCCGACACCGATCTCGGGCTCACCGGCCCACTCCAGGAGGTGGTCGACAGCCGCGTCCTGTTCGTCCGGACTCAGCACGACGATGGCATCCCACAGGGTACGAAAGAGCTGTTGCCGCCGGTTTCTCGGGTCTTCGGCATCGGCACGCCAGCCGGCGTTGTCGGCAACCCCGCCCCAACCGTCCGTCGAGGTGAACGTCTGCGGGCCGGTTCCGAACGGAACCTCGAGGATCTCGGGGAGAATGGCCGGACCGAGGATCGCCCGCTGCAACGCATCCCACCAGAACTCGCGCCTGCGGCCGACGGCGTTGCCCACCACGAAGATCGTCGCGGGTATGTCGTACTTCTCTAGAATCGGCAGTGCGACAAGGAGATTGTCGACGTAGCCGTCGTCGAAGGTCACCGCGAGCCGGGAACCGTCCCGCGTGTAGCCGTCCTCGTCGGCGAAGTCCGCGAGCGGCACCGCCGCACGCGCCTCGGCGAGGACGGCCATCTGATCGTCGAAGTGCTCGGGTGCGATACAGATCGCCCACGGGTCACACGTCTCGGTACAGATGCAGTGATACATCAGAATCCCGCCGCGCGGCCGCAACCGCCGAACTCGGCGCCTTACCGCCTCGGCCGCGGCTCTACTTCTCGACATAGATCACTGTCTCGGTGCCATCGCCCGATTCGACAATGTCCTCGCGGACGGCCATGCCGGCGAAGTGCGCAAGAAGCTCCTCACGCGGCAATTGCAGTGCGGGGATGGCCTTGTCGTTGTCGACGCGCATCTCGCTGTCCCCGAGGGGAACCGACAGCACGATCGCGAGTCGGTCGCCGGGGGAGGCCACCGCGTTGGCGATGATGCGCCGCCACCCCCAGTTGTGTTCGAGCACCCGCGGCAGCAGCACCCGTCCGGAACCCCCGACGTGGTCGGCGATGTCGGCGACGTCGACCTCGCCCCAGTTCTCGATGACCGGAGCAGTGTCGCCCGGATCCGCGTCGACCGAGCCGACGTCGGCGCTGAGGAACTCGGTCGCCGCCTGCAGTGCCGGGTCGTCGTCACCCGAGGCCGCCACCTCGGTGGCGGCTTCGACGGCGGGGGAGAGCACGGCCGGTTGCCGTTGTCCCACATCACCTTTGCGGGCCGCGATGGTGATGATGACCGGATACTCCGGGTCCACCACGTCGAGTTCGCTGCGGCGAAGTTCACGGTCGGCCATGCCGTAGAGAAAGGTGGTGGCCGACAACACGTTTCCGTGTGTTCGGACGTCGACGTTGCCCGGCGGGAAGGCCAGGCCGAACAGCCGGTTCGCCGAGAGTTCGGTGAACGACCAGTACCAGGTGGAGTTCCACACCGGATCGGCGATCTGGCTGATCCCCGGCGCGGTGCACAGCAGGACTCCGCCGGGTTTGAGGATCCGGTAGATCGTCCGGATCGCGGAGGGCAGATCGAAGATCATCTGCAACGTCTGCGTCAGGATGATGCAGTCGTAGGTATTACTCGGCACACTCGGCGCGTCGGTCAGGTCGTCGACGTAGGTGGCGCCGGGTTCATCGACCACGTTCAGCATGTCCGAGCGGGTCACCCCGCGGCCGAACCGCTCGGTGTAGGTGCGTTCCCCGACCTCGAGGACCGCGCCCGTGATGAGGTCGGCGCTGCGTTCCAGGAAGTTCTCGATGTAGTAGCGGTCAACAGGGCGCCCCCGCTCGAAGCCGTACTCGCGACAGATGGGCTGGGTGCGGCGGAGGTCTCCGAATCGCACCTTTCCGACCCGGGGGCGTTGCCGCCGCTCGGCCAGTATCCGGATCACTCGGCGATAGTTGCCCTCACCGAGCACGGACTGCGCCAGAGCACTCCGGTTGCGCTGCAGAACTGTCATGGACCTTCCGATTCGGTCTGCCGGTCACCTACTCGATCACATGATCAAGAAACTGTGTGCCAGGTGCGAGCTTGCTGTCAGTTAGGGTCACCTTATCTCACCGGTTCGCGGTCGCCGATCGGGGCCGCGCGCCGACAACCTTCGCGATCGACCCCCACCGTCACCGCACCCCTCTAATGTGTGAGCCAGGGCACACATCACGGTGTCCGCGTGTCACAGAGTCAGGGGAGTTCATTGACCACCAGCACCCAAACGTCGAGCGATCTGACGACCGAACCACTTCGGTCCCGCCGTAACCACTGGAACAACCAGGTGCACCGGCACGCCTTCATGACACCCGACCGCCCGGCTCTCCGATTCCAGGGTCAGACCACGACGTGGCGCGAACTCGACGAACGCAGTCGGGCCTTCGGCGCCGCGCTCAGCCGCAACGGCGTGCAGTTCGGTGACCGCATCCTGATGGCGCTGCTCAATCGCACCGAGTATGTCGAGGCGGTGCTCGGCGCCAACCTGATCGGCGCCATCCCGGTCCCGGTCAACATCCGGATGAGTCCGGCCGAGGTCGGCTTCCTGGTCACCAACAGCGGCGCCAAGGTGGTGGTCACCGAGACGCTGCTCGCCCCGCTCGCCGCCGCGGTCAACGCATCGATCGGCGGAATCGACACCACCATCGTCGTCGGAGGCAGCGACGATCCCGAGCATCTCGACTACGAGACGCTGCTCGCCGACGGGTCGGCCGACCTGCCCGAGGTCGACGTCCCCGAGGACACCGTCGCGCTCATCATGTACACCTCCGGGACAACCGGAAAACCCAAGGGCGCCATGCTGACCCACCAGAATCTGCAGGCGCAGGCGGTGACCACGATCAGTGCCGCCCAGGACCACACCGACGACGACGTCGCCTCGGTGGTACCGCCCATCTTCCACATCGCCGGTCTGGCGGCCTTCGCACCGGTCTTCTACCGGGGCGTGACCTCGGTGATCCACCCGCTGGGCGCCTTCGACCCCGACGACATGCTCGACACCCTCGAACGCGAGGGTGTCACGTCGGTGTTCATGGTTCCGGCCCAGTGGCAGGCGGTCTGCGCCGCACAACAGACCCGGCCGCGAAACCTGAAGTTGCGCACCATCAGTTGGGGTGCGGCGCCGGCCTCGGACACCGTGCTCAACGCCATGAGCGACAACTTCCCGCAGGCTCTGAACATGACGGCGTTCGGGCAGACCGAGATGTCACCGGTCACCTGCATCCTCGAAGGCAAGGACGCGCTGCGCAAGATCGGATCGATCGGCAAGGTCGTTCCCGCGGTGACCGCACGCATCGTCGATCCAATGATGAACGATGTCAAACAAGGCGAGGTCGGCGAGATCGTCTACCGGGGCCCGAACCTGATGAAGGGGTATTGGGAGAATCCGCAGGCCACCGCGGACGCCTTCCGCGGTGGGTGGTTCCACTCCGGAGACCTGGTGCGCGAGGACGAGGACGGCTTCCTCTACGTCGTCGACCGCGCCAAGGACATGATCATCTCCGGCGGTGAGAACGTCTACTGCGCCGAGGTCGAGAACGTCCTCTACGGCCATCCCCACATCTCCGAAGCCGCGGTGATCGGACGGGCGCATGAGAAGTGGGGAGAGGTACCGGTCGCGGTGGTGGTGTTGGCCGAGGGCATCGAGGATGTGACCCTCGACGCCATCGCCGGCTACCTCGACGAGAACTTGGCCCGTTTCAAACAGCCCAAGGATCTGATCATCGTCGACGAACTTCCCCGCAACGCCGGCGGCAAGGTGGTCAAGCCCCGCCTGCGAGAGAGCTACGGCAGCAAGGACATCGGCCTGAACCACTGACGGCCCGTCGAGTGGGCGCCCATCCCCGTCGAGTGGGCGCCCATTCCCGTCGAGTGGGCACGCCACCCGCCGGGCCGCGGACCTCAGCTGTAGTCGTAGAAGCCCTTGCCGGTCTTCTTGCCGAGGTATCCGGCCTCGACCATGCGGCGCAACAGCGGCGGCGGGGCCAGGTGCGACTCGCGGAACTCGTCGAACAGCGACTCGGCCACATCGAGCACCACGTCGAGGCCGACGGTGTCGCTCAGGGTCAGCGGGCCCATCGGATGCGCGCACCCGTTGACCATCCCGGCGTCGATGTCCTCCTTGGAGGCGTAGCCGCTCTCATACATCCGGATGGCGCTGACCAGATAGGGGATGAGCAGCGCATTGACGACGAATCCGCCGCGGTCACCGGCCGCGATGGTGGTCTTGCCGAGGTGGTCGCGGGCGTAGGCGGTGACGGTCTCGATCGCCTGAGGTGAGCTCGCGAGGCTGGAGATGATCTCGACGAGCGGCATCACCGGCACCGGGTTGAAGAAGTGGACGCCGACCACGCGGGAGGGGTCGGCGACGTCCTTGGCGATCCGGATGATCGGGATCGAGGAGGTGTTGGTCGCCAGGATCGCCTCCGGCGAGGTGACCTTGTCGAGTTCGGCGAAGAACCCGACCTTCAGCGATTCGATCTCGGGCAACGCCTCGATGACCAGTTCACGGTCGGCGAAGTCGGCAACCGAGGTCGTCAGGTGCAGCCGCGACAACGCCTGTGCGGCATCGTCTTCGGTGATCTTCGATTTGCTGACCGCGCGACCGAGTGACTTCTCGATACGACCGCGGGCACCGTCGGCGGCCTCTTGATCGCGTTCGAGGACCAGTACGTCGTCACCCGCCCGGATGGCAACCTCGGCTATTCCCGCGCCCATGGTGCCGCCGCCGACAACTCCGAGCTGTGTCATGTGAATCCTCCAGGTGATCGGTGATCGCTCGTGGTCAGCCTAGGACATCACGCGGAGCGAAGAGCGTCACACCCTTGACAACGTACAACAGATCGGTTGTATATTGGGGAGGTGACCGACACCGACGAGGACAGGGCCGATGCCCTGTTCCACGCGCTGTCCGACCGCACCCGCCGCGACATCCTGCGGCGCGTTCTGGCCGGGGAGCATTCGGTGTCGACACTCGCGGCCGCCTACGACATGAGCTTCGCGGCCGTCCAGAAACACGTGGCGGTCCTGCAACGCGCCGGACTGATCACCAAACGCCGCAGCGGCCGTGAACAACTCGCGTCCGGAGACGTCGACGCCGTGCGCGCCGTCGCCGACATGCTGACCGATCTCGAACACATCTGGCGCGGACGAATCGCCCGCATCGACGACCTGATCGCGGACGAATCACCGCACGCCACCAGCGATCACCGGCAATCACCACAACCGACACCCCCCACATCAGAAGAGGACTGACACCATGCCCGTCACCGACGTCACCCACGACCTCGACACCCGAACCCTCACCATCGCCGCGGAGTTCGCCGCCCCGCCGAGTCGCATCTGGCAGATCTACGCCGATCCGCGTCAGCTCGAAAAGATCTGGGGCCCACCCGAATACCCGGCGACAGTCGTCGATCACGACCTCACCGCAGGTGGCCGCGTTACTACATGACCGGTCCGGACGGTGGAAAGTTCGCCGGATACTGGCTCGTCGACACCGTCGACGAACCCCATGCCCTCACCTTCCGAGACGGATTCGCCAACGAGGACTTCACACCCATCGATTCCCTCCCGCTGTCGCGCAACACCTACACGTTCACCGAACGGGACGGGACCACCGTCGCCACCTACACCAGCACGTTCGACACCGCCGAGGGCCTCCAGAAGGTCTTGGACATGGGCGTCGTCGAGGGATCGACCGGAGCGATCAACCAGATCGACGGATTCATCGCGGCCTGAGCGCGGGCCCGGCGCACCCCGTCGACGGCCCCACGCATACCTCTACGCTGATCGTGGGGAACCATCACGTTCCTCACGATCAGCGCAGAGGAGTGAACCGATGACGACCATCGCGTATGTGATCGCCGGATCCGAGGCGACCGGCGGCGCCGGACTCCAGGCGGACCTGCGGACCTTCGCTCAACTGGGCACCTACGGCGTCGGCACGATCACCTGCATCGTGTCCTTCGATCCGAACAACGGGTGGGCCCACCGATTCGTACCCGTCGACGCATCGGTCATCGCCGACCAGATCGAGGCCGCCACCGTCACCCACGCACCCGATGTGGTGAAGATCGGCATGCTGGGCACGCCCACAACGATCGAGACCGTCGCCGGGGCACTGCGCAGTCGGACGTGGCGTCACGTCGTGGTCGACCCCGTCCTCATCTGCAAGGGGCAGGAACCGGGCGCTGCGCTCGACACCGACAATGCGCTGCGCGAGCAGATCCTGCCGCTGGCGACGGTGGTGACCCCCAACCTGTTCGAGGCCGCGACCCTGGCCGGCATGGACGAGCTGACCACGATCGACGACCTCGCCGAGGCGGCCCGTCGGATCGCCGATCAGGGCCCGCAGACCGTGATCGTCAAGGGTGGAGTCGGCCTGGCCGGCGACGACGCCGTCGACGTCGTGTGGAACGCCGGCGAGATCTCGGTGCTGCGCGCACCCAAGGTCGGCCAGGAGCGGGTGTCGGGAGCCGGATGCGTCTTCGCCGCCGCCACCACCGCCGAACTCGCCAAGGGTGCCGACGTCGTCGATGCGGTCGCCACCGCCAAGCAGTTCACCTATGCCGGGATCGTGAGCCGACTGTCCTCGTCGGCACCGTTCGACGCGGTGTGTCCGCGGCCGTGAGACGAGCCGCACCCGTCGACCTACAACCCCGTCGGGTAGAAGAACGCGCGGTAAGTGGTCAGGGTTCCTGAGAGGTTGGCGTCGTAGACGAGGTGTCCTCGGGCATCGAACTGGGAGATGTGGCCGGTCGTGCCCCAGCCCCCGAACACCGAACCGTCGGCGAGCGTCTGGGCGTTACCCATCGCCCACGCGGTCAGACGCTGCGGATGCTCCCACCGCGACACCAGGCGCACGACGCCGTGCGCGAAGTCCGGTCGCACGGTCAACACCGATGACCCTCCACCGACCGCGGGCACGGCCGCGTGATTGTCGAAGAGACGAATGGACCCGTCCGGCAGGAACTCGGCGTCGTGCTGATTGGCGAAGGTGGCGTTCGCTTCCACCCGAAGGGTGGAGTTGTTGCCGCCGAGCCGCCATCGGACCTGTCCGGTCGTCCCGTCGATCAGGTAGAGCGCCGACGTGTTGCGCGAGGAGATGAGATAGTTGCCCGAGCCGTCCGCGACGATGCTGTTGATGTGGAAGTAATCCAGTCCCTCGCCGGGTACCGGCCAGGGCGTCGTGTTGGCCGCCACCGGCACGTGCGCCAACGAACTCCAGCTGAATTCGGCACGCCCACTGTCGATGTCGATGATGTAGAAGCGAGAATCGATGACCCGCAAGGGAACTCCGTTGACCGAGGTGGCGACCGGCGCATAGCTGGTCACCGCGGCGCGGCCGTCGGCAAGGATGCGGAACTCGTGCAGATCACCGGAGGAACCCGCCGGTGTCCGGATGGTTCGCAGGACGCGGAAGTCGCGGTCGGCGATGTAGTAGCTCCCCGATCCGTGGCCGGGTTTGCTGGTTCCCTGCCACCACGTGTAGACGCGCTGTCCGCCATAGGACTGGATCTGGAAGTTCCCGGCCGATTGGCCGTCGGGGATGACATGCCGGGCCAGTAGTTTCCCGGCACGAGTGCGCACCTGCAGTTCGACCGGGGCGTGCGCCGAGTTGCCACCGACACGGGGGACCGCCGGGTTGTTGAGCAGGTCGTCGGGCGCCAGCAAGATGACCCCCGGCGTGCCCGGCCGCGAATCGAGGTTGACCCGATAAATGTCGGCGGCCGGTGCGGCGTGCACCGGGCCCACGACCACGGTCATCCCCACCACGACCGCACACAGCGCAACGGCCATGCGCCGCAACACAATTCTCATCATCGAGCGTGATGCTATCAAGCCCGGAATCCGGCACATCACGTTTCGGCTCGCACTGGGCGCAACCACTGATCGATGACGCCGATCAATACCACGAATCTCGGTCATTCTCACGCGGCGGCCGCGTCGCTAGCCTCGGGTTCACGCCCATGGTCACATCCCGCAACGCCCACCCCGATCAGCACGCCCCGCACGACGACGGAGGTGTGTACGAACGTCCGCCTCGCCCGCTCCCGACGCCGCGCCGGATCATCGCCGACTTCGGCACGAGTTACGCCACCAACGGCCTGATCGGCCTGATCTTCTCCGCGTCCGGACCGGTCGCCGTCATCCTGGCCGCCGGGGCCGCGGGTCACCTGGATCGGGCCGTGCTGTCGTCGTGGATCTTCGGCGTGTTCGCACTCAACGGTGCGTTGACGATCCTGGCCAGTTGGGTCTACCGCACACCCCTCGCGTTCGCGTGGACCATTCCCGGGACCGTCCTGGTCGGCTCCTCGCTGCAGCATCTGTCGTGGCCCGAGGTTCTGGGCGCCTTCGTGGTGACCAGCGTGCTGATCACCGCGATCGGCCTCACCGGGCAGGTTCGGCGGGTGATGTCGGCGTTGCCGCAACCGATCGTGATGGCCATGGTCGCCGGTGTCTTCATGCAATTCGGCATCAACATCTTCCGGTCGATGGACGACGATCCCGGGATCGCCGTGCCCATCGTCGTGGTGTTCGTGGTGCTGTTGGCCTACCGGCGGCTGGGACGATTCATCCCGCCGATCATCGGCGCACTGGTGGCCGGAGCCCTCGCCGTCGCGGTGAGCGGCCGATTCCATCTCACCGCCGCACCCACCACGTGGTTGGCCACGCCCGCACTGCAGGCTCCGCAGTTCAGCATCCAGGCCTGCCTGGAGTTGGTCATTCCGCTGGCCATCACCGTGATCGTCGTCCAGAACGGGCAGGGCACGGCCGTGCTCGAATCCGCCGGGCACCGCACCCCGGTCAACGTCGTCACCATCGCCTGCGGGGTGTTCTCCGGGTTGGCGGCCGCCGTCGGTGCCGTGTCGAGTTGCCTCGCCGGGCCGACCAACGCGTTGCTGGTCGCGGGTGGTCAGCGCGAACGCCAGTACACCGCGGCGCTGACCTTCGGGATCCTGGCCATCGTCGTCGGCCTCGCCGCACCGCTGTTCGTCGAGCTGATGCTCGCCACGCCTGCGGCGTTCGTGGCGGCGGTCGGCGGACTGGCGCTCCTCGGCGCACTTCAGAATGCGTTTCGCACCGCGTTCTCATCCCAGTGCACCCTGGGTGCGCTGGTCACCCTGCTGGTGACCATCTCCGGCGTCGACCTGCTGAACATCGGTGCGGCGTTCTGGGGTCTGCTCGCCGGACTGCTGGTGGCGTGGGCCGTCGAGCGCGAGGATGTGCGGCCGGCGCGCGCCGGCTGACCCCGACGCAGTACACCTCCGGCGCCCGGTGAGCACCCAGGCATTCCGCGTCAGGGGAGCCCGGCGCGCGCCATCACGAGATCTATCACGCCGCGTCGGCGTCACCGGTCTCGCCGACCGGGGCGCTGCGCACCGTGTCGACGCCCGTCACCGCCTCCGCGACCACCGGCACCATCCGCCGAGGAGCCCGGGTGTCGAGCAACGCGCTCGTGCGTCCGGACAGATCGGGCAGCTGCTTGGGACGGTAGCCGTCGTCGCCGATGATCCGTACCTCCACCGAGTTCGCTACGGCCGCGCGCGGGGCGATGGCGCGGGTGATCCGTCGTCCCCAGTACGCCTTCCACGAGCGCCTCATCGGCACGCACGCGGACTCCCGGGGCAGCGGTGTGCGCTGCCACGTCGACGCCGGGTCGATCTCGACGCCGTGCTGGGTCGCCTTGTCGAGCATCCACCCGAGGGTGATCGCATCCAGTCCGCCGGCCATCTGCCCACCGCCACCGACGTCGCAGTGCACGCCGGCGAACCACACCTGCTCAATGATCTGGTCCTCGCGTCCCCGAGACCACAGGGTCGGTGCGAACTGTTTGCGCCGCTCGTCGATCGCCAACGCGTGGTATCCAGCGTGCACGGCGGGATGTAGCGCGGTGTCGAGGAATCGGTACTTCCCGTCCTGCGAGCCGAAGAACGCACCCGGAATCCCCAAGGTGCCGACCGTATCCCACACGCCGACCATCTCGACGCGAGCGTCGACGAGGTCCGCCGGCCGATCGGCCCATGCTGATTTGCCGTCGCGGGCCCGATAAGCGCGGAAGGCGTTCGCCACCTGATCGGGGGTGGCGAGACCCTCGGGCAGACCGCAATAGGCGATCATCCCGCCGAGACTGCGCGCGGTGTACGCACCGCGGCTGAAACCGAACAGGTAGATCGAGTCGCCCGGCACGAAGCAGTTCGCGATCTTCTCGTAGCCCTCGCGGACGTTCTCCACCAGTCCGGCCCCGAATGCCCCGCCCCGCAACCGCGACAGAAAGCCACCGGCGCGCCCGACGCCCTCGTCGTAGAACGGTTGCTGCGCAGCGGATTTGATCAAGGTCTTGTAGAACCGATAGACGTTGGTGTCGGTCGCCGGACCATTCCAGGTACCGTCGCAGCAGTAGATGATCTTCTTGGCCATGACCGATCCTCGACTTCGGTGGTGTCTGCCGGCGACGTGCTCGTCGTCGTGCGACGAGCCTAGGAGCGTGACCGCAAGCGGCACATGAGTAGTCGACTACTCGATTCGCCGCGCCCCGCCCTCGTCAACGCACCCGGCGACCCCTCAACGACAGACCGCACCCTGCGACGCCGAGGCCACCAGCTTGGTGTACTTGGCCAGCACGCCGCGGGTATACCTCGGCGGCAGTGGAGTGAAATCGACTGCACGGGAGGCGAGTTCGTCGGGATCGACCAGAAGGTCGAGGGTACCCGCGCCGACGTCGAGCCGAATCCGGTCGCCGTCCCGCACGAAGGCGATGGGACCGCCGTCGACCGCCTCGGGGGCGACGTGGCCGACGCAGAGGCCGGTTGTCCCGCCGGAGAATCGTCCGTCGGTCATCAGGAGGACGTCCTTGCCCAGACCCGCCCCCTTGATGGCGCCGGTGATCGCGAGCATCTCGCGCATTCCCGGGCCGCCCTTGGGGCCCTCGTAGCGGATCACCACGACGTCGCCGGCGGCGATGGTGCCGTCCTCGAGCGCATCCATCGCCGATCGCTCCCGGTCGAAAACCCTTGCGGTGCCCTCGAAAACGTCCGAATCGAAGCCGGCCGACTTGACGACCGCACCCTCGGGGGCCAGCGATCCCTTCAGGATGGTGATCCCGCCCGTGGGATGAATCGGGGAGGACAAGGCGCGCAGCACCTTTCCGTCGGGGTCCGGCGGCGCGACCGCGGCCAGGTTCTGCGCCACCGTCTTTCCGGTCACGGTCAGGCAGTCCCCGTGCAGCAGGCCGGCATCGAGCAACGCCTTCATCACCACCGGCACTCCACCGATGCGGTCCACGTCGGTCATCACGTGCCGTCCGAAGGGCTTGACGTCGGCGAGGTGCGGTACCCGGGCGCCGATCCGGGCGAAGTCCTCCAGCGACAACTCGACGTCAGCCTCGTACGCGATCGCCAGCAGGTGCAGCACCGCATTGGTGGACCCGCCGAAGGCCATCACCACCGCGATCGCGTTCTCGAAGGCCTCCCGGGTCATGATGTCGCGGGCGGTGATCCCGCGACGCAACAACTCGACGACGGCCTCGCCGCTGGCGCGGGCATACCCGTCACGTCGACGATCCGGCGCCGGGGGAGCGGCGCTGCCCGGCAGCGACATCCCCATGGCCTCGGCCGCGCTCGCCATCGTGTTGGCCGTGTACATGCCGCCGCATGCACCCTCCCCCGGGCAGATGGAGCGTTCGATGGTGTCCACGTCGTCGCGGCTCATCAGCCCGCGGACGCACGCGCCGACCGCCTCGAAGGCATCGATGATGGTGACCTGGTGTTCCGAGCCGTCCGACAGGGTGGCGAACCCCGGCAGGGTCGATCCCGCGTAGAGGAAGACACTCGCCAGGTCGAGTCGGGCCGCGGCCATCAACATCCCCGGCAGCGACTTGTCGCACCCGGCGAGCAGCACCGATCCGTCGAGGCGTTCGGCGCTCATCACGGTCTCGACGCTGTCGGTGATCACCTCGCGCGACACCAGCGAGAAGTGCATGCCCTCATGACCCATGGAGATGCCGTCGGACACCGAGATGGTGCCGAACTGCAGCGGATACCCGCCGGCGGCGAACACGCCCTCCTTGACCGCGGTGGCCAGCCGGTCCAGGGACAGGTTGCACGGGGTGATCTCGTTCCACGACGACCCGACCCCGACCTGCGGTTTGACCCAGTCGTCGTCGCCCATGCCGACCGCGCGGAGCATGCCGCGTGCGGCGGTCTTCTCCAGTCCGTCGGTGACGTCGCGGCTACGGGGCTTGATGTCGACCTGGTCGTGGGGCTGGTGGCTCATGAAGGCCACCTTAGGCGTGGTGAAACGGCGTCGGGGGATCTTTGCTCCCCGACGACGGCGGCCCTCTCAGCGGTACCGCCACATCCGGCACACGATGACCCCCGGAGGCCGCCTCCACTGTCGCGAGTCGTGCTGTCCGACAACCGAAGTACCGATCCTTCTCCGACAGATCGCCGAGTTGCGCTGCGAGGCAACACCACAGCACCACCCCGGCGTCGATCGCGACCGGTTGAGCTGGGCCAGAACATCATTCACGATCGTGGGAGTTGAATCCGGCGTCAACTCGCCGATCCCATGCGCCAACCATCGATGGTGACAACGGCCATTGCTCGGAATATCCGGGGGCGCCGACACCCTCACCCACGACAGTGGCGAAGACCACATCGCCGACGCCGCCGGGTTCACATGTCCTGGTGCCGCCCGGATTCGCCGGTCATCGCCGCCCTCGAACACGACATCGCAGGTCGGCGTGTCCGCACCGTACTCGCGCGTACGGTAACGATCCGCAACAATCGACCGCGGGTTCGCCACCGGCGTCCCACTCCGCCGAACCGAGACACTCGACGCAGCGACGGTGCTACCGTCCGCCCCGAGTGCTGTGCGACCACCACGGTCCATCGGCCTGACGACGAAGAGAAGGGAGTCGGTGATGTTCGCTCGCATTGCCATCGTGAACCGAGGCGAAGCCGCCATGCGACTCATCCACGCCGTCCGCGGCCTGTCCGCCGAAACCGGACAGCCCATCGAGGTGGTCGCCCTGCACACCGATGTCGACAGCAACGCGACCTTCGTGCGCGAAGCCGACATCACCTACGACCTGGGCCCGGCGGCCGCACGCCCCTACCTGAACATGGACCTCCTCGAACGAGCTCTCCTCGAGACCGGCGCCGACGCGGCGTGGGTCGGCTGGGGCTTCGTCGCCGAGGACCCGGTCTTCGCCGAGCTCTGCGACCGCATCGGCGTGACCTTCGTCGGGCCGTCGGCCGAGGCGATGCGCAAACTGGGCGACAAGATCGGCGCCAAGCTCATCGCCGAAGAGGTCGGCGTCCCCGTCGCCCCGTGGAGCCGTGGTGGCGTCGACACCATCGACGAAGCCGTCGCGGCGGCCAAGGACATCGGATACCCGCTGATGCTCAAGGCGACCGCCGGCGGTGGCGGTCGAGGCATCCGCAAGGTCTCCGACGACGCCGAACTCCGCGACGCCTACGAGCGCACCCGCGACGAGGCCGCCCGCGCCTTCGGCAGCGGCGTGGTCTTCCTCGAGCGTCTGGTGACCGGCGCCCGCCACGTCGAGGTCCAGGTGATCGCCGACGGGCAGGGCACCGCATGGGCACTCGGCGTCCGCGACTGCTCGGTGCAGCGACGCAACCAGAAGATCATCGAGGAATCCGCCTCGCCGGTTCTCGCACCCGAGCAGGTCCTCGAGCTCAAGACCTCCGCCGAACGGCTGGCCGTGGCCGTCGGCTACCGCGGCGCGGCCACCGTCGAATTCCTCTATCATCCGGGCGAGCAGCTATTCGCCTTCCTGGAGGTCAACACCCGCCTGCAGGTGGAGCACCCGATCACCGAGGTCACCACCGGCTTCGACCTGGTGCGCGCACAGTTGCGGGTCGCCTCCGGTGAACGACTCGAGGGTGAACCGCCGGCCGAACGCGGACACGCCATCGAGGCCCGGCTCAACGCCGAGGATCCCGACCGTGACTTCGCCCCCGCCCCCGGCCGGATCGCGCGTCTGGACCTGCCCGCCGGTCCCGGCATCCGCGTCGACACCGGCGTCAGCGAGGGCGACACCATCCCCGCCGACTTCGACTCGATGATCGCCAAGATCATCGCCTACGGCCGCGACCGCGACGAGGCACTGGGTCGCCTGCGCCGCGCGATGGCCCAGACCCGCGTCATCATCGAGGGCGGCGCGACCAACAAGAGTTTCGTTCTCGAACTGCTCAACCAGCCCGAGGTGATCGACGGCAGCGCCGACACCGGCTGGATCGACCGGGTCCGCACCGAGGGCCGCCTCATAGCGTCGCGTCATTCCGCGGTCGCCCTCGCCGCCGCGGCCATCGACGCCTACGAGGAAGAGGAATCCCTCGAACGTCAGCGGCTGCTGTCCACCGCATCCGGCGGTCGGCCGCAGGTCCAGCACGACAGCGGCCGCCCGTTGGACCTGAAGCTGCGCGGCGTCGGTTACCGCGTCCGCGTGGCGCGCATCGGTGCCCATCGCTTCCGGGTCGGCATCGAGGCCGGCACAGAGTCGCGCACCGCCGACGTCGATCTCGAACGCTTCGACGCGCACGCCGCGCAGATCGTCCTCAACGGGGTCCGCTACCGCCTCGTCACCGACACCCACGGACCGATCCACCTCGTCGACGTCGACGGCGTGACCCACCGCGTCAGCCGCGACGAGGGTGGCGTGGTCCGATCGCCCGCACCCGCACTCGTCGTCGCCACCCCGCTGGAGGTCGGCGCCGAGGTGGAGGCCGGAGCCCCCGTCCTGGTGCTGGAGAGCATGAAGATGGAGACCGTGCTGCGGGCACCGATGCGGTCGCGGCTCAAGGAATGCCTGGTGTCGGTCGGTACGCAGGTGGAGACCGGTGTGCCGCTGCTGCGCCTGGAACCGCTCACCGACGACGAGGAAGAGGATTCGGTCGAGGCGGCCGAGGCCGCCGTCGACATCGAGTTGCCCGAAGGCCCCGCCGACCTGTCGGCGGAGGTACGCACCGCTCGTGGGCTCGAGGACCTGCGCAGCCTGCTGCTGGGCTACGACGTCGACCCGCACGACCGCACCCGCCTGCTCGACGATTACCGCTCGGCCCGGCGCGAGGCGATCGAGGACGCACGACGACCCATCGCCGACGAACTCGAGCTGATCACCGTGTTCTCCGATCTGGCCCGCCTGAGCCAGAACCGCCCGTCGGGTGAGGGGATCGGCGACGAACGCGTGCACAGCGCGCGGGAGAGCTTCCACACCTACCTGCAGAGCCTCGACGCCGAACGCGACGGGCTGCCCGAGGCCTTCCACGCCGCGCTGCGTCGCGCACTGGTGCACTACGGCATCGACGATCTGGAACGCACGCCGGAACTCGAGGCCGCGGTGTTCCGCATCTTCCTCGCCCTGCAGCGTCCCTCGGATTCGGTCACCGTCATCACCGCGCTGCTGCGGCAGTGGCTGAGCGAACCCGCGCCCCGCGACGAGCTCAGCGACACCGTCGGCGCGGCTCTCGACCGGCTGGTCGCCGCATCCAAGGTGCGCTTCCCGGCGATCGCCGACCTCGCCCGCGGAGTCGTCTACGCCTGGTACGGCCAGCCGCTGCTGCTGCGCAGCCGCGCGCGGGTGAACAACACCGTCCGCGATCAGCTGCGATACCTCGACACCAACCCCGACGCCGCCGATCGCGCCGAGCGGATCGCCGAGATGGTCGGCAGCACCGAACCCCTGGTTCGCCTGCTGGGTCAGCAGATGACCCGCGGCAAGGACGACAACTCCGTCCTGCTCGAGGTGCTCACCCGCCGGTACTACGGCAACAAGGGCCTGACCAACATTCGGGTCCAGCAGACCGGCGCGGCCGGCTTCGTGGTCGCCGAACGCGCCGGCTCGAGCCTGATCTCGACCGCCGTCGGATTCGACGAATTGGTCGGCGCGCTGGCCGGTTTGGCGGACATCGCCCGCGACAGCGTCTCCGTCGACGCCGACATCTACCTGCGGTGGGAACAACGACCCGACGACTTCGACGCCATGGCGAGCGCCCTCGAGGAGGTCATCGCCGGCAGCGGGTTGCCACCCCAGGTCCACCGCGTCACGACCACGGTCGCCGGCATCGACGGTGCCCGCATGCACCATCACTTCACCTTCCGCCCCTCGGCCACCGGCATGTCCGAGGAGCGCCTGATCCGCGGCCTGCATCCCTACATCGCCCAGCGCATGCAGATGGAGCGGTGGCGCAAGTTCGATCTCACCCGTGTCGCATCGGCCGACGACGAGGAGATCTACCTGTATCGCGCTGTCGCCAAGGACAATCCGTCCGACGAGCGGCTCGTCGCCTTCGCGCAGGTGCGCGACCTCACCGAGTTGCGCGACGACGAGGGCCACCTGCTCACGCTGCCGTCGGCCGAGGCCACCCTCGCCTCGTGTGTGGACTCGTTGCGACGGGCCCTGCGCGGCGCAGGCAGGAGCGCGGACACCAACCGCATCATCATGTACATCTGGCCGCCCATCGAGGCCGGCGACGACACCTTCCGGGTGATCGCCGACTACATCCGGGCGACCACCGTCGGCGTGGGACTCGAGGAGGTCCTGCTGATCGGGCGTCGTCGCGACGAGCAGACCGGCGAACTGTCCAAGGTCGCGGTGCGTCTGTCGGTCAACGCCACCGGCGGATTCGACGTCGTGGTGGGCGAACCCACCGACGAGCCGATCGCACCGGTCGACGCCTACCGTCAGAAGGTGCTGCGGGCCGCCAAGCGCAACACGGTGTACCCGTACGAACTGGCCGCGATGCTCGGCGACTTCGCCGAGTACGATCTCGACGCCGAGCAGACCCTGGTGCCGGTCGACCGGCCCGCGGGCCGCAACACCGCCGCGATGGTCGCCGGTGTCATCACCACCACGAGCGAGAAGTACCCCGAGGGGATCACCCGCGTCATCCTTCTCGGTGACCCAACCAAATCCCTTGGCGCACTGTCGGAACCGGAGTGCGCGCGAGTCATCGCGGCGCTCGATCTGGCCGAGCGGATGCAGGTCCCGCTGGAGTGGTTCGCCCTCTCGTCGGGTGCCCGGATCTCGATGGAGTCCGGCACCGAGAACATGGACTGGGTGGCCCGGGCGCTCAAGCGCGTCGTCGAGTTCACCCAGGACGGCGGCGAGATCAACATCGTCGTCGCCGGCATCAACGTCGGCGCCCAGCCGTACTGGAACGCCGAGGCGACCATGCTGATGCACACCAAGGGCATCCTGGTGATGACGCCGGATTCGGCGATGGTGCTCACCGGCAAGCAGTCACTGGACTTCTCCGGTGGCGTCTCGGCCGAGGACAACTTCGGCATCGGCGGTTACGACCGTGTGATGGGTCCCAACGGGCAGGCCCAGTACTGGGTACCCAACCTGACCGCGGCACGCGACCTGTTGATGTCGCATTACGACCACACCTACGTGGTTCCGGGGGAAGCCACACCGCGTCGGGCCATCACCGGCGACCCGATCGATCGCGACGTGTCGGATTATCCGCATGTCCTGGCCGGCAGCGACTTCACCACGGTCGGTCAGATCTTCTCCCCGCTGACCAACCCGGATCGCAAGAAGCCGTTCGACATTCGTACCGTGATGCGGGCCCTCGCCGATCAGGACCATGCGGTCCTCGAACGCTGGGCCGGCATGGCCGACGCCGAGACCGCCGTCGTGTGCGACGTGCACCTCGGCGGAATCCCGGTGTGCCTCTTGGGTATCGAGTCCCGCGAGGTGCAGCGTCGCGGATACACACCCACCGACGGACCCGACACCTACACCGCGGGCACCTTGTTCCCGCAGTCGTCGAAGAAGGCGGCCCGCGCGATCAACGTGGCCAGCGGCAACCGTCCGCTGGTGGTCCTGGCGAACCTGTCCGGATTCGACGGCTCGCCCGAGTCGCTGCGCAAACTGCAGTTGGAGTACGGGGCCGAGATCGGTCGCGCGATCGTGAACTTCAAGGGCCCCATCGTGTTCTGCGTGATCTCGCGCTATCACGGCGGCGCGTTCGTGGTGTTCTCCAAGGCCCTCAACCCGAACATGACGGTCCTGGCGATCGAGGGGTCGTTCGCCTCGGTGCTCGGCGGAGCTCCCGCCGCCGCGGTGGTCTTCGCCGGCGAGGTGGCCAAGCGCACCGCGTCCGATCCGCGGGTCCGTGATCTCGAGGCCCGCGTGGCCGAGGCATCCGGCACCGACCGGACCAACCTCGGGGCGGAACTCACCGACATCCGGCAGTCGGTACGGGCGGAGAAGATCAGCGAACTCGCCGCGGAGTTCGACTCGGTGCACAGCATCCAGCGCGCCGTCGAGGTCGGCTCGGTGGACGCGGTGATCAAGGCCGCCGAACTGCGGCCGCAGATCATCGGCGCCATCAACGGCAGCACCGCCTGGTCGAACCAGAACACCCAGGTGGGCGTCTCGTAACGCATCGCCCCACCGGACCGCCCCGCACCGATCGGCACGATCGCTGCGGGGCGGTCCCGTCTGTACCCGCATTGACAGCACCCGCCCCAACGTTGACAGCGCTCACCACTCCGTTGACAGCGCCCGCCCCGTCGTTGACAGCGCTCACCACTCCGTTGACAGCGCCCGACATCACCTCCAAAACGCGCAAAGACACAGATCTACGATCTAGTCTCAACCCATGCACTGTGTGATTGTGGGCGGGGGACTGGCCGGACTGGCCTCGGCGGTCTGGCTGACCGAGGCCGGACATCGGGTGACGCTGCTCGAGCGTCGCGGATCGTTGGGTGGGCGCACCATCGCGATGCCGGTGGCCGCGGTCGACGATGTACCCGACAACGGACAGCACGTGTTCGCCAGCGGCTACGAGCATCTGATGCGCTACCTCGACAGCGTCGGCACCCGGCAGTATGTGGAGTTCCCCGGCCAGATGACCATTCGGATGCCGGGTGGTGCGACGCGGCGTTCGGCCTTCGCCGGCATCGCCGGGGCACGGGCCGCGCTCGGCGACCTGCCCGGGGTGACCGGCCTCGACCGCCTCCGCACGATGCGAGCCCAGACCACACTGATCCGTCACGTCCTGCGCCAACCCGACTGGCTCGACGACATCACCGCCGACGAGTGGTTTCGGCGCATCGGCATGCCCCAGTCGGCGCGCGACGCCCTGTGGGATGGCATCGTCATCGGCCTGACCGGTGACAAACCCGAGATCTCCTCGGCCAAGGTCCCCGCCGATCTGCTGGTGACCGGAATCCGACAGGCACGCAAGACCCGCACCCCGATCTCCATCGGGTATCCGACCGTGGACCTCGACACCCTGTTCATCGACGGTGCGCAGAAAGTGTTCGCCGACAACGGCGTCGAGGTCCGCCACCGCGCGGTGGCCGCGTCGATCGATGTCGCCGACGGGGCGGTCGCCGGGGTGACACTGACCGACGGGGAACACATCGCGGCCGACGCCGTCATCTGCGCCGTCCCCGTGTGGAACATTCGCGGGCTGCTCGACAAGGTTCCCGGGCATGAGCAGATCTATGCCGCGGCAGAGCAGCTCACACCGGTACCGATCGTCAGCGTCAACCTCTACCTCGACCGGCCGATCGGCATGACGGATTGGGGCGAGATCCTGCTGGGCGGCGAAGGTGTCCTCGAACAGGTGTGGGACCGACAACGCATGCACGGCCGGAATCCGCAACGCGCACACCTGTATTCGACGACGGTGTCGGCGGCCTACGATCTCACGACGAAGTCCAATGCGGCGATCACCGACATCCAGATGCAGATGTTGCGTCGGTACTTCCCGGAGGCGACGGACGCGCAGGTGATCCACAGTCACGTCGTGCGCATGCCGAAATCCACCTTCGCACAACGGCCCGGGACCGCCGGGATCCGGCCGGATCAGCGCACCGCGGTGCGGGGACTGGCACTGGCGGGGGACTGGACTCGCACCGATTGGACCACCACCATGGAAGGTGCGTGCCAGAGTGCGGCGCGTGCGGTCGAGGTGATCCTGCAGAGCAGCAAGGGAGATCGAGGATGAGTCATCAGGTCGCGGGTGCACGCGATGTCCGGTCCGAGGACGCCTTCGACACCGTCCGGGTCGCGGAATGGTTGCGTACCCACGCATCCGACCCGACGGGTCTCGACCACACACCGGAGGTCAAGCAATTCTCCGGCGGCGCATCGAATCTCACGTTTCTACTGACCTACCCCGACCGTGAACTGATCCTGCGTCACGGACCCCGCGGCACCAAGGCCCGCGGCGCCCACGACATGAGCCGCGAATACCGCATCCAGTCGAAACTGGCTGCGGTGCTGCCCTACATCGCACCGATGGTCGCCTTCTGCGACGACGAGGAGATCCTCGGCGCCGACTTCTACGTGATGGGCAAGATCGACGGCGTCATCCCGGGAAAGGAATGGCCGGCCGACGTCCCCCTGTCCGCCGAGCAGGCCTGGGCGTTGTGCCTGAACTTCATCGACGTTCTGGTCGAACTGCATTCGGTCGACCCCGAACGCGCCGGACTCGCCGATCTCGGCAAGGGCGCCGGGTATGTGCGCCGACAGGTGGAGGGATGGTCGACGCGGTTCCGCAACGCGCGCACCGACGACGTCCCGGACTACGAGGCGGCCATGGCGTGGCTGGCCGACAACCAACCCGATGACGTCGCCAACTGCGTCATCCACAACGACTACAAGCTCGACAACGTGGTGCTCGCCGACGACGACGTGACCCGGGTGATCGGCATCCTCGACTGGGAGATGGCCACTCTCGGTGATCCGCTGATGGATGTCGCCGGTTCGATGGCGTACTGGGTCCAGGCCGACGACGACGATCAGATGCAGATGATGCGGCGGGTTCCGACGCATCTGCCGGGTATGATCACCCGCGCCGAGTTCGTCGACATCTATTGCGAACGAATGGGTTTCGCGATGTCACCGGAGCGGTGGCGCTGGTATGAGGCGTTCGGGTACTTCCGCCAGGCCGTGATCGCGCAGCAGATCTACTACCGCTACTACCACGGGCAGACCACCAACGCGGCCTTCAAACTGTTGGGGCACGCGGTCGGTATGGTCGAGCAACGCATCACGGCCGTGACGGGATCCTGATCGCACTCACCTCGTCGGACGACATCGCGTCGCCGCGGCGGAGGCTCATTCACCTCAACCGGTCTACTCTTCCGCTGCCGCGCAATAGAAGCCACCCCAGTAAAAGCCACCCAGGAGAAGTAACCCAGAAGAAGACGCTCAGCGGCCCGACGTGAAGAAGTCGTAGGCCGATTCGGCGTGCTGCGCATCGTCGATTCCGTCCACCTCGTGCTGACGGTCCGCGCGCAGTCCGATGGTGTACTTGAGCGCCAGCCCGATCACCCCGGTCACCACGACGGCATACGCGAACACCGCGACCACCGCCACCGCCTGCCGCCACAGTTGATCCACCCCGCCGCCGTAGAACAGGCCGTCCACGCCGGCCGGCGCGGTCGACGACGCCACCAGTCCGATCATCAGCATGCCGACGACTCCGCTGACGAAGTGCACGCCGACGACGTCGAGCGAATCATCGTAGCGCCAGCGGAATTTCAGTTCGATCGCGTACGAGCTGACCGCCCCGGCCACCGCTCCCACGGCCAGCGCGCCGATCGGCGTGACCGCCGAACAGGAGGGGGTGATCGCCACGAGACCGGCGACGACGCCGGACGCGGCACCGAACGACGTCGGCCGGCCGTGCCGAACCTGTTCGACGACCAGCCATGACACCATCGATGCCGCGCCCGCGCCGAGGGTGTTGACGGCGACGATCGCTGCCGCACCGTTGGCCGCGAGGACCGAACCGGCGTTGAAGCCGAACCATCCGAACCACAACAGTCCGGCGCCCAGCATGACGAACGGCAGATTGTGAGGTCGCATCGGATCTTTCGGCCACCCCCGCCGACGGCCGAGGAGTAAGGCGAGGACGAGCGCGGAGGCGCCCGAGTTGATCTCGACCGCGGTTCCGCCGGCGAAGTCGATCGCCTTGAGGTGCGACACGATCCAGCCGCCGTGTTCCTCGGTGAGGCCGGGTGCACTGAACACCCAGTGGGCAATCGGGATGTAGACCAGCACCGACCACACCGCGGCGAAGAGCAACCACGCGACGAACCGCATACGGTCGGCGACCGCACCCGCGATCAGGGCGACGGTCACCATCGCGAAACCGGCCTGGAAGGCGACGAACAGGATCGCGGGAATCGTTCCGACGAGCGGTATCTCGCTGTCGGCGTTGGTGCCGAAGGTGTGTTCCAGGCCGGGGAAGGACGCGAAGCTGCCGATCAGTCCGCCGTGGTCGGTACCGAACGCCAACGAGTACCCGACGACCACCCAGATGATCCACACGATGGGGATGGCCGACAGGCACATCATCATCATGTTGAGCACACTCTTGGATCGCACCATGCCGCCGTAGAACAGCGCGAGGGCCGGTGTCATCAGCAGGACGAGCGCAAACGCCACCAGCATCCAGGCGGTGTCCGCACCATCGGGGATTCCGTATGTCGGGAACATCGACACCCTTCGTCGTAGGAGAGTGTCGGAAGTCTAACGGCTTGCCGCGACCGCAGCCGAGGCGAACTTCCCTGCCGCACACGCGAACCCGACGAATCGGGCATATCGCCCACGAGACACTCTCCGCCCGGCCGGGATGCTCAATCGGGATCGACGAACCGGGCTGGGCGACGGGCCATCCCGGCGGCCACCGCCTCGAGCTGATTCGGTGAGCCCATCAGCCCGACCTGCAGCTCGCTTTCGAGCAGGAGGGCCGCGGCCGGGTCGTTGCCGGTCCAGGTGCGTTCGTACAACTGCTTCGCGGCGCGGACGGCGTGGGGTGATTTCGCCGCGATCTCGTGGGCGAGGGTCAGCGCCGCGTCGAGGGGATCGTCGGACACCCCGGTGACCAACCCCAGTCGGTGCGCCTCGGTACCGGACAGGATGCGGCCGGTGAAGGTCAACTCCTTGGCCACGTCCAGCGGAACGAGGCGGGGAAGGGTCGCGGTGATGCCCATGTCCGGCACGAGTCCCCACTTGATCTCCATGATCGACAACCGGGCGTCGGGCGCCGCGTAGCGGATGTCGGCGCCGAGCGCGATCTGCAGTCCACCGCCGAAACAGTTCCCGGTGATCGCCGCGATGACCGGCGCCGGCACCCGCGCCCAGTCCACCGCGACCCGTTGCGGCCGGTTGGCCACCTGTCCGTCCTCACGATCCAGCAGCGAGCTCCCCAGGCCTGCACCGCCCAGGGCGGAGACGTCGAGGCCGGAGCAGAAGCTCTTGCCGTCGCCGTGGATCACCACGGCACGAACGGCGTTGTCGGAGGCCATCGTTGCCGCGGCATCGACGAGAGCGTCGAACATGGCGTCGTCGAGGGCGTTGTGCTTCTCGGCCCGATTGAGGGTGAGAACGGCGACTCCCGCCTCGTCGACGGTCGTCAGGATTCGCGATTTGTCCATCGGGTATGCCTCTCGGGTTGATTTCTCAGAACTATCACGGATGAGTCGGCGCGTCACCGATCTACCATGTCCGCACAGACCACCGCACGGTCGGCGGTGCGATGCGGTGTCGTGAACGACGAAAGGTCATGGTCATGGACTCCTCCGGAGCATGGGACACCGCCGCACTACGACAGATCGCTGCCGCACACGAGCTCCGGATCTCGACACCCCGCGCGGACGGCACCATGCGCACCGACGTCCCCATCTGGGTGGTCGAGGTCGACGGCTCGGTGTTCGTGCGGACGTGGCATCGGCGCGACACCGGCTGGTTCGGGGCCGCCGTGCGGACCGGCACGGCCCTGCTCCGCATCGCCGACTGGGAGCGGGAGGTGGCCGTCGCCGATGTGGGCGCCGCCGATGCCGGGACACGGACCGCCGTCGATGCGGCCTACCGGAGCAAGTACGGGGTGTCCGACGATCCCACGGTCAGCGGAATGGTCACCGATGACGCTGCGGCGTCGACGCTCCGGTTGTCACCGCCGCCATCAGCTGACCCCGCCCACCACGGAGGGCAGTGACCATGCCCGAGGACGAACCGGTTTTCCACCTGCCGCCGGACCTGGTCCTGCTCGGCCCGCTCGCCCGATTCGGGCCGGGCGATGATCCCGAGACCGTCGCCGGTCCCGGTGCACCATCGGCGACATCCTTCGCCCGGCTCGGTGGTTGGCAGTCGATGTATCACGCACGCATCGGCCCGTCCGCGACCACCGCGGTGGCCGAGCCCGCGGTGGCCCGCGGGCGACCCTCGACCCCGGCCGCGCGCGAACCCGCCGCCGGACCCCACGTCGACGTCACCGTCGGTGAAGGGCAGAGTGCGGCCGTGCTGATCGACGACGGTGGCGTTCTGCGCTGGATCACCCCGTCCAACGGCGACGGCGCCTCACGCACCCTGACCTTCGAGCTACCGGCCCCACGTGCACGCACCGCATCGGCAGGATCGGCCACCACGGTGGGGCGCGCATCGGAAGTGCTGTCGTGCTCCGTCTTCCGGTTCCCGCTGAGCTCGGCGATCGGCGGTGTCGTGACGATCGCCGAGTCGTTGTTCACCAGAACCCGCCTGGTGCACGTCAACTCGGCACACGATCCCGATTGGCCGACACTGGGGAAGGTACCGCCACCACCAGACGGTCAACCGACCCGAATCCTGCTGCTGGTCCACGGAATCTTCGTGACGACGCGGTTCACCTTCCGCTCGCTCACCGAATTCGACGCGGGCACAGCCTTTCTGAATGACTGCATGTCCCGCTACCACCTGGTGCTCGGCTTCGATCACCGCACTCTCAGCGTGGACCCGAAGGTCAATGCCGTCGAATTGCTGGCCGCCCTCAAGGGACTCGGGTACGAGGACATCGTCCTGGACGTGATCGCCCACAGCCGCGGGTCGTTGGTGACCCGGAGCCTGTTGGAGAGCGTGGCGACACCTGCGGACCGCGTCCGGGTTCGCACGCTCATCATGGTCGGCGGCCCGAATGCCGGTACGCCACTGGGCAATCCCGACTGGTGGCGGCTGCTCATCGATCTGTTCACCAACCTCGTCGCCGGCCACGGTTTCAGCGTGGGCCCCAGCACCGCAACCGGCCACCCACCGGCGGACGACGCACCCGACGGATGTCGTCCGATCGCCGAGATGATCAAGGCCGTCGTCAGTGCCGGTAACTCAGGCCCCGCCATCCCGGGCCTTGCGGCGATGGCCCCCGACAGCCCCTACCTCGCCGAGCTGAACGGCCCGTCCGCGTCGACCGGCGCCACGCTGTTCTCCGTCACCACGGATTTCGAACCATTCCAAGCGGATCCACCGTTCTCGGGGCCCGAACTCGCGTTCTGGACCGCCCTCGACACCCTCGCCGACGCCGCCTTCACGAGCCGCGACGTCGGAGAGACCAACGACCTCGCTGTCGGTGTGCGATCGATGAGCATGGTGGACAACACCCCGCTGCCGGAGACCTTCCATCTGCCGCCGATCACCGGCATCAACCACCTCACCTACTTCGCCGACGCCGACGTCGTCGCGCGACTGCGTTCGTGGTTGGAACGCGACACCCACTGAGTCGGCACATCCCACCCACATCGCCGATGCCGTGGCGATACCATGGGCCATGCCGTATACCCTCGCCGAGGGCATGGTGTTCACCACACCGGAACCCCTCGGCGTCACCGACACCCTGCTGGCCGACTTCGCCGAGGTTGTCGGCCACGGCACGGCACCGTCGGGGATGCCGGTCATCCATCAGATCATGGCGATCCTCGCGCGAGAGGCGATAGTGGCGGGCGCGGTCCCGGCCGACGGCCTCGTCCTCACCGCGGAATCGCTTCGGGTACACCGTCCACCACGCTCCGGCGACGTTCTCGGCGGGCGCCTGACCATCGAGTCGGTGCGGCGGCGGGCCGGCGCCGTCTCGACCCGGGTGCGCGGCGAGATCCTTGCCGCCACCGCGGAGACGATCGCGGAATCGTTGGCCACCTTGACCTTCCGTGACGACGACGATGGGGCCGGCCGATGACGGGGGACACCACGACGCCCGAACCCTCCGACGCGGAGCCGCTGTGGGAGGCGATCGAGCCCATCACCCGGGACCGGGTGGCCCGCTACGCGGAGGTCTCCGGCGATGGCAACGCGATCCACCTGTCCGACGACGCGGCCCGTGCGGCGGGGCTACCCGCACCCATCGCACACGGCTACCTCATCCTGGCCATCGTGATGCGTCACGCGGAGCGGTGGGCTGCCGACCACGGCGCCCGGATCACCGGATGCGACACGCGCTTTGTCCGACCGGTGTATCTCGGAGATGCCCCGGTGGAGCTGCACCTCACCGGCCACCGGAAGAGTCCCGGGCTCATCGCCGCGTCCGCCACGGTGGCCGATACGGACGGACGGGCGCAGGCGATCCTGCGTCCGATCAGGATCGCCTACGAGCCGTCCGGCCGTTGATCGGTCACAAGTGCGTGACCGAGAGCCCGCCGTCGTGGAACTGCGACCGCAGACGCTTCTTGTCGAACTTGCCGACGCTGGTCTTGGGCACCTCGTTGACGATGGTCCACTGCTCCGGCAGCTGCCACTTGGCGACCTTGTCGGACAAGAACTCCCGCAACGAGTCGGGGGTGGCGTCGGAACCCTCGCGCAGCACCACGGCCACCAGGGGCCGCTCATCCCACTTGGGATCGGGCACGCCGATGACGGCCGCCTCGATGACGTCGGGATGTCCCATGACCGCGTTCTCCAGATCCACCGACGAGATCCACTCACCGCCGGACTTGATGATGTCCTTGGTGCGGTCGGTGAGGGTGAGGTAGCCGTCGGGCGTGATGGTGCCGACGTCGCCGGTGCGCAGCCAGCCGTCCTGGAACTTCTCCGGCGCATCCACGCCGTAGTAGGAGCCGGTGATCCACGGTCCACGCACCTCGAGTTCGCCGATGCTCTTGCCGTCGCTGGGTACCGGCTCACCGAGGTCGTCGACGAGACGTGCCTGCACCGAGGCGGGGAACCGTCCCTGGGTGTAGCGGTAGGCCCACCGCTCCTTGCCGGTCGCACCGGCCGGCGGCCGGGCCACCGATCCGAGCGGTGAGGTCTCGGTCATACCCCAGGCGTGCAGCACCTGAACGTCGTGATCCTCCTCGAAGGTGTGCATCAGCGACGGCGGCACCGCCGAACCGCCGATGAGGACGTCGTGCATGCACGAGATGTCCTGCGGATGCTGCTCCAGGTACTGGTGCAGGCCCTGCCAGATCGTCGGAACGGCAGCGGCGAACGTCGGCTGCTCCGCGGCGATCAGCGCGGCGAGCGGCTCGGGCTGCAGGAAACGATCCGGCATGATCAGCGAAGCGCCGATCATGAACGCCGCGTACGGCAACCCCCACGACATCGCATGGAACTGGGGGACCACCGCGAGTGCGCGGTCACCCTGCTTGAGGGCCGGACCGTCGGTCATGCACACCTGCATGGAGTGCAGGTAGATCGAACGATGGGAGTACGCAACACCTTTCGGGTCACCCGTGGTCCCCGAGGTGTAGCACATCGCGGCCGCCGAACGTTCGTCGACCTCGGGCCAGTCGAAGTCGGTCGGCTGGTCGGCGATCAACGCCTCGTACGAGTGGACCTGCACTCCCTCGGGAGCGTCGACGCCGTCCGTGGAATCACCGGTGACGATGACGTGCTTGACGGTGGTCAGTTGCGGCAGTTGCGGATTGAGCAGCGGTAGCAGCGTCGGGTCGACGATGACGATGTGATCCTCGGCGTGATTGGCGACGTGCACCAGTTGTTCGGGGAACAGCCGGATGTTGAGCGTGTGCAGTACCGCCCCCATCGCCGGAACGGCCAGATAGGCCTCGAGGTGTTCGGCGTTGTTCCACATGAAGGTGGCGACCCGCTCGTCACCGTTGACCCCGAGACCCCGCAGCGCGTGTGCCAGCGCAGCGCATCGGCGACCGACATCGGCGTAACTGCGTCGACGCGCCCCCTCGCCGGTCCAGGTGACGACCTCGGCCGTGCCATGCACGCTGCTTCCGTGCCGGAGCAACTGGGCAATGGACAATGGGACGTCTTGCATGGTGCTCAACATCTGATCACTCCTCGATCCTCGATCCGCTCAACCGCATTCTCGCAAACGGCCAATCACAGCGTCCCATCCGCCCCCCGCCGACGCGGCCGAATCCTCCGAAACGGACAGCGGGCGGTCGGGCTCGCCCGCAGCCCCGTGGTGATAGCGTGACGCTTCCATCAACGGCGACCTCGGGGGAATCGATGAGCAATCCGACACCGGGCGAGCAGCCGGGCGGAGGGCATCCGGAATGGACCCCGACCCCGCTCGGCCACTCGACCTCGCCCGAGCCCGATTGGCAGCCACCGGGATACGGTGCCGGATCGCCACCGCAGTTCGCCTGGCCGGAGGCCGCCGGTCCCGGGTCGTCGGGCGGCGGTCCGCCCGGCGGCAGCGGCAGGGCACTGGCCATCATCATCGGCGTCATCGTTCTGGTTGTCACGGCGATCGTCGGGGTGGGCGTGGTGGCCGCCCATCTGTTCACCGGTGAGGGCGGGGAAGCCGCACCGGCCCCGTCCTCGTCACACACCACCTCGGTCGCGCTGAGTACACCGCCGCCGCCGACGTGCCCGGGAGCGGTCACCACGGCGGCGACACCGTCGGGATGGCAGCCCGTGGCCGGCAAACGTGGCCTGTCCTACGACGTTCCGGGCAACTGGCAGGTGCTGGGCTGCGGCACCCTCGTCGGCTGGGAAAAGCGCTGCGACGACGGGCCGTTCGGTTATTGCGCCATCAGGACGATGGGTGGCGCCGCCGAGTTGGAGGTTTCGCGGTGCCCCAACAATTCCGCGGGCCTGTCGGGGACGCCCGCCGCCTCTGGCACCGACGACATCACCACCGCGGTGTCCGACGAGGCCGCACTCGTCGCCGACATCTACACCTCCGACTCCGGGGTGGTACCGACCGTGACGTTGAGCGGGCCGCGCCCACTCACCGTCTCGGGCGCACCCGCGGTTCAGATCGTTGCGACGGTCACCGGGATCGAGACCTCGGCGTGCGTGGGTCCGAGCGCGATCCACAGCATTGTGGCCACCACGGTCCCCGGCCAGTCCGGCACCGTGCTCTTCGTCATCTCACTTCCGCAGGGTGGACCCGATGCCGCCGATCCGTCCCTGATCGACACGATGGTGGGCACGCTCCGTCGCAGCTCGTGATCGACCGTCGGTCCCTCAGGTCGTCCCGGGCAGTCGTGGTGGACGCCCCTGTTCGTGTCGTCCGGCATGGCCGGCCGCATCGGGTTCGGCCCCGTCCCGCGCAGCCCCAACCGGCGCATCGGAGCCCTGCCCATCTGAGCCCTGCCCATCGGAACCCGAAGACTCGGCCGGGTTGTCGAATGTCACGTCGATCGCCTGAAAACCCTTGCTGCGCTGGGCTCGAGCCTGCGCCGAGTAGGCTGCCTCGTCACCGGGCATCAGGATGACGTTGTCGGTGAACGGGGTCAGCAAGGATCGCGGATACAGTTTGTCGACCCACACCGTGTTGAGTTCCAGACAGATCACCACCATCACCGCGGTGATGTAGAGAAATGCGAGCAGACCCAGGACGACGGCGAAGACGCCGTTGATGGCACTGGCCCGGGCGATCACCCGCTGTACGTACACCGCGCCGAAGGTCTGCATCAGTTGCCATCCGAGTGCGGCGATGAGGGCTCCGGGCAGAACGTCGCGGACACTCACGTGCCGGGCGGTACCGAACCGGAACCCCACGACAAAGACCGCGGCGTAGAGGATCACCGGACCGATGACCGCCAGGAAAAGACCGCTCCCACCGAGGTCGAGAGTTGCGGTCACGCCGTTGAGCACGGTCAGGCCGATGACCGCGAGTCCGACCGTCGACAGCAGCATCGCACCTCGGATCCGCACTCGGATCGGATCGGGCCGATCGTTGCGTGGCACCGCCCAGATGACATTCATCGCATTCTGGATCGCCACCGACACCCCGAGCGCACCGTAGACGGCGCTCACCACACCGATGATCACCGCGGTGGCACTGCCACCGAGGTGCCCGGTGTCGCCGAGTTGATCACCGACCACCGGAATCTGCGACAGCGCCGAGTCGACGATGCGCGCCTGAAGTTCCGGATCGTCTTCGAGGACGAAGCCGAGGATGGAGGTGAAGACCAGCAGAAGTGGGAACAGCGAGATGAAGCCGTAGTAGGTGATCAGCGCGGCCAGGTACCCACCCTGATCGTCGAAGAACTTGTAGGCGACGCCCAGTGGGAACCCACTCCATGGGTGTCGACGCTGAAAACCGTCGACACGATCTGCCATCGACATCGACGCCACCTTCTCCTCGAACCGGGGTGGCCCCGGTGGCCGCGGCCCCTGCCATCCACGTGCGTGCTGGTCAACGCACTGCGGATTCTACGTGGCCACGGTCGGCCGTCGGCGGTGCCGCTCGACCTCGGGTGCGTTCGAACAACTCCACGCTTGGCCACCAACCCCCCGCAGATCAGCAGCAGGGCGACAACCCCGACGGAGGCGGTCTCCACCCCGCTGGTCGGCAACTCGATCGCATCAGGTTGTGGATCTACCGCCTCACCGCCGCATGATCCGCGCCAGGTTCTTGCTCTCCATCCAGCGTTGCTCGATGGGCCGCATCGCGTCGGTCTCGATGAGCGCGGGGTAGGAGGTCAGATCGGTGAACTGGAGCCTGCCGGACTGGAATCCGATCATGGCGCTCGCCCGGCCCCCTGACTCGAGTTGTTCGGAGAGGAACTCGACGCATCGCGCGGTCAGGCTGGTGGCGTGGATGCGGTCGAACGGCGACGGATCCCCACCCTCCTGAACATGGCCCAGCACCGCCTGGCGGGCATCGAACAGTTCACCGCCCTCCTTCTCGAAGAGTGAGGTGATGAACCAGGTGTTGTACACCGAGTCGGCACCTTCGCTGCGGATGATCAGACCGAATCGTCGTCCGGACCGGAAGCCCTCGGCCATCGAATGGATGTCGGCGGTCAGGTCGTCGATGGTGATCCCGTCCTCGGGCATGTAGATCCGCTCGGCACCCGACGCGATTCCCGACAGCAACGCCAGATAACCGCTGTCGCGGCCCATCACCTCGACGACGGCCACCCGGCGGGTGGCGACCGCGGACTGACGGATCTTGTCGACGTCGGAGACGATGCTGTTCAGCGCGGTGTCACTGCCGATGCTGAGTTCGGTTCCGGGGACGTCGTTGTTGATCGTCATCGGCAGGCAGACGATCGGGATGTCCAGCGCCGAGAACTCCTGTCGATGACGGTGCAGTTCGTAGGCGGATTGGTAGCCCGCCCAGCCGCCGGCCACCAGCAGACCGTCGATGCGATGGGCGGCGATCTGCTCGGCGATCTGCCCGATCGCCTCGCCTTCGGGCACATAGCGATTGGTGCCGAGTTCGGCGCCACCGTCGGACACCCAGCCACTGACGTCCATCCAGCCCATCTCCTGGACCTGACCACGCCGCAGACCGCGGAAGCCGTTGCGCACCGCGAGGACGCTGTACCCGCGGTCCAGACCGAGCCGGACCGCCGCACGCACGGCGGTGTTCATTCCGGGTGCCGGTCCGCCACCGTGGACGATGGCGAGGCGGAAGCGTCGGCGGCCCGCCTGGGTGGGTCGCGCGGCGGCCTGCTGCATCGTCTGCAGGATGCGATGGGATTGGCGAAAACTGCCGCCGCGCAACAACATCGCACCGTCGTAGTCGTTTGACTTGATCCGGTCGGCGACCGCGCGTGTCTGTTCCACGCATTCCATCAGCGGGGAGGTGACCACACGGTTGCCGCGAAGACCGACCAGTTGCGCGGGGGCGTGCGGTTCATCGGCGAGGAGTCGCTCAACGGCGGCGTATCCCAGCCGCGTCGCGAGATAGCGGTCGAAGGCGCTCGGCGCACCGCCACGCTGCACGTGGCCCAGCGTGGTGATGCGGGTGTCCTCGCCGAGTTCGTCCTCGAGGAGTTTCCTGATCTGTTCGGCGGTGATCGGGTTGCCGTCGCGGTCCTGGGCTCCCTCGGCGACGACGACGACCGACTGGCGTCGGCCGATCTGCCGACCGGTCCGGATGTCGCGGCACATCCGGTCGGCCCACCCGTCGGCCGGCGGCTGCTCGGGGATCAGCACCCAGTTGGCAGCGGTGGCCAGGGAGGCCATCAGCGCGAGGTACCCGCAGTTGCGCCCCATCACCTCGACGACGAACGAGCGCTGGTGACTCGAGGCCGTGCTGCGCAGGGCGTCCATCGCCTCGACGATGCGGTGCAGTGCCGTGTCGGCGCCGATGGTCATGTCGGTGCCGGACATGTCGTTGTCGATGGAGCCGACCAGGCCCACCAGACGCAGGAAGGGATGCGCGCCGGCGACGTCGGCGGAGATCTCACCGGAGGTGACGAGCTCATCGAGCAGCTCCGCCCATTCCGCCCGAAACATGTTGGCACCGGTGAGACTTCCGTCGCCGCCGATGACCACCAACGCGTCGATGCCGCGCTGGAGCATGTTGTGGGCGGCCGCGCGGCGCCCCTCACGGGTGCGGAACTCCTGCGAGCGCGCGGTACCGATCTCGGTGCCACCCTTGGCCAGGATGCCGTCGGTGTCGGCGTTCTCCATCCGCCGGATGAACTCGCCACCGTGGACCAGACCCTGGTATCCCTCGTGAACGGCATAGGCGTCGATGCCGTGATGCAGCGCGGTCCGGATCACGGCCCGGACCGCCGGGTTCATCCCGGAGGCGTCGCCGCCACTGGTGAGGACGCCGATGCTCGTCGGCGCGGAGCAGAGCTCAGACATGTCGCGAACCCGCCGTCGGCCGGCCCTCGCGTGAGTCGCTGATCGTCAGTGAGTCTCTGATTGTCATGGGCACCCCGTGTCCTCGCGTTCTGACGGCTCTGTGATTGCGGGTCTTCGGCTATGAGCATTGCCGTCCGGCATCCACCCCGCAACCGATTCGCGCCGGTCTGTCGCGCAGGGCGGCCTACGCCGCCGTCGGCGGGAGCGGATTCTGCAGCGTCACTGGCTCACTCGTTCGTCGCCCGGACTTTCGGACGCACGCAGGGTCGCCCGCGTGTCGCCGGCGCGTGGTTCGTCGGCGCACGATTCGCCCGTGGCGCCGCACATCACCCGCACGGGCCTGCGCAGCGGGGCCGGACGAACGCCACGACCGACCACAACAGGATCACCGCCCGAATTCCCACGCCGAGGTTGACCCCGAGGGGCGGCATGCGCCCTGTCCGATGCCCTATCGGATCAGGCGGTCAGGTCCCGCATCTTGACCGACGGATCCGCCAGCGCGTCGGGGTCGACGTGCGCGCCTCTGCGGATGAGCTTCTTACCCCCGTTGAAATCGGCGGGGGCGTTGACGGCCTCCACCGCGACGACGTTGCCCGCCGGTTGGATGTGGAAGAACGAGACCGCGTTCTTGCCCGGCGTCGCGCGGGTGATCACCCGGACATCTGGTGTCGTCAGTCCGGCGATCTTGAGTTTGAGATCGAACTGATCCGACCAGAACCACGGCACCTCATGCTCCTCGGGATCCTGACCGAGGATCGCCGCCACCGCGTGCCGGGCGTGTTCGGTTGCGGCAGGGATGGATTCGAGGCGCCGCAGACCGTGATGCCCGGCGACCGGGCGCCGCGCCAGGTCGCCGATGGCGAAGATGTCGGGGTTGCTGGTCCGTCCGTATTCGTCGGTGATCACTCCGTCGTCGTACTCCAGACCCGCCGTTCGGGGCAGTACCTCGTCGGGGGCGGCACCGATTCCGACCAGCAGCGTGCGGCACTCGACGACGCTGCCGTCGTCCAGGTTGACCCCGGTCACCTCGGAGCCCTCGATCCGCAGGTCCGACACCGAGCGCCCGGTGATGATCGTCGTTCCCCGCTCACGGTGGTAGTCGGTGAGCATCGCCGAAAGTTCGCGGCTGGCGACGCGGGCGAGGATGCGCTCCTCCCGTTCGATGACCGTCACGTGCAGGCCGCGGCTGCGGGCGACAGCTGCGACCTCCATGCCCACGTAGCCGCCGCCGACGATCGCGAGTTCGCCGCCACGGGCGAGCGACCGGTTGAGCGTGTCCGCGTCATCGAGGGTCCGCAACGTCATCACCGAGGTGGTTCCCTCCGGTGTGCCCGGCAGTGCGCGCGGGTGCGATCCGGTCGCCAGGACCAGCGTGTCGTACCCGATCTCGGTGCCGTCGGCGAGGATCACCGTCTTGCCGGCCGCACGGATCTGAACGGCTCGTGACCGGGTGCGGATGTCGATCCGGTTGTCGGTGTAGAACTCGGCCGGCCGCAGCAACTGCTGCACCGACGGCGCGTCGAACTTCTTCGACAGCGGCGGCCGGTGATAGGGGAGGTGCGCTTCATCGCCGATCATGGTGATCGACCCGGTGAAGCCGGACTGACGCAGCAGCGCGGCCAGTCCGGCACCGCCGTGTCCCGCGCCGATGATGACGACCCGCTGATCGGTGTTGATGGTCATGGTCCCACGGTAGAACGTGGTGTCTTACCGGGTGAACGAGAGGTGGATGGTGCCGCTCTCGGCCACCTCGGTCGTCACCGTGTGGGTCACGTCGAGCGCGGGCAGCTCATCCCACAGCCGGGTTCCGCGGCCCAGCACGATTGGGGCGACCATCAGATGGAGCTCGTCGACGAGGCCGGCCCGCAGGAACTCCCGGATGGTCTCCACGCCTCCGCCGACGCGGACGTCGGCACCGTCGGCGGCTGCCGACGCCTCGGCCAGTACGTCGTCGATGGCGCCACTGCGGAAGTGGAATGTGGTGCCGCCGGTCATCGGGATCGATGCCCGGGGCGCACTGTGGGTGAGCACGTAGACCGGGGTGCCGAACGGCGGTTCGTCACCCCACCAGCCCTGCCAGGCCGGATCGTCGGGAAACGTATGGAGCCCGAACATCGCCGCACCCATGATCTCGGCACCGATCCCCTCGAAATGCGCTGCAGCGTACGCATCGTCGACGCCGGTTGTGCCGGCGCCGCCGGTGTCGCCGAAGACCCGCTCGTGGAATGTGCGCGTCGCCGAGTACGCCGCGGTCAGCCGCCCCCAGTCCGCACCCATCGGATCGTCCGGGGAGAGGCCGGCGGTGGCGGTGCGGCCGTCGAGCGAGGTGAACATGTCGACGCGGACACGCGTCATGGTGGCGTCCTTTCTCTCGCTACGAGGTATCACTCTGACTGTGTCGCAGCCGAATCCATCCACATGATCTGCCACGAGTGACCATCGAGATCACTGTAGCTGCGCCCGTACATGAAGCCGTGATCCTCGGTGTCGCCGGGCGTGGCCCCCGCGGCGATGGCCGCGTCGACCAACTCGTCGACAGACGTACGACTGTCGGCGTCAAGGCAGACAACGCACTCCTTTGTCACGGTCGCATCGGCCGTGTGGACGGGGTGAAACGTGTCGAAGAAGTCCCGCTGCAGCAGCATTGCCACCATGTTGTCCCCGAGGACGACAGAGATCGCCCTGCCGTCGGAGAAGTTCTCGTTGAAGGAGTATCCGAGTTCACCGAAGAAGGCACGCGAGCGCGCCACGTCGGCCACCGGAAGATTGACGAAGATGGTGGTGTGCACGATTCACTCCTGAGGTCTGCGATGTCTGCCGTCCGACACCGTCGCAGTACAGACCACGAGGCAATCGGAAAGTCATCGCCGCGCAGCCGCTCCACACACCAGCTACCCGACACCCCGCTTGTCGCCCCGCCACACGATGCGGGCCAGTTCGTCACGATCGGCGACATCGAGTTTGATACACGCCCGGTACACGTGTCCCTCGACGGTGCGGACCGACACCGTCAGGCGATCGGCGATCTCACGATTGCTCAGGCCCTGTGACACCAGCGCCGCGATCTCGCGTTCACGCGGTGTGACCGGCAATGGCCGCGCGGCCGTTCTGGTGGCCGGGGTCGTCGCGCCATCACACCTCCTGGACAGCAGCAGTGCCCGGGCGCTGGACTCGGTGCTCTGCCGCCGATGCCCGGCCCGGTCATGCAGCGACACCGCCTGCGCCGCGGCGTCGGCCGCCGACAACAGCAGTCCGGCCTGCTCGAAGGCGTGACTGACGTCGTCGAGCGCGTCGGGGTCGGCGTCGGCGACCGCCACCGCGTGGCGTGCGAACAACGGCGCGAGCACTCCCTGCACCCGGGGCGCAACCTGCACGAGTCGTTCGGCCATGGTGCGATCACCGAAGCGCGCCGCGTGATGCAGGGCTTCCGCCTCGACGGCGTACTGACCGACCTCGTGCGCGAGATCGGCTGCGCCGTGCGCGAATTCGATGGCGGTTCGTTCCCCACCGCGTGCGGCGGCCAGCCAGGCGCGGGAGATCAACCGTTGCGGATCGTGGATCGCTTCGTGCGGACCCACATGCTCGTCGGCCTCGGTGAGCACCCGGTCGGCGTCGCCCACCGCACCCAGTGCCGCGTAGGCACGTGCCAGTAGCAGTCGCGCCGGGAGTTTCCACGGCAGCGAGTTGTCGGCGTTGAGTGCTGCCAGCGCTTGTTCGAGTGCACCGATCGCCTCCCGGAAAGACCCCCGATAACAGGAGACGAGGCCGGCCATGATCTTCGCTATCGCCCACCCGACGAATTGGCCTGCGTTGGAGAATTCGGCGTACTCGATCGCCCGTTGCTCGGCGAGGTCGATGCGGCCGGTGGTGGCCAGGGCCAGCACGTCGCCGTAGCGCACCATCACCTTGATCATGCCGTCGGTGGCCTTGTGTTCGGGACGGCACCGATCGGCGATCGCCTCGAAATCGCGGCCACGGCCGGCGACCGGCATCGCCAGTCCCGCCGCGAAGGCCGCGAAATCGACTGCCTGCCCGGGGGATTCCGGGTCGGCCAGCACCCGTTCGGCGCTGTCGATACCCTCCGCGATCCGGTTGGCGTGCACCGCCATCGCCGATCCGGTCGCCTCGACCATCAAGCACAGCGCCGGATACCGCACCCTCGACCGCAGCAGATCGAGCAGGCGCGCGCTCTGGTCGACGTCGCCGAGCGACCAGAACAACAGGCTGATGCGCGGCACGCCCCACTGGACGAGTTCGAGTTCATCGAGGGTGTCCGGGTCGAAGGCGGCGAGCACCTCGTTGGCCTCGACGATCTTGCCCTGCCACAGGAGGGCCCTCGACAGCACGTCCACGGCGCGCAGACCTCCGCCGTTCTCGGTCGCAGCTCGCGCAAGGCGTTCTCCCAGAGGAAGATTGGTCAGCGCCACCGCATCCTTCGCGGCCGAGATCAGCAGCTTGACGTCGAGCTGGTGGCCACCGTCGACGCACAGTCGCGCCAGGCGGATCCGGTCGGCGGCCGTGCCGGTCGGCCGTTCGCGCAGAACCTCGACGATCCGGGCGCGGAGGCGTCGACCGGCGATCGTCCCGATGCGCCGCCTGATCACATCGCCGTAGAGCGGGTGGGCGAACCGCGCATTCTCCACCACACCGTCGCGGGTGATGCGGATCAGACCACGGACCTCCGCGGTGTCGACGGCGTCCTCGCTCGACAGTGAGATGAGGGTGTCGATGTCGAGGGGTTCGGACAGCGCAAGGAGTTTCAGCGCGTCGACGACGTGATCGCCCGCGGCATCGATGCGGTCGTCGAGCAGCGCCACCAGCCCCGAGGGGACCGCGGTAGGGCCGCGTAGTTGCCAGACGCCGTTGACCTCGGCGAGGTTTCCGGCGTCCAACGCACCCTCGACCATGTTGCGCAGGAACAGCGGATTGCCGTTCGACGACTCCCACATGACGTCGGCGCTGAGTCCCTCGAGGGTCCCGCCGAGGACCTTCTCCACCAGCGACGTGCACTCGTCCTTGCGCAACGGCTCCAGCTCGATCCGCGTGAGGTAACCATCCTTCCAGAGCGAGGTGATGGCGTCGGGTACCGCCTCACCGGACCGCACGGTCACGATGATCCGCGCGGCCCGTTCCACCGCGAGTTGATGCAGCAGAGTCGCCGAGAGCTGGTCGAGCAGGTGCGCATCGTCGATACCCAGAACCGTATCCGGTTGCGCCACAAGAGATTGCCGTGCGGCGCCGAGCGCGGCCACCGGATCACGCGATCCCGTCTGCTCGACCCACGGGGCGAACGCCCCCAACGGGATGGCCTTCGACGATTCGGTGCACGCGGCCCACAGGACCGGTCCGCCGAGGTCGGCCGAGACGGTGCGGGCCAAAGTCGTCTTGCCCACCCCGGCGGCACCGATGAGTACGACCCCACTCCCGTCGGCACTGGTCAGAGCCGATCGGATGGTGTGCTGCTCGGTGGGCCGACCGAGCAGCTGCCAACGGCCGCCCATGGGGCTTGAGTATAGGGTCCGCGAGGGGCGGCCGTGCTGGCGTTTGCCGCGATATGTGGGCGGGCCGGCAGCACCCGGGCGAGGTCGGTCGTCCGGGTCGTCACGGGGAACGGCGACGGTCATTCGGGCAGGTCGGACTCGGTCGCCGGCTCGAACCGCGGCGCGTTATTGACCTGATGACGGAAGTTGCTCGACGCCTCGTACACCCGCTTCTTGAGCCGGTTGATCGATCCCAGCGGACGGTGGGCGGCCAGTCCGTTCCAGGAGTTGTAGGACAGCACGTCGTCGCCGAATGCCCGCCGCTCCGGGGTGTAGGGGTCCTGGACGGGATAGTGGATCGTCGCCACCGGGATGTATGGGGATTCGACCTGATTCCAGTGGGCGGTGGCGTCCTCGATCGGCATCGTGTCGATATTCGTGCACAACTGCACCTCGAGCCGGTAGTCGGCACTGTGGTTGGCGAAGAAGTCGATGACCATCTCGCGGAAGGCGTTGATGCCCGGGCGGTCGTCGACCGGCTGACCCATCAGCGCACGGACCTCCGGTGAGGCGGGCACACACCGCAGCTTCGCGATGTACGGGCCGTGCAGCTGCGGGGCGGATGTGTAGAACTCGTCGCCCAGGATGTGTGTGTTCGGCCGAACGAACACCGCGAGGGTCTCGGGAAGACGCCGGCCTCCGACAACGCCGAGTGCGGTGCTGAGCCCCTTCAGGACCGGGTCCGGCAGCCGTGCCAGGGTCACCGCCGTGACCATTCCGAGCCGGCTGTACTTGTGCGCGTCGGCGAACAGGAACTCCTCGTGGGTGACCATGATGAAGTCCTGGGTGGTGGCGGTGTCGTCCGGCAGTGCACGCGGAGCATTCGGGTCCACGCCGACGAGCTTCATTCCGAGCCCCCGCACACCCTGAACCTGATCGCTGCGGATGGCGCCCGACGTACTCGACAGGCGCGAGATGACCGGGTACTTGCGCGGGGTGGCGAAGACGCCCTGCGCGAGTTCGTTGGGCAGGTCGGGAAGCACCTCGAGAGTGCCGCGCAGAATGCCATGGCTCTTCGCGTGCGCGTCGCGGACGCCGCACTTGTACTTCCGGAAGGCGTATTCGTTGTTGCCGTGCAGCGCGCGGACGATCCGCTCGATGTCACGCTCCTCGTCCTCGCGGGGTTGTTCCATCTCCGGGACGAAGACGACGGGGGTCGGGGTGGTCGGCATCGCGGGGGTCTCCGCGGATGGGGCGATGTCGGTCATGATGGCCGGTCCTCGGGTTGTGGTTACGGAACATTCCAGGGCGCGAACGGATTCGGGACATCCCGCAGGGCCGGCGCGAGAGTGGGGAAGTGGCGCAACAACACCGACCGCATGGAGTTGTCCCGGATCCACGCCATCCCGACCTCTGTGTAGACCTCGGAGGTGAAGTCCTCGGTGAGGAAGCGGTCGCAGGTCAGCCGTCGCGACGCCATCAGGATGAAGATACGGAAGGCCGTGTCGCTGAAGCCGAATCCTGCGGGTCTCGGTTCCGCGTAGAGCCCGATCATCAGATCGAGCCGTTCGATGTCGCCGTACACCGACTCCAACTCGTCGGCGATCCGACGATCACCGGTGAGATCCATGAAGTCTTTCTTGGGCTTGAGACGCAACTGCCGACGGAATTCGTTGTAGCGCGGCACCCCGCGCTCACGGACACGCACCAGATCGATGGTGGCCAGGTCGATCGGCGGACCGACCGGACGCCTGAGGTTCTGGAGCGTGACGGGATAGTTGTGCAGATCGAGCGCGCCGGGATTGGCGGTGCCGAACGTGTAGAGGAGATCGGCCATCGGGGCGTCGGCGAGCCGGGTGCGGACATCGGGCATGACGAGATCGGAGAGCGTGCGGGTGACGATCACCTCGTCGTCGGCGAGTGCGCGGATGGTCACCTCGTCGGGCATCAGCGGATGCATGCGATAGATCGCCACGAACTCTTCGGTGAGGGAGAAGGCGACGTCATTGAAGTCCGTGCGGGATCCGGGGATGCCGCTGAGCACCTCGTTGCCGAAGACGTGCCCGTAGCGCCGTGCAACACCTTCGCCGAGGACGCCGAACCAGTTGCCGCGCAACGCCGCCACGGTCGTGGGGTGGGCGATGATCGCCGGCGTCCAGTCCACCGTGTGGATCTTGGCCATCAGTGCGCAGTTGATCAACCGGGCCACGGTGTATCGCCGCTCGGGGTCCATCTGCGGGTACGCCGCCGCCAGACGGGTGCAGATGGCGTTGTGTTCGCGCAGGAACAGCGAGTGGATGAGAGCCAGACCCACCCAGAAGTTGGGGGCCGAACCGTTGGGATCCAGAAGCGCGTCGGTGGCGGCGGGCGGGAGACCGGTCTCGTCGAGGTCGATCCGGCCGTCGGGCAAACGGATCGCGTTCGAGTAGGCCGGATTGTCACCGTAGATCTGGGAACCGTCCCACCAGAAGGTGGTGATGGATTCGTATGCGGGGCCGAAACCCGGGCCGGCCGGCGGGAGCACCGGGGTGCGCGGAATGCTGATCGGCTCATCACCCACCGGATCGCCCGGGGGCCGCTCGATCTCCCAGCATTCGGTGGCCTCCGCGGCCGGAATCGTCCGGTGGTTGAACCAGTCGTGGACCTCGAACTGAATCCACGCCGCAGCGAGAAGGTTCAGCGTCGTCGCCGGGGTGAAGTCGTCACCTCGGTCGAGTAGACGCATGCTGACCAGGCGCGGATTGGGCTGCAGCACATCCGCGTCGGAGCCCGGTTGGACGTAGCCGGGCATGTTGCGGCCGAATCGGCTGCCCACCGAGCCCATGGCCGGGTCGGTGGTGGCGTTGTAGGTTCCCAGGACCGTCCGTCCGGCACGATCGGCCTCGGTTGCCGGCGGTAGCGCCGGGCCCGGGTGGGGGCCGGTGTCGACGAGGTTCTTGGCCCGCAACTGACTGCGCAATCCGAGCAGAACGGCCAGCCCCGGCCACCTGCCCACCCGCTCCCATCCGATGTGACGGTCGACGTACTCGGCCACGCCGGCCAGACGCCGGGTGATGGCGGGTCGTCCGTCGGGTGACGCCTGCGGCGGTGCGCCCTGCAGCGCGGTGGTCGAGGCGGTCACACCAGGGATTCCGGGCATCAGCAGTCTCCGTGGCGGGAAAGCTCCGCCGGTCGTCGGGTTCATCTTCGTACGCGTCGGTGCCCGACCAGCATGAAGCCATCGGTGAACGGGTACACGAGTAATCGACTACTCGATCCCCGGCACATCACCCCTCGGATTGCGGCTCGCACCTCTCGGTTCCGACGCTGCATCCACCTGAGAGGTACGTCGGAGGTGCCCGTTCGTGTGGTTTGTCCGGTTCTGACGTCCGATTTCGGCCGCGACGACCCCGATTGAGGTAGCGCCGTACTCGTGCCCTCGGGCGTGTCGATGGCAACGATGGGACATAACCGGCGCGGCTGAAGACCTCGGTGCGCAGTGAGCGTCATGTACATGGAGGGTGGCCTGTGATCGCACCGATCGAGATCAAGACGAACATCGACACCGGGGTCGGCGAGGCGTTGCGGGTCCTGGGGTGTCCGCAGCGGCCCACGGAACGTCGCGACATCTGGTTTGCCGAAGCGCGGTCGACGGTCGAGCACACTCCTCTTCCGCTGCTGTCGAGCAATCTCATCATCAAGATGCGCAGCGGTGACCAGGATGACATCACGGTCCGGCTACGCCCGTGTCCGCCGGACCGACTGGTCGGCAAGTGGGTCGCCCCGTTCGCCGACGACAATCTGATGTACCGCCTCACCGGCGACTGGTGCGGCTCACATCGCGCGATGGCGGCGTCGGTGGTGAGTCGACGGAACCCCGGTTCGGTGGGAACCGCCGTTGCCGACGGGATCGATCCGGCACATCTCCTCGATTCTGCGCAGCGTCAGTTTCTCGTGACCTGCACACCCGCAGGCGTACCCATCGACCACCTGATGCGGCTGGGGCCGATCGACTCATCGCGATGGTCGGGGATATCGCTGGACGGGGTCGGGATCGAGGTAGAGCGTTGGGCCGTGCCCGAGGTGGATCTGCTCGAGATCTCCGCAATGGTGCAGCCACGACCGGGGGAGTCGGCGGGTGAGTTGGAAATGCGCTCTGCGACAATCCAATTGGCGATCCGAACAGCTCTGGACAACCGCGGTCTGATACCTTCACCGACCGATGTCAAGACCCGTCGGATGCTCTGTGCACTCGCTCGGTCACGTGCCTGAAACCCACGTCCGCGGGACGGGCCCGCGTCCACCGGCAGCTGATCGCGAGACGCTATGCCGTAGATCCGAGTCACTTGGTGACTCGGATCTACGGCGTTATTGCAGTCGACGCGGTCGGCTAGCATCGGTCCGGTGACTTGGGGAGCACGGCAGATCATCCAGTTCGGTGGCGTGTCGAACGAGCCAGTGCACGGCGCCTCACCGGCACGAGTGGTGGAGCTTCGGTCTGCGCTCCTCGGCGATCGGGTGATACGACGGATCGGCACCGCCGACGACGAGCACCTCGTCAACGGGGTGGAGGTCGCAGGTGACCGGGTGGTGGGCTACCAGGCACGCGGCATTGCCGGATACCCGGAGTGGGCATTGGCCCACCACCCCGATGACCGCGACGACATCCTCGCGGGTGCCAACCTGCTGCATTCGGCCAGTCCCTTCGAATGGCGCAAGTGGGAACGGGGTGCACCCCCCGCCGTGGTCGCGTTGGCAACCGAAGAGCGGGCCCGAGTACAGGACCCTGCGTGGGCCGGACACGGCGATGGCGGCCAGATGTCATATTTCACCGATGCTCGCGTCGGTGAGCGTTCGGCCGGAGTGGAACCAGATCTCCCGCGGCTTGTCGCCGCGTACCAGGAGTTTGCCTTGCGCGGCCAGCTGGACAGCGCGGACCTCTTACCCTTACGACGCAGCCTGACCGCCATGCCCGCGCCGGCCGATACGGATTCCTTCTGCGTAGATACCTTCTGCGCGGTACTGACGGCAATGGTCGGTAGTGGCTACGCCCCGCATGTGGGGATGCTCGCCGACATCGCTGAAGTGGCCGAACAATGCGGTATCGATCCGGACGACCATCTTGATCGGTTTCTGTTCGGCATTCTCGACCTCCCGGGAACCTGCGACGCCTCGTCACCGTTCTGGACACGGGTCGCGGACCGGGTGACCGCCGGCGTGGACGGCAACGAGCTCTGGGCCGAAGCGTTACTCCGGGTGCGCCCCCGACGAATCGGTCCGAGCGACTGGGCCGATTACCTCATCGCGGTCGGTGCCGACGCCGCTCTCCTCGATGGACGCGTCGACGCGGGTGAATGGCTGGCGGCCCAGACATACCGACTTCTCGACCGCGGCTTCGACGATGACACGGGAGGTGGCCTGGTGCGTCTCGTCGAGAAGGTCATCGCAGCCCGGGATTCTGGACGAATCGAGGTGCACCGGACAGTGGTGGGCACCCCATCGACCTGCGCCATATCGGCGGGACTCTATGATGCTCTTCTGGCGGCCGGGCTGGAGCTCGAAGGCCGCGTCACCGGGCTCACCGAACCGGCCACACATTTCGGACGCGACCTGCGTTTCTACGCGGCGACCCATAGTTTCACCGCAAACATCGACGGCACGGGCAGAGCGCTCATGCGGGCGGTGACCCGCGAGCCGGAGCTGTTGACCGCCGCGGGTGTCGCCGAACTCTGTCGTCGCTACACCAACGAACTCGCGAACCGTTTGACCACAACCGGTTCCGTTCGTCAGATCGTCGAGACCCTCGGCAAGGTTGCCCAGATTCCCGCACCGCTCATGAGCCGGGCGCTCGCCTCGGCGGTGGCCGCCCTTGCTCCCGTTTCCCTGCTGAGCCAAGCAATTCGATGCGGTCTCCCCTCGGAGTACGGGTGGACGATGTTCGAAGATCTGGTCGAGCCGACGCCCGCCCCTACCAGGCCGGGGACATTCGCATCCAGTCGATTCGATGACCGGGAAGCGATTCCGGCGTGGGCAGATGCCTGGCCGGCCGTCGGCGTCCGCAGCGGCAGTCGTTTCGTCTTCGTCGACGGCGATGACGTTGTCGCCGAATGTGCTGGCCTGCCCTGGAACTCACGCTTCCTCACTCTTGTCGATGGCGAGGTGGTGCAGACCGATGGCGATGTCGCCACATGGAGTCCGTCGGGGCGGCGGGCCCACGTGACCTACGACAGCCAATCTTTTGATGGCAATCGTCACGCCGCGAGTACGGGCGCGTCCTGGGTGATGCCGGACGGACGACGGGTTTGGTCGACGACATCGGTTGTCGCGCCGGATATGCCGGCTCTGGTGGTGCTGCGTGAGCCATTTCCCGTCCTCGTCGACGAGGAGGGAAACGCGTGGGTGGTACCGGATTCGTCCGACGTGAACCGACATCAGTTCCGTCCATTCAGCGGAAGCGAACACCTGACGCCCCCGGACGTGATCGGACTCTTTCCGTCGGCACTGCCCGGCGAACGGTTACGCCCCGAGTACTGCACCGCCCGGCCGGTGACTCCCACGACCCGTCATTCGCCGGTCAATACACACAATGAGAGGCATTATCTGGCGGTGTTCTGCGACTCGACCGAACAACGCTGGCGGGTTGTGGAAGGTGACGGCACGTCGATCACCATCGACCTACCGCGTCACATCACTCCGACGTCGGTGATGCGCGTTCCCGAGAGCGGGAGCCACCGGTGGGTTCTCACGGGTTCGCGCATCTACGACGCGGACGGTGGCGACCTGATCTGGGACACCCGCAAACTGGTTGACGGCGAATTATCCTATCGGGCAGCACAACCCGCCCACGAGTGGCTCTGCCACCTGCGGCCCATGTGGTGGCATCAGCTGACCGTGCGAGACTCCGTGACCTCAGATCGGATGCGCGGATTCACCGACGAGGACGCCCAGCAGCTACTGGCCGCCGGTGACGATCATCTGGGTCCCACGATCGAGCGGGTGCTGCCGGGTGCCCCCGTCCCCATCGTCGCGGACCTGACAGAGCTCGTGCACCAGGCCCGGGCGATCGCCGAACGGAGGTCGGATGTCCTCGAACGATGAGGTCAGCTCGAGCACCGGGGATTCTCTGTGGGTGACCGTCGGCGAGACAGAACTGTCCCTGAAGGACGGTGAGGTCGTGGCACGGCGGTTGGACGGCACCGCACTTCCCTCGGTACCGGAGGCCGTGTACGGCACACCCGAGTACACACAGCTGCGTGAACTGGGGGACCTGCTGGTGCGACACGACTCGCACTCCCACGCCGAGGTACAGCGATGGGTGAGTACCGGAATGCCGGTGCGCACACTACTTCTCGGTGAATTATGGCCGGACCCGACCTGGCGACGCTGGTTACGCAACCTGGCCGTCGTACCGATACGCGACGTCACGACACCAGTCGATGCCGACGACCCGCCATCCGCCGGTTTTCTCCACCGCGTCGTACCCGACCCACATAGCGACGAGACCGCAGTGATCGAGGTGCTCGCACCACTGGACACCATGGTGTCCGTACGGTGCGAGAACGTCGTGTTCCCCCATCCGGCAACACTGGGTGCGGAACTCGACCAGTTGCGACGCTTCGCCGAGGACACCGGTATCGAACAACCCGTCGAGCAGATTCACCGGATGACGTTTCGTTACCGCCCCGACGACCGGGCCTATGTGAACCTCGACTTTCAGGGACGAGAATTCCGCGACAAGCATGCGGTGTCGGACGCCGCTCTCGCCCACGGTTTTCGCGTCCACGACGGTCGTGTGGTGACCAGGATCGTCGCGGACGGAGCGGTCTACGAGGCACATCTGCTGTTCGACGACGAGTACGGCGTCACCACCGACACTCTCAGGTGGCTCTGCCATGACGAGGTGGTTCGAATCCATCACCTGCCCGCTGCGGTCTACAGCGAAGGCGTCCGGATGGCGACGCTCGTCTGCGAGCGTGCCCGGTAGCGACGCGTACACCGGGGGCAGCCCGCATCCGAGGCCGAGAGCTGTGAGTACGGCCTATCCGGTGGTGAACTCCCGAATCGCCCCGGCAACCCCTTTCGGGTCGGTCAGATTCGCGAAGTGACTCTGCCCCGGGAAGACCACCGAGGTGGCATTCGGAATCGACGCCGGCCGGTCGCGACAAGGACATGGTCAACCGGGGTGGTGAGAAGGCCTCCGCCGAGGAGATGGAGAACGTCGCCTACCGACTTGCCGGCGTCGAGACGGCCGCTGCCATCGCCACGCCGGATCTGGTTCTCGGTGAACGGCTCTGCCGGTATCTGACGGTGGCTGTATCTGACGGAGGCCGAGGGACATTCGGTGTCACTCGACGATGTCAGCCGGTCGATGCAGGCCGCCGGGGTGGCACGGTTCAAGATCCCCGAACGTCTGGTCGTCGTCGACAAGATGCCCACCACCAAGATCGACAAGAAGACGATGCGGGACGACATTCGAATGCGACTCGATCGCGACAAGGCATGATCTACCCGCGCGGGGAGCAGTTCCCACTGATCAACCGAATCAACGGCTGCCGCGCGACTCGCCGGGCACCTGCCCGATTACCCTGCCCGATCACCCGGCCACGGTCGGCTTGCCGAGCGTGTCCATCGGTCGGCCGGTAGAGCGAACCGAGCGGTCGCCTCGTGGGTGGACACCGCGGCGGTCAACGTCAGCGGGTCGCGGTAACGCACCGCGGTGAGCTACACCCGGCCCGGGTGGTGCGGAGCGGCGGTGCGAACCGGACGCGCACGCGTCAGCATCCACGACGAAACCGTGAACGTGGTGCCGGAACCATCCAGCACATGTCAAAAGACTCTGCCGCTATGTGATGTCGACCGGGGATACTGGACGCTGTGAGCAGTAACACCACCCGGATGACTCAATCGGACATGTTCTCCTGGCGGATGGAGCACAACCCGGTCCTGCGTTCCACGGTCGTCGTGGTTCTCCTGCTCGATGTCTCACCGGACTGGGACCGACTCGTCGCGACGGCCGAACGGGCAGCCCAGGTACTACCGGCGATGCGCCGCAAGCTGGTACCCGACGTGGGTCTCGCACCGCCCCGGTGGATCGAAGACCCGGATTTCGACCTCCGCTGGCACCTCCGTCGTCTCGCCGCCCCGCATCCCAAGGATCTGCGCGGGGTTCTCGAGGTGGCCCGGACCAAGGCCATGACCGCATTTGATCCGGCACGCCCGATGTGGGAGTACACGCTGCTCGACGGTCTCGAACGCGACGGGGCCGCGGCCGTGGTGATGAAGTTTCACCACTCGATGACCGACGGCGTCGGCGCGGTCCGCATCGCGGCGGAGATCATGGACTTCGAACGGTCCGGAACCCCACGGGAACCGGCGCCCGACAGCGTCGCCCGTGCCGCCGACCCGTCGATACTCGACACCGTCGGCTGGTACGCATCCTCGGCCACAGTGGTGGTGCGCGCGTCCGTGGTCGGGGCGGCACGTCTGGGCACCCGCATGCTCTTCCAACCGATCCGGGCGGTCCGCGATGTCGGGGTGACCCTCGCCTCGATCGCCCGCGTCGTCGAACCGGTGCTCCGCACGCAGTCGCCGGTGATGACCGAGCGCAGCACACGGCGCCACCTCGCGACCCTGAACGTTCCGGTCGACGGATTGGCGGCGGCCGCCGAGAAGGGCGGGGGAACCCTCAACGACGCCTTCCTCGCCGGCATCGTGCTCGGCATGCGTGAGTATCACCGCCGGCACGACTCGGATGTCGATCGTCTGCGGATCACCATGCCGGTCAACCTGCGGCCCGACGACGACGAGACGATCGGCGGCAACCAGATCACGTTGTTGCGCTTCGTGATTCCCTCCGACATTCCCGAACCCGCCAAGCTGATCGGTCGCATCCACGAGATCGTCGCCAACTGGCGGCTGGAGCCGGCGGTCCCGCTGGCCCAGCCCATCGCCGGTGCCCTCAACGTGCTGCCGTCCTCCGCGGTCGGCGCGATGCTCGAACATGTCGACTTCCTCGCCTCCGACGTACCCGGTTCGCCCGTCTCGCTGTACATGGCGGGCGCCAAGATCATCAAGCAGTACGCCTTCGGCCCGACGATCGGGGCAGCGTTCAACGTGACGTTGCTGTCGTATGTGGGGGAGTGCTGCCTGGGCATCGACGTCGACGACGCCGCCGTCCCGGATCTCGATGTCCTCGTCGACAGTCTCGGCGTCGGGTTCGACGAGGTGTGCACCCCCTGAGCTCCACAATCGTGGTGTGACCAGCGCGGCGCCGCGATGAGTATCGCGCTCCGGTGCAGTCTGACTTTCATGGGCACACTCATCTACGGCTTCACCGTGTCGGTCGACGGCTACATCGCCGATGCGCACGGAAACATCGACTGGTCCGATCCGAACGAGGAACTGCATCAGTACTGGAACGATTTCGAACGCGAGACCAGCCTGGCGTTCTACGGACGGCGACTCTACGACCTCATGGCCGACTACTGGCCGACCGCCGACGACGACCCCGAGGCGTCACCCATCATCGTCGACTTCGCCCGCATCTGGCGCGCCATGCCCAAGGTGGTCTTCTCCCACACCCTGGAGTCCGTCGACTGGAACTCGCGCCTGGAACGCGGCGACCCGGTCGAGGTGGTCACCAGACTGAAGGCCGAGACCGACGGCCAGTTGGAGATCGCCGGCGCGACCCTGGCCGCACCGGTGATCCGGGCCGGACTGGTGGACGAGTATCGACTCGTGATCGCGCCCACGGCAATCGGCGGCGGTCTGCCGTTCTTTCCGATGCTGCCATCGTGGATGTCGTTGCGACTGTTGGAGAATCGCACCTTCCCGGGTGGCACCGTCCTGCTGCGCTACGCGGCACAGCGTGACTGACGTACCCTCACGCGCCTATCGGCACCAATTCGAAGACCGGGTGTCGATCCGCTTCGGCGGCGAATTTCTCCAGCGGCGCATCGGGTTTCGCGACGAAGTAATCGCGCGGCGGACCGGTGATCCGGAGATACTCCTTCAGGATCGGGGCGGCCTCCTCGGGTGCGGTGACCTCGCGCACCGCCCACTCCTGGTTCTCGCCGCGCCGGGTGATGCGTACCGTTCCGGCCGCGCGCGCATTGTGCACCCATCCGACGGGGCCGTAGGGCGCGACGAGCCATCGCGAGCCGTCTCGTTCGACGAGGCTGACCGGGTGACTGTGCTGTTTCCCGGTCTTCCGTCCGCGGGTGGTCATCATGTAGGTGTGCGGTACCAATCCCCACCGCACCGGCACGGGCATTACCTTCTCGCCGACCCTGCGTATCGGCGTCATGCGGAATCTCTTGACCTCACCCATGCTCCGATTGTCGCGCCCACCCGAACAGGAAGGGTAGAGACGTTGGACTCGAACTCCGGACATTCAGTGCTTCGCCGTACCGGAGACATCGGTGAGATCGACGGAGATGACGAGTTCGGCAGTTCATGGCGACCACGTTCGGTATGAATGGTGGATGACCCCCAAAGAGACCGACCCACACACCGAGGACACAGGCACCGGGCCGGAAGGCGCGGATTCCGACGTGCAATCAGATCCCGCTTCCGGCGAGACATCCGGCGACTGGACCGGCGAGGGCGGCGCGACCGACGACGGTCCGGCCACAGACACCGACTGACAATTCGGGGCATCTTCTGCCTTGATGGCAGTTTCTGCCACATTTTGCTAGGGTGTGGGACATGGGCACCGTCCCCACCTTGCGTGAACAACGCCAGCAGCAGACGTCGGTCGATATCTCCGACGCCGCGTTGGACCTGTTTGCCCGGCGCAGCTACACGGAGACCACCATCCCCGAGATCGCCGCGGCCGCACACGTTTCGGTACGCACATTCCATCGCTATTTCCCCACCAAGGAAGATGTGATCGCCCCGGCACTCGACGCCGGCTGGCGATCCTACGTGGACGCCCTCGCGGCGCGCCCGCGCGAGGAGAACCTCATCGACGGGCTGGTCGGCGCACTACAGACGGCACTCGACGAACCATCCGGCCGGCGCCACCGCACCTTCCTACGGACACTCCCGACGTCGCCGGCGCTCGCATCCGCGTGGCTCAGCGTGCACGACCGTTGTTGTGACGCACTACGCCCGGTGCTCGCCGGTCGGATCGACCTCGATCCGGCCGACCTGCGCGCACACTTCGCCGCCGCCTGCGTCGTGACCGCCAACCGACTGGCCGTCGAGAGCTGGGCCCGAGATCCACAGGTGGCGATCGACGACACGGTGCGGAACCTGCTGTCCGCTGCCGGGCCACTCATCAACCCCGCGATCGGCAGTCGTCGGTCCAGACGAAAGGTGTAGACAATGACAAGCGCAGGACGAGTGGCGGGCGAGGTCGCCTTCATCACCGGAGCAGCGCGTGGCCAGGGGCGGGCCGAGGCCGTCGCGCTGGCCGAGGAGGGCGCGGACGTCATTCTCTGTGACGTCTGCGCACCCGCCACCGACACCGACTATCCGGCCGCAACCCCCGAGGACCTGGCCGAAACCGTTGCGCTCGTGGAGAAGACCGGACGTAGCGCAGTGCACGCCGAGGTCGACGTCCGGGATCTCGACGCCATGGTCGAGTTGGTGACGCGTGGTGTCGATCAACTGGGACGGCTCGACATCGTGGTGGCGAACGCCGGGGTCGTCAGCTGGGGACGATTCTGGGAGATGTCGGTGGACCGGTGGCGCGACATGATCGACATCAACCTCACCGGCGTGTTCAACACGCTGCGCGCCGCCGCGCCGACCATGATCGACCTCGGCAACGGCGGCTCGATCATCGCGACCAGTTCCGTGGCCGGCATCAAGTCACTGCCCGGCCAAAGTCATTACAGCGCAGCCAAACACGGCGTCGTCGGGCTGGTCAAGTCGGCCGCGATCGAGTTGGCACCCTACCGGATCCGCGTCAACTCGATACACCCGTGGGGCGTCAACACCCCGATGGGTGCCCAAGGCCCCGAAGGTGCGAAGGTGTTCGCGGACAATCCTTCCTACGCGGCGGCAATGGGTCAGTACTGGTTCGATCCGCCGATCTCGGAGCCCGAGGACATCGCCAACACCGTGCTCTTCCTGGCCGGTGACGAGTCGCGGACGATCACCGGGATTCAGCTCCCCATCGATCACGGGGCGACCAAGATCTGACTCGCCACCCGCCGACGAGCGACGTCAGGCGGGTTCCAGCGACCGCGTGGCCTTCGCCAACGCCGCGAGGGTTCGCAGGACCGACTCACGTTTCGCACTCAGGTCCGACACCTTGGCCTTGCCGCTGAGACCCGGATCGTTCTGCGCGACGGCGAGGCGTTCCTCGATCTCGGCGAGTTGCGCCAGCAACTTCTCGGCCCGATGCGCGAGTTCTGCGCGGTCCGGACCGGAGACGTTCGAGGATCGAGCCGTCGCCGACGCGGCGGTCCGCGCCGGGCCGCTGCTCGTCCTTCCCGCAGCCTGCGTTCGGGCGGCCGAGCCGGCGGCGACCACGCCACGCTGCCCGGATCGGGACTTTCCACGCCGTGGCGGCTCGGTGCGGGTACGGGTCAGCTCCGCCCGCGCCTCGCGAGCCGCGACACGGTGCGCGCGCTCCTCCTCGTCGTCGGACTCCAATGATCCACCCAACGGCCGCAGACCATAGAAGTCGACGAACTCGCGAGCCTCGGCGATGGTCTGTTCGGCGGTCCGGCAACGCGCGCATCGCGGTTCGTTGCGGAAGTAGGCGAGGTCGTCGGTCGACGAGCACCACACGCATTCACGCAGGGTGATGTCAGTCATAGGAGCGTCGGCAGTGGGGAGAGGCACGGGCGAACAGAGTACGCCACAGCGCATTTCGTGGCACAGGGGGGTTGGTGGTTGAGCACTCGTGCGAGACGGTCACCGAGCGTCCGGGGGCATCCGTGGTGAGCGCGACGTCGGAGACCGTGCGAGGCGAGCCGTCGCCTGGTTGACCCACAATGCGGCTTCATGCGGCCAACCCAATTCTGGAAACGGGTGTTGCCAAATATGCGCAAGGCTGCGACACTGGGCGTGAGAATCACAGCAGGTCGAACCCTGGAGGAGCCTTGACCTCGACAGTTGATACATCGTCTTCCATCGCCCGCGCATTTGAGCCCGCAATCGAATCCCCAGATGAAGTAGCGCTGCCCCTGACCGGGGAGATACCCGGCGATCTGCGCGGCACCTTGTATCGCAACGGCCCGGCACGGTTCGAAGCCGGTGGATTCCGCGCCGAGCATCCGTTTGACGGAGACGGCTTGCTATCCAAGTTCGTCATCGACAATGGCGAGGTGCGGTTTCGTTCACGGTACGTGCGAACCCCGAAGTTTCGCGCCGAAGAACGGAACGATGGTGCAAGAATTCGTGGACTCTACAGTCAAGCAAAGGGTTTTCGCGCGAACGTCGGACGCGGTCCATCCGACAATGCCAACACCCACGCCGTCCTGCACGCGCACCGCCTTCTTGCACTCAGCGACGTCGGCCGGCCATGGGAAATCGACCCCGACGATCTCAGCACACGGGGACGATGCGACTACGACGGGAAACTTCCGTTGCTGTCCCGCTTTTCGCCACACCCCAAGATCGACCCGGTCACCGGAGAGCTCTTCAACTTTGGCCTCGACCTGAGTATTGGGGCCAGGTTTCCGGCAGCCCTCCGCTGTTACCGCGTCGACCGATCCGGCCGGATGCATGGTGTGGGTCGTGTCCCGCTCCGCGATGTCATAGTGCAGCACGATTTCGCGATCACCGAGAACTACCTCGTCTTCGCTCTCGCGCCGCTGACCGTCGACCCGGTGCGAGCGGCGTTGGCAATGATCGGCCACGGTACACACGGCGACGCAGCCGACTACCGTCCCGAACGTGGCATGCGGATTGTGCTCGTTTCCCGGCACGGGGCCGCAACCGTGTCATAGAATGCGAACCCTTCCTGTACGTGCACGTCGACAACGCCTACGACGACGGAAATGACGTGATACTGGATGTGGTACAACATGATTCGCTGGAGTTTCTGACCAGCGAATTGAAGAACTTCCGCCAAGGCCTGCCACCGATCGGACGTCCGGCTCGAATCCGAATCAGCAAAGCCGGCCGTGTGGAACGTGAGATCGTGGGCGAATTCGAGTCCGTCGAATTCCCGATGCACGACGAACGCCGCACCGGCCGACAGCATCGATACAGCTACTTTGCCGCCTACACCCCGGAAACCGACGGGGCGATAGTCAAATTCGACCACACCACTGGCACAGAACGCCGGCACACCTTCACCGGTCAGGAGTTTCCCGGAGAGCCCGTCTTTGTGCCGCGGTCCGCCAAGTCCGACGAGGACGACGGCTGGCTACTTGCACTCACCTACCTCGCCGCCGAGCACCGCACCGCGCTGGTCATCCTTGACGCGGCAGATATCGAGCGCGAACCACTTGCCGTCGCTCGCCTGGACGGGCATGTGTTCCCCGGTTTCCACGGCAGTTTCACCGACCGCGTCTGACAGCCGATTCGCCACCACCGAGTCCCAGCCCCTTGGTCTCGAACACTTCGGAAGGATGACCCTCATGGGCGCACACGAACCCATATCGGATTACGCGGGCCCACCGCAGTGGTCCCACGCCGACTACATCGCGTCACTGTTGCCAGAGAGAATCCCGATACACGCGACGCCACTCACCGTCGAGCAGACGCGCATGCGAATTCCGCGCCACCGGCATCGGCACACGACTGCCGACAACCCACCGACTCTCGCTGCAGCTCTGGACTTCTGGGCACTGTCGACGGCAGCACCGAACGTGGCGATGCAGATGGCGTGGCCGGAGATCGGTCGCGGCGTCATCGAAAGTCCGGTGGAGTCCGGTGCCTTGACGAAGCATCCCTGGAAGCGACTTCGGACCACCGCGTCGTATCTGGCCGTCGCAATCCTGGGCACCGAGGCGGAAAAACGCGAGATGCGGGAGGCGGTCAACGCGGCCCACCGTCAGGTGCGTTCGCAACCGGGCGCCAAGGTGAAATACAACGCCTTCGACCGCAGGGCGCAACTGTGGGTCGCGGCATGCCTTTATGTCGGGTTCGAGGATGCGTATCAGTTGCTGCACGGCAGGATGACTGCCGAGCAGTTGGAATCGTTCTATGCGAGCGGTTCGACACTGGGGACCACGCTGCAGGTGCCCGAGGACATGTGGCCCACAACGCGTGCGGACTTCGACGATTATTGGAATGCGGCGTGCGCGAGGGTCGCCTTGGATGATGAGGTCCGGGCCTACGTCGACGACCTTCTCCACCTGCGAATGCTCCGCTGGTACATGCGAATTCCGCTCAGCGGGCTGATGCAGTTCCTGTGCGCGGGATACCTGGCACCGCATTTTCGGGAGGCCATGGGAATCGAGTGGAGCACGACAGACCAACGCCGCTTCGACAACCTCTTCTTGTTCGTCGGGTTCGTCAATCGATTCATGCCGCATTTCTCGCGCGATGTCGGCCACAAACAGATGGACTACGTGCGTTGGCGGATTCGCCGAAAGGCGCCGTTGGTGTGACCGCGATCGTGACGCCGCCGGTCACGCAGACGCAACCCCTGCGGGTTTCCGCTCCCGTGGCCTCAGGATGCCTCGCCGGCATCCGCGGGGTCCGCGGTGAGCGGAACGTCGGAGACCGTGCGAAGCGTGCCGTCGTCCCCGGGTTGCTCGAACACCGCGCGCGCCGAGCGGCCGAGGAAGCCGGCGGTCGCGATGGTGTTTCCGAAGATCGGACCGTTGACCTTGGCCCAGGACATCGGCAACGGGGGAGCGCCGGCGTGCCGGGCCCACCGACGGGTCACACGTGCCAGGAGAGTCGACCAGCCCGCGATGAACATCGGTTTCACGTACGGCGGTACCGCGTTGTGCACCGGGGAGCAGACGAGTTGGTAGACGGCCGATCTCACCGGTTCGCCGAAGTCGACGCGCGCGGCGTAGCTGTGGTGGACATCGCCGGACAGGACGGTGATGGTCGACGGTGCGACGTCCGGCAGCGACGCACTGCCGCGGATCGCCCTGGTGAGTCGCTCGAAGGAGGCACTGAAGGCGGGCCAGTGTTCGAGGTCGGCACCCTGGCGAATCCGCTCGGCCAACCGACCACGCCACCCGGACCGGTGTGCGGCGATCTCGTTCACCGTCTCGACGTCACCGAGAACCGGAGGCAGCAGCCACGGCAGAGACGTTGCGATCATCAGGTGATCGACCGCCTCCGGCGAGTCGGTCAGCTGGGCCTCGAACCACTCGAATTCTTGGTCGCTCAACATCTTTCGGTCGCCCTCGGCGAGAATCCGGCCGTTGCGGGAATCGACGACGATCAGTCGGGCACGACCCAGGTCCCAACGGAAGCTGAACCGAAGTCCCTTGCGCCCATCGGATTCGGTGTCGGCGCGGTCGGCGAGGTCGACCAACCGCGACCAGCAGTCCCCGTCGATGTCGAGGACGTCCTGATAGTCGGGGTCGGTGGCGAGGACAGCCGGATCGAGGTTCCCGATATGTTGAAACACCCAGTACGACACCAGACCCGCCCGAATCCGTTCGCGCCACCACGGTTGCCGGTTGATCTGTTCCTGCCACGCGGCCGACGTGTTCCAGTCGTCTCGGATGTCGTGGTCGTCGAAGATCATCGCCGTCGGCACGGTCGAGAGAATCCACCGGATCTCCGGATCGCCCCACGTGTGGCGGTAGAGACTGGCGTACTCGTCGAAGCTGACCACCTCGTCGTCGGGGAGGTCGGTGCTGGGTCGCCGGCCGGCCAGATTGCGACGGGCGCGGGGAGTCAGTTCGTCGGCGTAGACCTGATCACCGAGCAGGAGCAGCGCATCCGGCCACTGCTCATGTGCCAGGCCGGCGAGGCGAGTCGCATAGGAGTCGAGTGCGTCGATCCCCAGCTTCTTGTCGAGGTTCGGGTCGTCGGTCCGAGGAAACCGGCATGACCCGAACACCACACGGTTTCTGGTGGCCGACGCGGGACCGCGCGTCCGGATGATGCTGGGCGGGAACTCGGAGTCGGGTTCCGGCCACACCTGCCGGCCGTTCACCGCCACCTGGTAGGCGTTCACCGTGTCGGGCTCGAGTCCATCGACGAGGACAAGAGCGAAATGCGACCCGTGGACCTCGAATGTCCGCGCTGCGCAGCTCAGCACCTCGACCTCGGCCGCGCGATCTGTCTGCACCCAGATCAGCGCCGACGTCTCGTCGACGTGACGCAGGACCGGTCCGAGCACGAGTGACACGGGACCAGCCTAGGTGCGGTTGCTGTGAAGTTCCGGCACCGGGAATCTCCTCGTCCGACGCGCGGTCGGGCGCGGGTCTTCCGAGTGCGGGAAACTCAGAGCCCGGTGGGGTAGGTCTCGGGGTGCCGGTCTGCGAGCCACTGGCTGGTCGGCTCGAGCGGTTCGAGTGCGTGGGTCCGGTCGAAGTGGATCATCGCGTCGTATTGATCGGCCGGACGCACGTGGTAGTAGTGACTCTGGCGTTCGGTCTCGGGTCGATAGATCACACCGATCGCACGGGCCAACCGCACCGCCTCCAGCGCGGGCGCCGCGTCCTCGTCGTCCATGCGGATCAGGAACGACGGTGTGCCCACCTCGTGGCAGACCTCCTCGAAACTGCTCGCCAGAGCCGGGCGGACGCGTTTGTGATACGCGATACCGCCCCAATCGTCGGCGGCGGTGACGGAGCCGCTGTAGGTGGAGAATCCGATGAGGCGGGAACTGTCGGGGTGGCGCTCTCGCATCAACTGTCCGAGGGTCAGCTGCCCCTCGGCGCCGACCTCGGTGGCTCGGGCGTCGCCGACGTGGGAATTGTGTGCCCACACCACCACCTTGCCGGGATGTCCGATCGCGCCGCGACTGTCGTCCAGGTGGCTCAGCAGCGCATCCAGGGTCTGGGCCATGTGCTCGTCGCGGACGTTCCATGAGGTCACGCGGCCGTGAAACATCTTGCGGTAGTACAACTCCGAATTCCGTACTGCTTGCGCGTTCTGGCGGGCGGAGAACAGTTCGTCGGCGGCGGCCAATCCGTCTCGGCTGAGGTATTCCAACGCACTCTCGTTCAGGTCGACGAGTTGGTCGATCACTTCCCGCTCACAGGAGGGCCCGGCCCCGAAGGCCGCCGCGTATCCGTAGGCCTGGCCGTCTTCGGGACCGGTGTGGTCGAAGCACTCGTAGCGCGCTCGGGCGCGTTGCGCCGCAGCGGGATCCACGGTGTCCAGGTAGGTGATCACCTCGTGCATGGAGCGGTGCAGGCTGTAGAGATCGAGCCCGTAGAACCCGACGCGTTCCGGGGCCGACCTGCGGATGTTGTGGTCGTGGAGCCAGTCGACGAACTCGCGGACGACGACGTTGCGCCACATCCAGGCGGGAAACCGCTCGAACCCCGAAAGGGCCTCGTCGGCCGAAGCGTCCGATCCCAATCCACGAACCCACCGGTTGACGCGGTAGGCGTCGGGCCAGTCCGCCTCGGCCGCGACCGCGGTGAAACCCTTGTTCTCGATGAGCCATCGGGTCATCTGGGCGCGGGCGGCATAGAACTCGTGCGTGCCGTGTGAGGACTCGCCGATGAGCACGATGCGGGCGTCCCCGACGAGTTCGTCGAGGACCGAGGCCGGCGGGACACCGTCGACGCAGTCGACAGCGACCCGGGTGATCACTTCGGCGTCGGTTTCCTCGACGGTCGTCGGCGGCGCGGTTGTCGGCGTCGCCAGCAGTGTCCGCACCTCCTCGTCATCGGTCTGCCGAAAATCCCAATACGAATCACCGACTGCCAGAAAGGGAGTCGGCATGGCGGCGCAGACAACATCATCGGCGAGGGCGGCCAGCTCCCGGCAGGTCGATTCCGGCGCGGCCGGTACCGCAACGACGATCCGGGCCGGTTCGGATTCACGCAGTGCGAGCACGGCGGCCTGCATGCTCGATCCGGTGGCCAGACCGTCGTCGACCAGAATCACTGTCTTGTCGGTGACGTCCACCGGTGGTCGCGAACCCCGATAGGCGGCCTCGCGTCGCTGCAGTTCACGGGTCTCGCTCTCGACGACGGTGCGCACCTGCTCGGGCGTCAGTCGCAGGCCGCGAACCACGTCGTCGTTGAGCACGATCCGGCCCCCGGCCGCGATGGCACCCATCGCGAACTCCGGGCGCGACGGGATGCCCAGTTTGCGCACGATGAACGCGTCGAGCGGCGCGTGCAGGGCGGTGGCGACCTCGAACGCCACCGGCACACCTCCGCGGGCGAGCCCGAGGACGATGACGTCCGGTGTGCCTCGATAGTCTGAGAGCAGTTGGCCGAGAACGCGTCCCGCCTCCCGACGGTCACGGAACAAATGGTCGCGGTCTCGACGCGTCGTCGATCTTGCCCCAGTCATCCCTGGCCTCCGACTCGCTCGTAGGTTTCGCCGTGGACGACACCATTGTGAGCCGTCGTCGGCGTGGGCACCAGAGCCGAACGTCACGCAGTGAGCACCAGGTTGTCGGCGGCGGCGTGCCTTGGCGGCTAACCTCTGCCGCAGCGACCCGCCCACAGCGCGACCACGTCGTATGGCTGCCTGCCGGCATGCGGAACCGAACCGCTGCATCTACGTTCGAAAGGGGAGCGAGGTCCAGAACAGGCGCCTCATCGTGCGCGATCCGGGAGAAAGCGACATCGAGGATGCCGGAAATAGACGTCGGGATCGACTCACAGCTCGAGCCGGAAGGTGCGTGGCGGTTGGCATCGGATCTGGAGAGGTTTTCCGAGTGGATGACGATCTTCGGAGGGTGGAAGGGCGAGGTTCCCGAGTCCATCCGCGAGGGGACGACAGTGGCATCGCTGATCAAGGTCAAGGGATTCCGGAATGTCATCCACTGGACCGTCACCGAGTACGAGGAACCCTCGGTGATCGCCCTGTCCGGTCACGGCCGCGGTGCGGTCCGCGTTGCTCTGTCGATGACGGTGACCCCGATCAACGACGGAAGCCACTTCGACTTGAGTGCAGACATCGGGGGCGGCGTGCTCAACGGTCCTATCGGGCGTTTGGTGGCCCGCGTGTTGCACTCCGACGTCCACACGTCGATCGAGAACCTCGCCGCGCTCCGATGAGGGTGACGCTGATCTGGGCCCAACAGGCTTCGTGGGCGATGGCCATGCCGCCGCGCCACCTCAGGGGATGTCCGCCACTTCGAACGCAATGACAACGATCGACCTCCCAAACCGTGGCCTTCGGGTCGTCAAGAAACCTCACTGTTCCGCCTACCAGGGGCCCGCGGACCCCGCCATCGAACAGAAACTCATTCGCCGGTCAGGGCAGACGTGCGGAGCACGATCTTGCCGGTGGTGTGGCCGTCCTCGACGGCCCGGTGGGCCGGGTCGGCGGCGAGGCCTGCGATGGCCTCGATCCACGCCCGTTCGGTGTGGACATGGGTGGCAGCGAGCCGTACTCCGATATTCTCCGCCTGCTCGGCAAGCGTGCCGGAGCCGGCGCCGAGAGCGATCAGCACGCCGCCGGGCCGTACCGCACGCAGTGCGGCTTCGCGAGAGCCAGGGGCTAGGACCAGGGCGACGTCGACAGCTGTGAACGTCCGACCAGGCGAGTCATTGACGGCATCGCCTTACCCACGGCGCAGGAGGATAGACACACTCCACCGTGCCGCCGCGCGTTACTTGAGTAGCACAGGTGCTACCATGGCGCCATGAGCAGTGACACCGTAGGGCTTCGCGAACTGCGTCAAGACGCATCGGAATTGGTGCGTCGGGTTGAAGCGGGCGCCGAGATCGTCATCACCGTGTCTGGTCGCCCCAGTGCCCGGCTTGTTCCGGCGACCCCACACATCTGGCGGGAGTGGGCCGACGTGCAGCAGCTATTCGCCGGTTCCGCGGACCCAGCCTGGGCTGATGATCGTGACGTGCTTGATCACACGATCGCAGATCCGTGGGAACGTCGTTGAGAGGCATCCTCGACACGAGTGTGATCGTTGCGACTGATGTCAAACCGATCCCGGGATCACTTGCGCTGAGCTCTATCACCCTCGCGGAAATGCACTTTGGCGTACTGGTGGCCAAGACGGGCGCCGTCCGCGCCGAGCGACTGCGTCGATTGTTGTTGGTCGAGAGGATGTTTGACGCATTGCCCGTTGACGACGCTGTGTCCGCAAGTTACGGAATCGTCGCCGCAGCTGTTGTTGCGGCCGGTCGACAACCGCGTGCGCGGTCGATGGATCTGCTGATCGCCGCAACGGCGCACGCCCACGCCGCCCGCCTCTACACCCGCAATGCATCGGACTTCGTTGGACTCGATGACCTGGTCGACGTGATCGAGGTCTGACAGAGGGGCAATCCCGTCTGTAAGTATCGGAGGGTGGCAACTCGGCGCATTGGTCCCAGTAATCGCTGGACCGGGCAGTTGCCAGTCGTAGTGCTGACCACCGGGGCTGAGGTTGCAGTAAAGAGTGCGTCCTTGCGCATCGGCGGCTGGCACCTCGCGATCTAGGACACGGCCACAGCTCGAATTCACTGAGACCGCCAGCCAGGGCACCGCTGACGCAATTCGTATGCGGGGGCGCGGAGCGCCCTGCGGTGTTTCGGGTTCGATGCCCGAAGCACCGGACCCGCCCCGCCTGCGCGGGATGGGTCCGGCCGCGAGTCAGGCGTGGCCGCCTCCTCGGTGGTGTCGGTGGTCTCGCTGCGGGGGCGGTGGTCTTGGATTTCGGGGTAGGGCACGGTGTGGCGGATCAGGCGGCCGCCGAACGGCGCCGGCGTCTCAACGCTGACGGTCTTCTTGTTGGTGCGTAGCACGGGCGTCCATCCGTGGTGGCGGATCTTGACGAGGTCACCGGCGGTGATGGTGTCGGGGCTGCAGTCGCCGGTCTTGCCGTCGGCGATCTGGGCGGCGCGAACGCCTTTCCAGTGGGTGATGTTCGCGGCGCGTTCGGCCATGCGGGCGATGAGGCGTTCGCGGTATTCGCCGGTCGCGGCGGTGGTCTTCTCCACGTGTTTGACGCCTCGGCCGTCGGTGAACAGGGTTCGGGTGTGTCCATCGAGGGCGCGTTGATCGGCGCGCTGCTCGGCTTCGAGCTTGTCGATGCGGTTCGCCACGGTGACCGGGTTGTAGCGCAGTTCGGTGGTGCGGGAGGCGGCTTCGGCGCGCTGGGCAGCATGGTCGGCCTCGCGGTCGGCGGCCACGGCTTTACCGAGCGCGTTGTGCGCGCAGTCGATCGCGCGGCGGTGCCGGCCCTCGCTGTGATGGCCGACCTTGACCGGCTCGCCTCCCGGGGGCAGCGCGGCCGTGGCGCGCTGTTCGGCGGTCCATGCAGCCTCGGCGTCGGCGGCGCGGCGGTCGGCCTTGTTCTCGAGTGCGGCGACCCGGTCGGCTTGACGGGCGGCGCGGTCGGCTTCGACCTGGGCGGGGTCGCGGTGGGTGCGGTCAATCTCGACGGTGACGGTATGGCCGGCCTCGTCGAGGGCGCGGGCGGCGCGGTTGATCTTGTACTCGTTGGGCTGGCGGTCACGGCTGGACTGGATCCCCATCAGCCCGAGCGAGCGGAACCAGTGAAACCCGTTGGCTTTCAAGATTTCATAGGTGCCATCGCCTCGAACCATGCCGTCGGCGAGGGTGCCGTCGGCGGCGGTGTGGGTGATCGTGATCTCGGTCATGGGGTTAGGAGTCCTTTCCTCGGTGGTTGGGTGTGGTGGGCGTGGTCAGCGGTGCAGGGCGAAGTCGTGGACTTTCACCTGGCGGGGGGCGTCGATGCCGTCCAGGTCGGGCAGGGTGGCGGTGCGGTGTCCGGCGGCGTGGCGGCCGGTGAGGGTGAAACCGTGCTCACCGGGGGTGACCGGGGCGAGGTACCAGCTGGTGCCGGACGGGCTGCCGAGCAGACCGGGCACGTACTTGGTGTGAGACGTGCCGGTGTGGGCGTTGACGGTGGTCACCTCGGTTGCCCAGGTCACCGACACGAGCGCGAACAGCGGCGCGTCGAGGTCAGTGACCGGCTCACTGGTGCCGGTGGTGAGTGGTTCGACCGGCGTGCCGGGGCCGGGGTGTCCGGGGAAGGCGTCGACGCGGCCGATGATGTGGGCGAGGGCGCCGTCGCTGAGGGTCGTGGGGATGGTGGTCAGTGCGGCGCGGCTGGTGGTCATGGTGTTGTGCTCCTTCGCGTTTGGGTGTGCGGGGTTGGTCAGTGGTGAGTGTGGAGGTCGCGGCGGGCGGCGGCGCGGTCCTGGCGGTTGGCTTGGCGCTTGGCGGCGCGGATGGTGTGGCGGTTCTGGTGGGTGCGGCTGGTGTTGGTGAAGACGTCGCGCTGGGTGCCGTTGCGGGTCGGGCGTGCCATCGTGGGTTCCTCCTGCGGCCGGGTGGTTTGTTTGACACCTGCCATCTCGTCGCCGGCGGGAGGTCGGTGCAAGGGTGTTCACAGCGAAAAAGTCATCCGGGGCGCAGCCCTGTAACCCGTAGGGCGGATTAGTTTTTCGCGGCCCTTGTCGCCGGGCCGACCAGAGGTACGAGAATGGAAGGGGGCAACAAACCCCTGCCCGTGCGGCGAAGCCGCACACTCCTGGTTCCGGGACGCAGTCCCGGTCCTGTCAGGGTGGCGCAGCCGAGAGCGAAGAGGTGCCGCACAGTCGTACTGCCAGCAGTCAGGCTCGACGCGACCACACCGGACGCACGTGGCAGGGAGGTGATTGTGCGGGAGCGACGCGGGTCCGGGAGGGCTTGGTGTCGCGGCAGCACTAGTAGTTGCGGTCTGTGTTCGTCATACTCTCCACATGCCGCTCACCTGGGGAGATTGGCTTCGCTTCATTGTGACGCCTCTAGTTATCGCCGCAATTACCGCCATTGTTGCGACCCGAAATGCCAAAAAGACACCGCATGAGCGCCTAAAGAATCTCGTAGAAATTCACAAGAACATGCCAGCTGGATTGGATTTAGAGAACGTCGTGGAAGGCGCGATCGCTCGCGAGCTTGTCGACTTCGACCGTCGGCTGGCGGCCGATCAGCGAGGACTCTGGGCGGGTATAAGGGAACGGTTAGCGCAGCTACGCAGCGAAACTGTTGTCACGGTGATCGGCGGCGTAGGAGCCCTTGCGGCGTACGCCACCGGCCTGATGGAGCAGGTTGATTCGTGGGGCACCGCGATCATTGGACTGACCACGATTCTAGTCTCGTCGATCGGACTCTTCGCGGCCGTTCGCGCAAGCTTGAAAAGTGAGCGGTCTTCGTTGAATAGCGACCGCGCTACGGCGGAGATTAAGGCGCATTTTCCACGGCTGTTACTGCAAGAAGTCTCAAGAGACGGGGAATTGTCTATTTCATCGGGTGACTATCGGCTCAAATTGGCCGAGAGACTGGCGGATATGGGCATATTCGAGAAGGTGATTGTCCCGCGGGAGCCAGTCGCTAAGGAGCAGCTGTTCACGTTTGTTCTGACGGAGGATGGGAAGCGGGTGTGGAACTCAGCGTTTGCTGACCTGGAGCGTGAGCACCTCGCGCATTGGGAGGACATCGCGGCGGAGAACAGGCAGGAAGAGGGGGACGACGACCCCGGGCGCGAAGCGCCCGGGGTCGTCGTCCCGGGCTAGGCCGTGCCGTAGATGGGTGCGGTGGTGAGGATGAGGCATTCGCGGTTGTCGTCGTCGGCGACGATGATGGCGTGGCGGTGGGTGAGGAGTTCGGCGAGTCCGAGTGCCCAGTCGCTCATTTTGAGGTCGAGCATGTTGGCGATGTCGATGAGTGCCGGCAGGTTGTCGGCGCTGACGCTGTCGAGGACGTTGGTGGCTCGGATGATCTCGCGGGCGGCCGGGGTGACGTCGATGTTGGTGATGGTCCAGGCCATGGTGACTCCTTCGTTGTGTGGTCCGCCCGGTGTTGGGTCGACGTGCGCGCTGCTGTGGTGACCACCCCCCTGAGTAGGTCTTTGACTCCCGGTGGTGATGCTGTGCGGCCGCCAGGCCGCTCCGTCGTGCCTCCCGGCCGGGGCCGCCGAGCGGGCGGCCCCGACGCTGGGTTTAGGCGGCGTCTTCGGTGTCGGTGAGGGTGTCGGGGTCGAGTGCTGCGGCGATCTGGCGGGCGGTGGCCAGGACGCGGGCGGCGGTGTCGACGATGATGTCGGTGTTGCCTTCGGACCATCCGGCGATGTAGCCGATGCTGTAATCGCTGGTGTCGACTCCGAGCATTCCGGCGGCGACGTAGGCGACGGATTCGGCTTCGACTTCGCAGCGGCCGCGGTGGGCGATGTAGTCGGCGGTGTCGATGTCGGCGTGCATGAGGGCGTGGGCGGTCTCGTGTAGCGCGGTCTTGGCGGCCTGGGCGGCGGTGAGGTCGGCGGCGATGACGATGCGGCGGGTTCCGTCGGTGGTGGTGTAGCCGTTCGTGCCGGTCTCGGGGATCTGTTCGCGGCTGACGGTCCAGCCCTGGGCGGTGATGTAGTCGACGGTGCGGCTGTAGATGTCGGCGGGGTCGTCACCGATGAGGGTGTGGGCGGGGCTGGCGAGGTCGACCCAGACCCGGGCCTTGGGGTTCTTTTTGCGCATCCAGTCGGCGACCTCGGTGATGGGGTCGGTCTGGGCGATGTCGAACACGGACAGGATTGGGTAGGTGGCGACCTTGCGTTCGGTGTCGTCGCCGGTCTCGGGGTCGGTGTCAGTGATCTTGCGGGAACTGAAACCGCGGATCCGGATCGCCTTTTCTCCCTTGCGGACGTGGCGTCCGAGTTCGAGCCATTTGTTGTATCCGGCGACCTGGGAGGCGTCGGGGCGCTGGGCGATGATCAGTAACAGGTTGTTGAGGCTGTAGGCGTGGAACTTGGTGGCGTAGTCGAGGAACGCGGCCCACTCGCCGGTGTTGGTGAGCGCGGCGACTTTGTCGGTGATGGTGGCGTGCAGCTGCGTGGCGAGTTCGCGGCGTGCGGCGGCTCGGTCTTCGCGGCTAATGGTGGCGGTACGGGCCATGGTGGTTGCCTCCCTGCGGTGTGGGCCTCGGCGGGCCGGTGCTTTGCGTGACACCTGCCATGTCTTTGCCGGCGGGAGGTCGGGGCAAGGGTGTTCACAGCGACAAAGTTGCCCGGACCGAAGGTCTGAAACCCGTAGGGCGGGCCAGTTTTTCGCGGCCCTTGTCGCCGTGCCGACCAGAGGTAAGACAATGGTGGGGGTCAGCAAAGCAACCCCGATGCGGTTGGGTGGCGGCGTAGCCGCTTCCGATCAGGTGGCGGCGCAGCCGCCAGAGGCAGCACCGTCGGTGCGAGCGCCGGTTACCGTGACGGTTGTGGGTAGCCCAGCTGACGAATCGCTCGACGTCGACGACGACGAGTATCCGTTGTGCTCGTTCTGCGGTCGCGAGAGGCCGGTGTGGCTGCACGACTTGGACCCGGACAAGACGAGGTTCCGCAAGTACGGCAAGGGCCACACCCTGAGTACCTGGTGGGCGCTGTGTCAGGTGTGTGAGGACGCGTATCAGTCCGGGGACGAGGACCGGGCGGTGGGACGCATGATGGTGCTCGACAGCGAGTGGAACATCGACTGGCACATGGCCGAACGCACCGGGACCACCTTCGATCTTGTGGAGAGCGTTCGCAAGCCGTTGCGGGTGTGCCGTGCGGCCGATCGTGGTCGGCGCCGCATTCGCAGGCGCGGGGACACCGAGAACTCGTGACGGCACAAACGCCGAGCCGGGGCCGCCGTGGTGGCGACCCGGGCCCGCTGCCGGGTTAGGCGATCCAGCGTCCCGGGGTGATCTGGGTCTCGAGTCCGCCGAGCTTGGCGGCGAAGGCGGCGGCGTCGGCGAGGATGGGCCAGGGCTCGGTGAGTACCCGCTGCCAGGCGGCCCAGTCGGTGTCGTCGCCGATGATGGTGGCGGCCAGGTCGGGGTGGCGGCTCTCGGCGATCATCGTGGCGAGCTCGCGAGCTGCCCCGGCCCGGCGGGCCGTGGTTCGGCCGGCGGCGATGAGGTGCAGGCCGGCGTCGTGGATGGGGTCGGCGGTCTCGGGGTTGGTGGCGACGAGGTCGGCGGCGGCCCAGAGCAGATCGGCGGGGCTGCCGACGGCCGCGGCGGTGTCCACGGTGTGAGCGATGTAATCCATGAGGAGGTCCCTTCGTTGTGGTCCGGCCGGTGTGGCGGACGTCGAGAGACCTGTGCTGACCGGACGAGGGTGGGCTGTCAACCCCGGAGAGGCAGGCGCGCCGGAAGCCACTTTCGGTTGCGAGCGCAGCGAGTGCGGGTTACCGAAAGTGGTTGGAGCGCACGGGCGGAGCGTAGCGGAGAACGGGCGATAGCCGCCTGGTGTGGGTTGACAGTTCGGGCCCCCGGTCGGTCACACTTGGTCGACGTGCGCGCGCAATAGGTGACCACCCACCTGACTGGGAATCTCCCCGGGTCGGGGGCGCAGCGCAGCGGAGCCACCGGGCCGGGACAATGCTGTGCGGCCGTCAGGTCGCTCCGCTGTGCCCCTCGGGCTGGTCGGTCAGCCGGTGGTCGTGCGGCAGGTTCGGCATTCCCACTGCCCGTTAATGAGGGCGCACTTTCGGCGTTCCTCGCACAGCCAGCAGGTTTGTCCGGGCTTCTCCTGTTCGTCGGCCTGGATCGCGCGGTGTTGCTCGGCGGCGGCGTCGATGCGTAGTTGTTCCTGGGCGCGGTAGGCCAGGGCGACGTCGTGGTCGCGGGCGGTTTGGACGTCGGCGGTCATCGGCTGGCCGCCGGGGTTGTGGCGCAGGAAGGGGCCGAAGTCGCGGCGGCACTGTCCGCAGGGGTGGCCTTGGGTGTCGGTGGGGTTGGCGCAGCCTGGGAGGGCGCAGCGGGGGAGCAGTTCGCCGGTGATGGTCACGATGTTTCCTCGAGGTGGCGGGTGTGAGCGTGGCCGGGGGCGGTGGGCCGCGACCGTGAAGGTTCGCGGCCCACCGCACAGCTGGTCTAGTCGAGTGGCACGTCGGCTGCCTGCTTGTCACCGGCGATGACCTGCTCGACGTCGGAGAGGGTGTAGCCGGTCACCTCCACGAGGAAGTGCAGGTAGCCAGCGCGGGCGCTGACCTGGCTGCCGCCGAGGTAGTGGCGGTCACCGACGTTGCGCCAGGCGTCTTTCCACATGTGCGCTTCCCGCGATGCCAGGGCGATGCCGAGTCCGATGATCTGGGCGCGGTCGGCGGTGGTGGCCTGCTCGATCAATTCGGCGGGGTCGCCGCCGAGGATCGTGGCCGCGATCTCGGCGGCGTTGCCCTGGCTGCTGTTCGCGCCGAACATGTCGTGATGGGCGCGCATCGCGGTCGCGATGAATTTCGCGACCGTCGGGGCGCTGCCCTTGGGCAGGGTCTTGCGGGCCAGCCATGCGGTCAGCTTCTCGATCCGCACCTCGCGGGCGGTGAGGCTGGCGGCGTTGAGGACCCGCACCCGGCGGCGTTCCTGCTTGCGTGCCTCCTTCTCAGCGGGGTCCTCCTCGGCGGGGGTGGTCGTGGCCGAGCTGGTCGCCGTGCTGCCGCTGTAGGTGCGGAAGCTCATCCCGAGGTCACGGAACTCGTTGACGTACCAGGTGGTTTCGATCGACCGGTTCTCGTGGCGGGTGAGGGCACGAGGGTCGTGCAATCCCTCGTCGGGCTGGGCGTCGGCGGGGGTGTCCTCCTCTGTGAGGTCCCAGTCGATCAGGTCCTCGTCGATGGTGTTGCCCTCGGCGTCGGTCCACCATTCGGTCACGTCGGCCCACACGTAGGCGAGGCGCTGGTCGGTTGGCACGTCGTCGACCTGTGCGGGCGTGCCGTCGGCGGTGACGAGGCGTTCCAGACGGGCGCGGGTGTGCCGGTAGTCGGGTTCGCGGGTGACGGTCTCGATGCCGTCGGCGGTGTAGATCGCGACCTGGGCCAGTACCTCGGCCCGCTGGTCGGCGTTGTCGGCCAACAGTTTGGCCTGATGCTCAAACACACCGGATGCGGCGGCGTCAAGGAGCCATTGCTGCGCTTCGGGGTCGTGGTCGTAGGCCGCGACGGTCGCGGACTGCTCCAACGTCAGCGCTGCGCCCCGCTCGATCAAATCCAGGGTCGTTTCGGACTTCGCCAGCGCGAGGGTGGCGTCCACGTCCTTCTTCTTCGTGCGAGTGGCCTTGGCGATCTTCGTCGCCGACATCCCGGCAAGCGCGAGTTGTTCGATTGCGGCCACGCGGTCACGGTTGCGGAGGCCTTCGCGCTCGAAACTGGCCAGCTGCTCCACGATTCGATCCACCGTCAGGGCCTTGTCGTCGGCGTCGGTCGCGACCGGGACCACGTAGACCGGAACGGTGGGAAGGGCGTTCTTACGCGCGGCCAGGGTCCGGCGCTGCCCGTCGCGCACCCGGACCTCGCCGTCGACCTCGACAGCGAGGATGGGTTGGCGCACGCCGTCGCGGATCGAATCGACGAACTCGGCGGTCAGGGTGGCCTCGGCCTCGGTGCGAATGTTGGTGTCGATGACCAGATCGGCCGGGTTGAGGTGGCGCAGCTCGCCCGTCGCGGTGACGGTCTCGGTGGTGGTGTTGTGTGTCATGGGGTTTCTCCCTTACTGTGGTGGGTGAGACCCCGGCCAGCTTGACCCTGGCCGGGTTTTCTTTTGTCCGCGTACCGGATTGCGACGCGGAAGCTTCTTTTACAGGTCGCCGATCTCTTCCCAGTGGGCGATCGCGTCGGCGGCGGCGAGGGCGGGGGACAGGTCGTTGTTGTATGCGTCTTTCCAGCCGAAATCGGGCAGGTCGCGGTGGCTGAATCCGTTGGTGCGTCTGCGGATTGCTCGGTCGACTCCGTACATCCACACGGCGAATTCGCGGTCGCCGTCGGCCTCGGTGAGGCGGTTCGGTTCGTGCTGGGCGATCTGGTCGGCGGCGGCGTCGACGTTGGCGGGGTCCTTGGTGGCGATCCAGGCGTTCATGTCGGTGGGTCCTTTCGGGTTGTTGTGCGGGTTAGTCGTGGGTGAAGGTGCGGCCTGCGCCGAGTTGGTCGATTCCGCAGCATTCGCAGAGCCAGTAGCCGGGTGGGTCGATGTCGTCGGCCTGGGTCAGGTAACCGTGATCGGCCATGAACGCCAGGACCTGGGCGGTGCTCTCGGTGTTGAGGGCGGTCATGTCTCCGTAGGCGACGGCGACCGCGCAGCTGTTGCACAGCTGGTAGGCGGTGGTGGTGGCGCTGGTCATGGTGACCCCTCCCGTTGTGAGTGCTGGTTTGCGTTTGCACTGGCCATCTCTTTGCCGGAGGGAGTGGGCTGCAAGGGAGGAAGTGAAAAAGTCATCCGGGCCGTAGGCCTGCAAACCCGTAGGGCGGGTTAGTTTTTCACGCCCTTGCGGGCCGCGAGTGGAGGTAAGAGAATGCGGCAGGGCAACGCAAACCAACTCAGCCCGAAGGGCTCAGGGCGCGGCGTAGCCGCTCCGATGAGGTGACGGCGCAGCCGGCAGACAAACCGCAACCGGTCGGGGCCGGCGACCTCGTCTCGGGAGGTCGGGCACACCGGACGCACAAGGCAGTCGGGGTGATTGTGCGGGAGCGACGCGGGCCGCGGTAGGGCTCGGTGTCGCGGCAGCACAACGTCGTCTTTGAAAGTGGGCGCATCTCGTGGCGCTCACGCCCTCGTGGTGGGTGCGGCGGCGGATGCCGAGTCGATCAGTACTGACGTAGAAGACACGGCGGGTGGCCTCGAAGCTCAGTGCGGATACCTGGCCTACCCAGACTCCGATGAGATCGTGACACCGGACGGCAAAGTGAACCGCCCCGGGTTTGTCGGAGGCTCTCGAATCTGTGAAGGATGGAGAGCATGGCAGCACCACGGAAGTACAGCGTTGAGCTGAAGGAGCGGGCGACGCGGATGGCGGTGGAGGCCCGCAAGGACCCAGCCACGCGACCAGGGGCGCTCAAACGGATCGGCGATCAACTCGGTGTGCACCCGGAGGCGCTTCGCACCTGGGTCAAGCAGGCCGAGATCGATGGCGGGGACCGCCCGGGGACCACGACCAGCGAGGCTGAGCGGATCGCGCAGCTGGAACGGGAGAACCGGGAGTTGCGGCGGGCGAACACCATCTTGAAGCAGGCATCGGCTTTCTTTGCGGCGGAGATGTGCGCCACGAGGCGCTGGGTATATCGAGAGGTGGTGAGAGACCGTCTCTTTTGGGTCGTCGCAGCGGCCTGATGAAGCTGGGGGCAGCCTGATCCGGGGAGCGCCGGGAAGGGTGGCAAGCGGCCCCGACAAAGGCGAGTCGTGCTGGTACTGCCAGACGGTGCGGGCTCGTCGAGCAAGGTCAGAAGGTACAGCGTGAGCGAACCAGTGATGGACGCCCCGTAACCGCGAAGCCGGCTCCAACCTGGCGGATCTGGGCCGGTCTGCAGTGCTCGACATCCTCTATCTCCGAGGGTTTCGTCTCCGAGGCCGTGTATTTCGGGCGGTGAGGAGGCCACGGTGAAGGTCTGCGGCGTAGCCGTGGCGATGCTGCCGGGGTAAAGCTGGGTGCCTCCCTGACCGATCGATTTCCTGGTGAACGTGGGAACCGACCTGTGTGTGGCCCGTCGTGGCGAGCATCCGGCTCGTCGTGGTGGAAGGCCCGTGTCCGGCTGACAGGTGCAGGTTGGGGCAGAGGTCTCGTAGTAGTCGCGGGTGGTGACGTGCCCGTCTCGGCGGCCGTGAGAGACGGCTACAGGGCGAAGGGGACCAGCGAAAGACGCAGTGGCAGTAGTGGAATGTCAGGAGGAGTGGTCGACGGTGAATACCGACGAACTGGAGTCCGCGCTGGTGCAGGCGGAACGCCGGGTACTGAAGATCCAGACCAAACTGCATCGTTGGGCACGCGATGATCCGCATCGCAGGTTCGACGATCTGTTCAATGTTGTTGCCGATCGCGCGTTTCTGTTGGTGGCGTGGAATCGGGTGAGCGGGAACAAGGGTGCCGCAACTGCTGGGGTGGATGGGCGTACCGCGTCCAGCGTCGCGCAGGTGCAGGGCGTTGAGGAGTTCCTTGACGGATTGCGGTCTGGTCTGAAGGACCGCAGTTTCCGGCCGGTGCCGGTCCGTGAGCGGATGATCCCCAAGAGTGGCGGTAAGTTGCGCCGACTGGGTATCCCCACGATCGCTGACCGGGTGGTCCAGGCATCGTTGAAGCTGGTGTTGGAGCCGATCTTCGAAGCGGATCTTCTGCCGTGTTCTTACGGGTTCCGTCCGAAGCGCCGGGCTCATGACGCGGTGGCCGAGGTGCGTACCTCGCGACCCGACCTCGCTGTTACGAGTGGGTTGTTGAGGGAGACATCAAGGCATGTTTCGACGAGATCGACCACACGGCCCTGATGGGCCGGGTGCGTCGACGTGTCGGCGACAAACGCGTCCTGGCCGTGGTGAAGGCATTTCTGAAGGCGGGCATCCTCACCGAGGACAAGTTGCTGGAAGACACCACCGCCGGTACCCCGCAGGGTGGGATTCTCTCACCGCTGCTGGCGAATATCGCCTTGTCGGTGCTCGACGAGTACATCGCCGGGCTCGCGGGCGGGCCGAATACCGGCAAGGCCGAGCGGGCGGCACGCCTGCGCCACGGCCTGCCGAATTTCAAGCTCGTCCGCTACGCCGATGACTGGTGCCTGATGATTCGGGGCACCAGGGCCGATGCCGAGCAGTTCCGAGAGGACATCGCCGCCGTGCTGGCGACGATGGGGCTGCGTCTGTCACCGGACAAAACCCTGATCACCCACATCGGGCGACGGGTTGGATTTCCTCGGGTGGCGCATCCAGCGACATCGCAAACGAGGAACCAACCGGCACTACGTGTATGTCTATCCGTCCAAGAAGGCCGTGGTGGCCGCGTGCCGGAAGATCAAGACGTTGTGCAGACAGATCGGGGTCGGCCAACCGCTCGATGTCCTGTTACGCCGCGTGAACGCGAGTGTGCGGGGATGGGCGGGGTATTTCCGGGCCGGGGTGTCCTCGGCGGTCTTCTCGTACATCAGCCACTACCTGTGGCAGACGGTGTGGAGATGGTTACGCCGCAAACACCCGAAAACGACTTGGACGCAACTCCGCCGCCGCTATTGCGGCGGCGGATGGTGGCCCGCTGGGGAGGAACGGGAACTGATCGATCTGGAGAAGATCGGCACCACCCGATACCGCTACCGCGGTTCGGTGATCCCTTCACCCTGGCCAGAACCTGTCGACACGGTGAACGCCGATGCCACAACGGCTCTCGTGGAGAGCCCGGTGCATTGAAAGGTGCACGCCGGGTTCGGGAAGCGGTCCGGGGAGACGGAAATGCCGCAAGGCATTCACCGCGCCCCGGGCCGACTTTCATCGACCGCCCACAGCGTTGATCGTGGAGTTCGTCGCCGCTTTCCGCGACGAACACGGAGTCGATCCGATCTGCGCGGCCCTGCGCGACACGGCCGCCCAGATCGCTCCGTCCACAGTCCGAGCCCATCTGAGCTCTCGACGAGTCGAGGCGCCACGGGTGGTCCGTGACCGCGAGATCCTCGGTGAGATCCGCACCGTGCATGCCGACAATCTCGGCGTCTACGGTGCCCGCAAAGTCCACGCCGAACTACGCAGAAAGGGTATCGGCGTGGCCCGGTGCACCGTCGAGCGGTTGATGAAAGCTGATGGGCTGCAGGGGATAACGAGATCCAAGACGCGGAAGACCACGCACAGCGAGGGGGCCGAAACTCCGCAGCCGGCCGATCGTGTCGAACGGCAGTTCACCGCGGCGGCGCCCAACGCGCTGTGGGTGGCGGACCTGACCTACATCCGCACACACTCGGGGTGGGTGTATGCCGCGTTCATCCTCGACGTCTTCTCAAGGATGGTCGTGGGCTGGCAGGTCTCGACCACCATGCACACCGACCTCGCGCTCGACGCCTTGGATATGGGGTTGTGGGCGCGGTCGCGTGCCGGCCAGGGCGTGGCCGGGCTGATTCACCACTCCGACCGCGGAGTGCAGTATCGAGCCATCCGCTACACCGAACGTCTCGCCGAAGCAGACGCAGTGACTTCTGTTGGCTCCAAGGGTGATTGCCTGTTGACCGGCTAATCCGGAGCCCGGGGCTACGGTGAAACAGACACGCCGACAACGGAAGATACTTGACCGGGGTTGACGGTGGCGTTACACCTGTCTCATGACGGATCGGCAGTTGCTGCATCTGGAATCTGGCACTGAGGTTGCCTGGCAGTTGGCCGGTGACCATGCCGGAAGGTACGTGGTGGTCAATGATTACCTCGGCTATCTGGCCGACCGAAACTACTCGGCGCGCACGTTACGGGCCTACGGCTACGACCTGCTGGCGTTCTGCCGGTGGCTCGACGAGTCCGATATCACGTTGGAATCAGTAACCACGACAACGCTTCTCGACTTCATGCGGTTCTGCCGAGAGACGTCGATTCCGGGTCGTCCAGCAAATGTGTTGTCGATGACCGGGCAACGGCTCGATCGGTACTCACCGACCACGATCAATCATCGACTCGCGGCGCTGACGGGCTTGTTCACCTATCGCAGCATCACCGATCCTGACCTGGTCAATCCGGTCCCGAGTGGGCGTGAAGCACGCCGCGTCACCGCCGAAGAACGCAACGCCCTGCTCGGCCATCTGGTCAAGCCGAAGAGGCGGTCAGCGTTGCGGCTGCGCGAACCGCGTCGGCTACCCCGGGCACTGGATCGTCGTGAGACCGCAGATCTGGTGGCGAGCCTGCACACCTGGCGGGACCGGTCGTTGGCCGGGTTGATGTTGTTGTCGGGGTTACGCTCGTGCGAGTTGCTCACCCTGGAGGTGACCGATGTCGATATCGGCGCCCGCTGGGTACGGGTACTCGGCAAGGGCGGCAAGGAACGCCGGGTGCCGCTCGATGTCGAGGTGGCCGGCCTGATTCACACCTACGTCCTGACCGAGCGGCCCGAATCATCCAATACCCGTCTGTTTCTGGTGGCGAAGGGACCGCACCGGGGTCAGCCGTTGACCGCGGCTGGACTACGCACGATCTTCCGCTACCACCGCCTCAAATCCGGAGTGGCCGCCGGCCACCCACACGCACTGCGTCATACCTTCGGCACCGCGATGGCCGAAGCCGGAGTCGATCTGGCGGTGATGCAAGCGCTGCTCGGCCACGCTCACGTCGATACCACAGCCCGCTATATCCATTTGACCCCAACACATGTCAAGGCAGAGTTCGATGCAGCACGCACACGACTTCGCACCCAGACCTGAGACACCGGCAGAGGTCCAGACTGCCTACCTCGCCCATCTGCGGCGGCGTGGCCGCGGCAACCCGGCCTACACCCAAGCGGCACGCTCCTTCCTCAAGCGCTGGCCCACGGTCGCCGACTGGGCCGAGGAACCTCTCGAGAAACGCCTGGCCGCAAACTGCTCCACCCGCCCGTTCATCACGTTCTTGATGGTCAGCGGGCGCCTGGCACCCGGATACGATTATCTGGTGTACCGCAAACTCAGCAGTATCTGGCTGGAACTCGCGGTCAGTCCACTCAACGCTGACCTTCAGAGATTTGTCAGTGCGGCAAAGGAATTGGGATTCACCGACCGAGTCGCATCGGCGATCGCCTCACAAATCATCGCGCGGTTGCTCATCCAGTCCCAGCGCCCGTTGACCGACCTGTACGAGGACGACCTCGCCGACCTCCTGCACGCTTGCACACTGCGCGAAGAACACACCGGACGCGGCGCGAAACACTACCGCAGCACCCTGCACAGTGCCCGCCAGATCCTGTTCCATCTCGGCATCCTCGACTCCGAAGCACCACCGGCGACGACCGCACACAGCCTCGAGGATCGGATGGCCGAGGTGCCCACAGCACTGCGCCCGGCGTTCGTGGGCTACCTCAACCGCAAGTACGCCACCTGCGCGCCGAAGACCGTCAGCAGCATCGCGACCCGACTCGCGCACTTCGGCCGATTCCTGGCCGTCACCGACCCCGATCTGACCTCGCTGGCCCACCTCGATCGTCGACGCCATATCGAGCCGTATCTGGCGTCGTTGCCCACCACCCTCAACAGTGTCACCGGTGCACCCATCACCGTGGCCGACCGCATCCGACGCGTGCACGCGGTCGGCCATTTCCTGGCCGAGATCACCGAGTGGGGATGGGATGACGCGCCAGCGCGCAAGCTGATCTTCCGCAGCGACCTGCCTCGCCCGCAACGGTTTCTGCCACGCTATCTACCCGTAGATGCCGATCGCAAGCTTGCTGCAGCGCTGGCGGATTCGCCGTATCGTCTGGCCGCAGACGCCCTGCTGTTGGCGCGGGCGTGTGGGTTGCGGATCGGGGAACTGCTCGACCTCGAACTCGACTGCATCCACGAGATCCCGGGGCAAGGGTCGTGGCTGAAAGTGCCACTGGGCAAACTCGACTCCGAACGCATGGTACCCATCGACGACGAAGTCCTCACCCTCGTCGACCGCATCACCGCCACCCGCACTCACGGCCGGCCACTACGTCACCCCCGCACCGGAGCACCCGCCGACTTCTTGTTCACCCACCACGGAAAACGACTCTCCCAGAACGCACTACGCGCTGAGCTCAACCGGGCGGCAGCGACCGCCGGGCTCGACCACATCACCCCACATCAACTGCGCCACACCTATGCCACCGCCCTGATCAACGCCGGGGTTTCCCTACAAGCGCTCATGGCGCTGCTCGGACACGTCTCCACCCAGATGAGCCTGCGCTACGCGCACCTGTTCGACTCCACCGTCCGCACCGAATACGAACGAGCCCTCGACCTCGCCAAAAGCCAGATCGGCCCGCTCGCCGCCGACCGACCGCAACTACCGATCACCGACATCACCGGATCCGACTGGAAGCAGGCCCCGGCCATCAAATCGCGGCTGGCCGGCGGCTACTGCCTGCGGGCACCCGCCCAGGGAACCTGCCCGTATGCCAACATCTGTGAACATTGTCCCAGCTTCCACACCGACGCAACCCATCTCGGAGTCCTTGCCGCGCAACGCGTTGATGCGCAACAGCTCGCCGAGGATGCCCAGTCCCGCGGCTGGGTCGACGAGGCCCGCCGCCACCAACAACTCGTCGCCCGCCTCGACATCCTCATCGCCGAGGCCGGCACCGAGACCGCATGAGCAGCAAAGCGCTGGCCGAGGTTGAACGAACCTGCGCCGAACTCGCCGCCACAGGCCAACCCATCACCTTCACCGCAGTCGCTGCCCGCACCAAGATCGGTCGCGCGACCCTCTACCGCAACACCGAAATGCGCGCCGTCATCGACGAACACCGCACCCGACAGACCGACGCCCGCACACTCACCGGCCTCGCCACCGAAGTTGCGCACCTGCGAACGATCGTCGAGAGCCTCGCCGGCACCGTCGCCCAGCACGACGAACAACTCCGACGGCAACGCCGCAAACCAGATCGACAATGAACCATCGGCCGATCGTTGCCGCAGGCTCGACCACGATTAGCCGGTCAATCGTACGACAATGCGATGGCCGAGGCGTTCAACTCGTTGTTCAAGGCCGAGTGTATCCGTAACCCAGTCATGCGCCCTCGCGGTGGCTGGGGCGGTGTCGGCGAGGTCGAGATCGCCGTCGCCGAGTACATCGACTGGTTCAACCACCGCCGCCTGCACGGCGAGATCGGGCACGTCCCACCCGTCGAGTACGAGACCACCTACTGGTCGACCCACACAGTCACCAGCTACCGTGAGAACCCGGTCCCGGCAGTCGCTGGAACCAAGTAAACGAGCCCCCAGCAAACCCGGGGCGATTCGCCCCGGCCGTGCATGGTCGGAAGAACGTGCTGAGCGTCGACGAACTCCAGCCAGGCGGGGGCGCCTAGGTGTCTGCGTTGCCGTTCTTCCATTGTGGCCACGGGATGTTCCAATCGCCGA
>NZ_JBDZDJ010000020.1:0-106754 GCF_040049135.1 Gordonia sp. VNK1 | reverse complement strand
GGCATCCTGCACGGCTGCCTGGTCCGCGGAGTCCCCTACGACCCCGAAATCGCATGGAAAGACCAAACGCCCGAAGCCGCAGCTTGACAACTTAACGCCCTGGGATGTCTCGACCGGCGAAACAACGGCTCGACCGGCTGGCAAAGGAGCTCGACCGGCGAATGGGAGGCGCTCGACCAACGGGGTAAGACCCTCGCCCACAGATAGATAACAGACCAACCAACCCGCACCCGGCTCCGGCCGGGACCGCATCGGTTCCTTGAGAACTCCATAGTGAATTGGGACGCCGACCTCGGGTCGACGGTCAGCGCGACAGCGCTTCTCGCGCCATGTCGGCCACCGAACCGTCGACTCGAGGTCCGTGTCCCGGGAACAGTACCGTCGCATTCAACTCGGTGAATGCCTCGACGCTACGACGGGCCGCGGCCACATCATGCTGGAAGACGTCCGGAATGCATTGGCAGCCATGGATTCCGGAGATCGGATGGTCGCTGACCAGCGCATCGCCGGACACCAATGCAGCCCCGTCGGCGACGAGGTAGGCGCTGTGGCCGTCGGTGTGGCCGTGTGAGGCCACCGGCACCGGCGATCCGGGTAGGTCAAGGCGCTCCGGGAAGGCCTCCGCCGAGTCGATTCCCTTGCGGCTCAACACTCCCAGCGGGGTCACTTCGGCCAGCCATCGCCACACCCTCGGCCGATACGCCACCGACGCGATGTCGAGCGGCGACGCCTGCTGGAGGTGATCGCGATGGGCGTGGCCCACCTCTGCGGGATCGACGAACACCGGAAAGCCGTACCGCTGCACGAGTTTCGCCACCCCGCCGATGTGGTCGACGTGCGCATGGGTGAGCAAGGCGCCACGAATGTCCTCGGGGCGTGCGCCGATCCGGGAAATCGACTCGACCACCAGATCGGCCTGGCCGGGGTAGCCGCCGTCGATCAGGGTGAGTCCGGACTCATCCTGGAGGACAACCCAATTGACGGCATGGGTGCCGACGAACCAGGCCCGTGACGACGCGCCGTCGACATGACTGAGGTCGAACTTCTCGGCCGGCACGATCACCTCCTTGGTGTCACTGACGAACCACCAACACGAACGGCCCGATCTCGGTGACCTCGAAACGAGGATCGTCGAAGGCCTTCGGATCGAAGGTGACGGTGTAGCGCTTCACATTCGGATCGTTCGGATACACATCCTGCGCCAACCGCAAAGCGTAGCCGTCCGCGGAGTAGCGGAACAGGAAGACATTCGGTGCGGGCCAGGCGGCGTGGTCGAGCTGATCGATCATCTCGTCGGGCGTGGTGACCTGTGCCCACTTGGCGATGGTCGCGGCCCGTTTGTCGAACTCGGCCAAGGGATTCGCGTAGTGCGACGTCAATCCCTGGAAACCCCAGTAGGGATACACCGAGAGGAATCCGTAATCGGCCGTGAGAACCACATTGTCGGTGGCCGGACGGCCGGTCTGCGCGGTGATCTTCCGGTCGATCTCCGGGAAGAAGGACTCGGCACCGGCCGGACGCTGGTCGGCGCGAACGCCATAGCCGTCGGTGTCGGTGTAGGCGGTGGTGATCTCACCCGACAGGTACTCGGGAATGCCCTGTGCCGCAGCGATTGCAGTGGCGGCCGCGACGACTCCGATCAACGTCCGGATATCACCGAACCGGCCGACCGCCCACCGTGACAATTCGGCGACACCGAGGACACCGGCGGCGGCCAGCACGGCCACCAGGATCGGTTCGAGCCGGAACGACAGCAGCGTCGACCCGACGGCCGTGCGGATCATCGACAGCAGGCAGAACAGATAGATCCCGACCACCGTCACACCCAGGGCGAGCGCGATGGTGCGCTCGCGGAACCGCAGCAGCAACCAGATCAGCCCGATCATGGTGATGACGCCGACGATGGTGAGGTGGAGCATCGGGAGTGGCAGAACCGCGCCGCGCCCGGGCAGATAGTGCTCGGCGGTCCCGCCGCTGGACGGCGCATTGCTCACCCGCGCCAACAGGTAGGGCGTCCAGACAAGCAACGCGACGATCCCCGACACGGCAGCCATCACGATCAGACGCACACCCACCGCGACGATCACGGCCCGCCGCGCCGCGGACACCTCGGCCGACGGCAGCGCCTTGTTGCCCGCCCGGACCCACCCGAACCCGATCAGCACCAGCGCCATCAACACGGCGACACCGGCGAACAGCCCGGCGTACAGCGTGTAGAACGTCGCACAGAGTCCGAGGAACAGCCCGGCAGCGATCACCGCAGGCCAACTCGTCCCCGCCCGCAGCGACCCGGTCGGCCCGTCGGCCATCCGGCTTCGACCCCGCAATGCGTACAGCATTGGGATCAGCATCGGCACACCGATGAGGACCAACACCGCGGCGTACGGCTCGGGGGAGGCCTCCATCAGCGTCACGACGGTGACGGCGAGCGCGATCGCCGCGCCACGATCCGCGCCGACCATCCGGTTCCACAACACGACACCGACGGCCGCGGCGACCGCGATGGTGAGGATCGCCCACGGCTTGTACGCCTCCCAGCCGGGCATGCCCTGCGCGGCGGCGAACCGACCGCCCCACCAGAACCAGCCCGCCGGGTAGTAGGGCGGCAGATCGAGGTAGGTCATGTCGGCCAGATGCGGGCTCGAGGTCATCCGGGTCAGGTATTCGGTGCGGAACTGCTGATCCGCCGACAACCCGAATAGATACAGCCGGGTCGCACCCAACGGCATGCCCAGCGTCACGGTCACCAGGCCCGCCACACCGGCCGTCGACAGCACGGTGGTCAGCCATCGGGACCGGCCGTACCGATACAGCAGGGCGGCTCCGACCAGCACGATCACCGCGATGACCTGGCCGACCGTGGTCAGTGCACGCGTCACGTTGGAGGAGTTGAACGCCGGCCACTGGACCGCGTCGATGACCTTGAGGCCGACGACGGAAATCACCACTCCGAGGGTCACGGCGATGACGAGGTCTGCGAGATCGGAGAGGAGGGGTCTGATCTGTCGCAGCACTCGGGTCTGCCGCTCTCGGGTCTGCGCAGTCACGCAGTCAGTTGTAGCAAGACGCGACAGTCATTCGGAGAGGGGACGTCGGTAATGGGCATCGTTAGGTGTGCGAAATAACTCGCGAGGCCCATCCACCACCCGGAAGGACGATCACGAGGACTCGCTTCACCGTCGCCGGCGCCACGGCATCGCTGGCCACCGCCCTGCTGCTCACCGGATGCGGGGCGTTGAGTTCGCCCAACGACCCGACGTCGACCACCATTCACACCTCTGCGGCAGCGCCCACCGAGGTCGCCGATACTGTCACCGCCACGGTGACGACCGACACGACTGCCACGAGGCCCATCGCTACAAGGCCCGCCGACACCACAACGTCGACGACAGACCCCACGCACACCCTCCCGCCCGGCCACGGGACCGGCATCTCGGCCTTCGCCGGTCACTGGCAACGCCACGAGTCGTCCCTGGACACCACACTCACCGGAACACTTCTGATGGGGGCGTCCGCGATCGACGACGAGAAGTGGAACTTCACCTGGGAACGTCGCGATACCGACTCCGACACCCACATCGTCGGCACCCTGACCACGCAGATCAACAAGTCTGGGACCGGCGTCGGATTGCACGCCGGACAGACGTTCACCGCCCGACTCTCCACCGATGCGTCGAACACGACGATCCTGCTCACCGACGGACTCGGCGACACCGGAGGCACGCTCACCTGGTGCATGGTTGGAGCGCCTTCACCCGATTGTGGGGCGTGAAAGCTCGGATCCGGTACCGCTGAACGGTGTTCGGCAGGGGAACGCTGACCGGCTGGTTCAGGGACGTGGGTCACAGCGACTTTGTGGTGAAAGTTGCTGCCGCACAGGGCTAGTTCGTGGATTCGTTCCCTGCTCACCACCGCGCTGCGATGCTGCCCCGCTGCCTCCCAGCGGGCGGTCAGGAGACGGTAACTGACAGCCGCAGGAAGCGTTCTGGGCCGGGGTACAGCGCGCAGACCCAATTCGCATTGAACACACTCGCAATATAATTGTGCGAATCGAACGAAATTCCGACGCCCAGGAACAATTCCTGATTGATCTCTACAGGAACAATGTGAAAGTCGTCAAGATACTGCTCAGCAGGCCGGTCTCTGATTCCAAGATAGCGGGAGACGGAGGCAGGCAGTCTGACCGATTCGTCCGCTGACGCACGCCGGATCACTGTCTCGAGGATGATTACGGGATCGCTGGGAAATTCACGCCACGCATACTCGTTCCGATGTACGTCAGCCTCATGTGCGGTGGTGAGCCATAGATCGCTTCCATCGTCAAGTGACCACCAGTAGGCCGACCCTTCTGTGGGTTTGATACCAGTGGGGCCATCAGCGAACCAAACCCGATTCGACGAGTTCAAGAAGGATTTCATTCTGCCCATGCGAACCATCGAACCACGGCGCCAGGATCCGGTAGATTCCCGCAGGCCGAGGCCAGTTGGCGATCACTCAACGGTAGGAACGAGTGATCGAGTCCAGTGGTCGTGTGACGTCGGGATCGCTCTCACGCCTCGGAGACGAGCTGAGATGGCACCTCTAGACCGCTCTATACCGGCAGCTTGCGGAACACCTTCCGCGGGACGTGGCGCAGCACCATCATGATGAAGCGGAACGTTCCGGGGACCCACACGATCTCCTTGCCGGCATCGACCGACTTTGCGACCGCCCGCGCGACGTCATCCTTGTTGACGGTCAGCGGTGCCTCGGCGACGTTGGCCGACAGCCGGGTACGCACCTGGCCCGGCCGGACGACGAGGACGCCGATGCCCTCGGGTGCGAGTGCCTCGCCGAGGCCGAGGTAGAAGCCGTCCAGACCGGCCTTGGATGAGCCGTAGAGGAAGTTGGACCGCCGAACACGTTCTCCGGCAACCGAACTCATCGCAACGATCTGTCCGTGTCCCTGCCCGCGGAATTTCTCGCCGAGCAGCACGCCGACGCTGACCGCGGCGGTGTAGTTGATGGTCACCTCGGTGACCGCCTTCTTCTGGTCCTGCCAGACGGCCTCGTCGTCGAATTGCACACCCGCGGCGACGATGGCGAGATCGATGTCGCCACCGGCAAACGCCTTGTCGATGACGGCGGCGTGGGTGTCGGGTGCCAGCGCGTCGAAGTCGATCAGTTCGACCTCGGAGGCGCCGGCGGTCTTCATGGTGGCGACGGCCGCCTCGGCGGTCGGATCGCCGGGGACGACGGCGAGAACGACCCGCGCCGGGCCGCGGGTGAGGAACTCACTCGCGATGGCCAGGCCGATCTCGGAGCTGCCGCCGAGGATGAGGATGGACTGGGGGGCGCCTACGGCGTTGAACAAGGTTTCTCTGCTTTCAGATCGGATCGGGTCAGGCCAGCTCGAGGCGCCGGGCCATGTCGGACATGAACACACCGGTCGGGTCGATGGTGCGGCGGGTGGCGATCCACTCGTCGATCTGCGGGTACATCTTGTGGAAGTTCTCCGCCGAGGTGCGCGAATCCTTCGCGGTGTAGAGGCGCCCGCCCATCTCCATGACGCGCCGATCGAGGTCGTTGAGGAACTCCGCGAGCCCCTTGCGGACCGGGAAGTCCAGGCACACATTCCAGCCCCGGAACGGGAAGGACAGCGGCGCGCGATTGCCGTCGCCGAACAGCTTGATCACGTTGAGGAAGCTGACGTGCCCGGAGGCCTGGATGTCGAGGATGAGCTGCTTGAAGTCGCCCTCGTTGCCGGTCGGCACGATGAACTGGTACTGGGTGAACGCGCCACCGCGGCCGTAGGCGTTGTTCCAGTTCCCGATCAGATCGAGCGGGTGATAGAACTGCGGCAGGCTTTCGATGATGCCGCGCTTGTTGGAGCCCATCCGGTAGTACAGCTCGCCGATCAGCGAGAAGTCGAACTTGTTGTCCAGGCCGCGCGGGAAGACATTCGGCAGCGAGATCAGCGGCTTGACGTCGAACTTCAGTGCCTTGTCGCGCAGTTTTGCGGGCAACTCGTCGAGGGTGGCCAGGTTGCCGCGGCTGAAGGAACCGCGACCCAGCTTCGATCCGCCGCTGATGGTGTCGAACCACCCCGAGGCGTATTCGAAGCCGTCCTCGTAGCGCTGCTCGAGGTGCAGGTCGATGGTCTCGTCGAGGTTTGCGGTGGTGAAGGTGTCGGCCAGGAAGTACGCGGTCTCGGTGCGCTTGAGGGCGATCTTGGCGCGCAGCACGATGCCGGTCAGGCCGATACCGCCGACGGTGGCCCAGAACAGGGTGCCGTCGGGATCATCCGCCGATCCCTCGGGCGTCAGGATCAGGATCCGCCCGTCCGCGACCAGCAGGTGCATCTCGACGATGTGATCGCCGAAGGTGCCCGTCGCGTGGTGATTCTTGCCGTGGATGTCGTGGGCGATACCGCCACCGATGGTGACCTGCCGCGTTCCGGGCATGACCGGCACCCAGAAACCGCGGGGTACGACGACCCGCATCAGGGCATCGATGGACAGTCCGGCGTCGACGTCGACGATGCCGGTGTCCTCGTCGAGGGAGTAGATCCGCGTCAGCGGCGTCATGTCGACGGTGAGGCCGCCGGAGTTCTGCCCGGACTCGTTGTAGGAGCGTCCGAGTCCGCGGGCGATCACACCGCGCTTGAGGTAGTCGGGTTTATCGGCGTTGTCGTCGGCGACGCGCGCCACCGCCTCGGCGATGACCTCGGGATACGGCGTCGAGAGCACGTGGCCTAGGACCGGTGTGGTGCGTGACCATCCGACCAGTTCACGGGTCGTGATCGGCAGCAATTCATCTGTAGACATCGCTCAAGAGAGTACCCGCATCGGTTTTGCGGCCCGCGGCGTTCACCATCCCAGGACGGCGGCCGCGGCATTTCGTCCGGGGATTCCGCTGACGCCACCACCGCGGCGGGCGCCGGCACCGCACAGTTGCAGTCGTGGGTGGCGGGTCTGGACACCCCAGGTGCCCACCTCGGTGGCCTCGGGCGCCCAGGGCCACTGCAGTGAGCGGTGGAAGATGTTGCCGCCGGGCAGACCCAGTGCGGTCTCGAGGTCGAGCGGGGTCTTGGCCTCCAGACAGGGATTGCCGTGGACATCGTGGGCGATGACCCGTTGAACCGGTTCGGCCAGAACCGAATTCAACGACGCCAGGGTCGCCTCGACGGCCTGTGCGGCGGCGCCACCGGCGGCGAACACCGCCGGCGGCATGTGCAGGCCGAACAGGGTCAACGTGTGTTTGCCGGCCAGTTCGGGACCGAGGATCGACGGATCGGACAGGGTGTGGCAGTAGATCTCGCACGGCGGCAGGGCCGGCACCTCGTCATTGCGGGCCTGCTGCCAGGCCGTGCGCAACTGATCGTAGGACTCGTTGATGTGGAAGGTGCCGGCGAACGCGGCGGTCGGCGACGTCGTGGGGTCCCGCAGTTCGGGTAGCCGGTCGAGCAGCAGGTTGATCTTGAGTTGGGCACCCGCGGTACCCGATTCGGTGGTGAGGGGTTCGTCGAGCATGGTGTTGAGCACGTCCGGCGCGCACGCCCCGTGCACCATCTCGCCCCGGACGGTGGCCACGCGTTGCCGGGAACTGCCGTGATCGGTGGTGAGGTATTCGACGATCCCGTCGCCCGGGTCGATCCCGACGACGGTGCTGGTGGTGTGGATGTCGGCGCCGGCGGCCAGTGCGGCCTGATACAGCGCGCCGGAGACCGCACCCATGCCGCCGACCGGCACATCCCAGTCGCCGGTGCCGCCGCCGATGAGGTGATAGAGGAAGCAGATGTTCTGCCGCAGGGAGGTGTCGTGCAGGTCGGCGAAGGTGCCGATCAGGCCGTCGGTGGCGACGATGCCGCGGATCAGGTCGTCGTCGAAGTACCTCTCGATCAGCTCGCCGAGGGGGCGTTCGGTGAGCATCTCCCAGAGTTCGGCGCGCGACGAGTCGCCGTCGACGACGAGATCGGTCATCTCCTGCGCCGAGCGCAGCGGCTCGATGAGGGTGGGGAACACCGCGCGTGCGATCTCACCCATCCGCTCGTAAAACCATTGCCACGCACCGAATTCCGTGTCGCTGCCGGTGACCCGGGCGAAGGAATGCGCGGTGGCGGCGTCGTCTGCGGTGTCGACGAGGACACCGCGCGTCGGATCGGCCGGCAGCGGTGTGTACGAGGAGTACCGGCGCCGGATCAGGGTGACGTCGAGGTCGAGGTCGGTGATGATCCGGGCCGGCATCAGCGACACCAGGTAGGAGTAGCGCGACAGGTGGGCGCTCATCCCGGGGAACGGCATCGCCGACACCGCCGCACCCCCGACGTGATCGGCGGACTCCAGCACCAGCACACTGCGGCCGGCGCGGGCGAGGTAGGTCGCCGCGGTCAGCCCGTTGTGACCGGCCCCGATGATGACGTCGTCGTAGGTTCTCACGGCGCCGCCGGCCTCATCGCCTGATCCGTCATCGCATGATCCGGGCGAGGAACGGGGTGGAGTCGGGGATCGAGGCGAGCACCGTACCGGAATGGTCCTTCGTGGGGTAGACGTGCAGTTCGACGGGCTGCCCGGCCGCCACCATCTGCCCGTACAGCGACAGTGCCGACGGGGCCGGGACGTCGGAGTCGAGCAGCCCCTGGCCGAGGAAGATCGGGCGGTCGTAGCCGGAGTACGGGGTGCCCATGTAGTCGGTCAACGCCTCGCGGATGCCGGGGATGGAGCTGACCGGCCGGGACAGCAATTGATCCAGCCGAATCCCGGACGCCAGCGGGGTCATCTCCGGGTCGCAGACGGTGCGCGCGTCGGCGACGAGTTCGCGGCCCTTCGGACCGAGGACCTGCGCGATGTCGATGTCGGGTCGGGCGTCGGCGAATCCGGCGAAGATGTAGGCCGTGTAGACCGTCAGTGCCGCGGGCAACGCGACGGGTGCGGGTGGGGCGAGGGAGACGATCTGCTCGATGTTGGCGGGGGTTCCGGTGGCGACGACGCCGCGGTAATCCAGCCCGGAGCCGGCCGACAGCGCGGTGGCACGACGCGCGGCGTTGAGGGCGGCACTCGCACCTTGCGACTGGCCGACGATCGCCCACTTCCGGGCGAGCGGCAGCCCCATCTGATGAGCGGCGATCACCGAGTCGACGACGGATTGTGCCTGCGACACCCCGCTCAGATAGTTCATCAGCCCCGGGGTGCCGAGCCCGACGTAATCGGTGGCGACGACGGCATAGCCCTGATCGAGCCAATGATCGAGGTAGGTGGTGTCGCGGGAGCTGCGTGGCTGCACCGACGGGGCGCAGTCATCGCCGAGTCCGGTGGTGCCATGTGCCCACGCGATCACCGGGTAACCGCCGGCGGGTGCGGCGCGTTTCGGCAGGAACACCGCGCCGGAACTCACCGCGGGCCGGCCGTGCACGTCGCGGGAGGCGTACAGGATGCGGTAGGCGCGACCGGCCGACGGCAGGGTGAGGGGACTCGCGAGCGGAACCTGTGCGATCAGGGTGCCGGGCGCACCGATCGGGCCGGAATAGCCGGTCGCGTCGAGACCCGAATCGATCGGCGTCGCGGTGGGTGGCGGACCGTCGGCGCGGGCCTCGGCGGGGACGAGGAGGGCCGGGATGAGTCCGGCGAGGATCAGGGACACGATCAGCGCCACGGAAAACCCGAGGGTTCTCGGCGCACCTCGACGGAGCACGGCCATGATCTCGACCATAGCGCTGGTCACCGGAGCCCGATACCGAAGCCTGTTACCCGACACCGATCGACGGTTGGCCCATATTCTTAGACGGTGGAGATCCCTTCGGTCACGCTCGCGTCCGGTTTTTCGCTGCCGCTGGTCGGCCTCGGCACCTACGACATGCTCGGGATGCCCTGCGCGCATGCCGTTTCGCATGCGCTGGGCGCCGGCTACCGGCTGCTCGACACGGCGTCGCGCTATTCCAATGAACGCAGCGTCGGGATGGGGATCGAGGAGTCGGGCATCGACCGTGCCGATGTCGTGGTGCAGACCAAGCTCGGCGGCGGTGATCAGGGATTCGACGAGGCGATCAACGCGGCCAAGGACAGTGCCCGGCGGCTCGGGGTGGCCTACCTCGACGTCTACCTCATCCACTGGCCGTGCCCGAGCCTGGGCAAGATGGTCGAATCGTGGAAGGCCCTGCTGACCCTGGCCGAGGAGGGATTCATCCGGGTGCCGGGTGTGTCGAACTTCAAGGCGCATCATCTGCAGGCGCTCTACGACGAGACGGGGAAGTGGCCGGAGCTCAACCAGATTCAGTGCTCACCCGCACTGGCGCGTGACGGCCTGCGAGAGTTCATGCAGCACAATGGAATCCATGCGCAGGCCTGGCATCCGACCGGCCGCAAGGAGGGCATGCTCGCCGACGCCGTCGTCATCCGGCTGGCCCGCAAGTACGGCAAGTCGCCCACCCAGATCGCGTTGCGCTGGTCGGTGCAGCAGGGTATCGGTGTGGTGCCCAAGTCGGCACACAAGGGCCGCCAGCTCGAGAACGCCGACCTGTTCGATTTCGAACTGACCGAGGCCGACGTGACCGACCTCGCGAGCCTGGATCGCGGTGAGAAGGCGGCCCGCGACTCCGATGTGGAAGAAGAATTCTGACCCGGCTGCCACGTGAATTCTCAGCGCCATGACCTAGGGTGATGCGCGTGGTGGACCAGAGTTCCGACGAGCCGAAGCACACGCACGACGAGTTCGCGACGCGTCATGCGCCGATGCCGCCGGAACTGCCCCTCGACGACGGGGAGGCCTCCACCGACGTCCCGCTGATGACACAGATCATCCGGTTCGTCATCACCGGCGCCGGGTCCGGGGTCATCGACTTCGGTCTCACGGCGCTGCTGCAGTACCTCGCGGGACTGCCGCCCGGTCTGGCCAAGGCCATCGGCTTCATCTGCGGCACCACCACCGCTTACTACTTCAACCGGCGGTGGACGTTCCGTGCTGAACCGAGCATGGCCCGGTTCATCGCGGTGGCCGTGCTCTACGGCATCACCTTCTTCGTCAACGTCGGCGTCTACGTCTGGCTGTCGCATCTGTGGCCCAAGGAGCTGATCTACAGCCTCGTCGCCTACGTCATCGCGCAGGGCTTGGCGACGATCATCAACTTCGTGGTCCAGCGGGCCGTCATCTTCAAGATCCGGTAGCGCGCCGTGGCCGGGGGCTCGCCGCGCACCGCGGCGGTCGTGGGTTCGGGGCCGAACGGGTTGGCCGCCGCGGTTCGGCTCACGCAGGCGGGCGTGGCGGTCACCGTGTACGAGGCCGCCGACGAGATCGGTGGTGGTACGCGATCGGGTGAGCTGATGGTTCCCGGCGTCGTCCACGATCACTGTTCGGCCTTCCATCCCCTCGGGGTCACCTCACCGTTCCTGGCGTCATTGCCGCTGCACCGGCACGGACTGCGATGGCGGTGGCCGGAGATCGACTGTGCCCATCCCCTCGACGACGGCACCGCGGCGCTGCTGTATCGCGACATCGAGGTGACGGCCGCCGGGCTCGGCGTCGACGGTCCGCGCTGGAAGCGTCTGTTCGGCCCACTCGCGCGGCATTTCGACGACATCGGCACCGACATTCTCCGGCCGTTCCTGCACGTGCCGCGACATCCGGTCACGTTGACCCGATTCGGTGTGCGGGCGCTCGCCCCGGCGACCGTGTTGGCGCGGACGATGCGGACACCGGGCGCTCGGGCCTTGTTCACCGGGATGGCCGCACACGGGTTCACGCGGCTGGACCGGCCGGGATCGTCGGCGGCCGGGGTGATGCTCGTCGCCGCCGGCCATCGCGCCGGGTGGCCGGTGGCCGAGGGCGGATCGTCGGCGATCGCGGCGGCCATGGCCGGGCTGCTGCGCGAGCTCGGTGGCGAGGTCGTGACGGGCCGTCGGATCGACCGTATGTCCGATATCGCCGATGCCGACGTCGTGATCCTGGACACGGCTCCCGAGTTCGCGGCGGATCTGCTGGGCACGGCCATCCCGCCGCGCATCGGCCGGACGTTCCGCGCGGTCACCCACCGGACCGCGGCCTTCAAGGTCGACTATGTGATCGACGGTGAGGTGGGCTGGACGGCGCCCGGCTGTGACCGGGCCGGCACCGTGCACCTCGGCGGAACCTCGGCCGAGATCGCCGACGCCGAGCAGAGCGTGCTGGGTGGGCGGATGCCGCAGCGGCCGTTCGTCCTGGTGGGGCAGCAGTGGCTGGCCGACCCGGGTCGCGCGTCGGGCTCACTGCGGCCACTGTGGGCGTATGCGCATGTGCCCAGCGGATACCGGGGACCGGTCACCGAGCTGGTGACCGCGCAGATCGAGCGATTCGCGCCGGGTTTCGCCGATCGGGTCGTCGACGTCCGGACGCGAACCCCGGATGAACTCGAGATGGACAATCCGAACTACGTGCGTGGTGACATCGGCGGTGGACCCAACGACCTGATGCACCTGGTCGCGCGGCCCCGGCTGACGACGACGCCGTATGCCACCGGAGTCCCCGGGGTGTACCTGTGTTCCTCGGCGACGCCGCCCGGTGGTGGTGTGCACGGAATGTGTGGATTTCACGCGGCGCAAGCGGCACTGGATCATCTGATTACGCGCGCGTGATTTCCGGCTGGTAGGTCGCTGTGAGTTAGTCTCGACGGGAATCGCGCCGAATCATCGAATCGATCCGTACGACAGCAGAGGCCTGATGCACAACGACGACCTGATGGTGGTCCAGCGAACCGTCTTCGCCGGACCCAATTCCCGTGTGAATCCCGGGATGTACGTCGACGCGGACATCGCGGCGGTACGAACGGTGCGGACCGAGGTCCGGATGGATGCGGGCGCGACACTCAGTACGAATACGTATTTCGGGCGATTTGCCGCGAGTTATTGGCAGCGATATTCCGCGATCACGGAGGTACGCCTCGAATTCGATCACGAGGTTGCCGACGATGCCATCCTGCGTTTCGAGGTGCATGCCTCCGACGCCAGTGGACGGGACCGTCCGGTGGAGATCATCGAGATCACCGGGACGGGTCGGGTGTGCCTCGACCTCGCGGTGCGGCGTTTCGTCGACGGGGGTGCCATCTGGTTCGATGCCACCGCCATCGGCGGGGGTGCGCGACTGGCGAACGTGACGTGGTCGGCGCCGCGACCGGAGCGGGTCCGGCCCGTGTCGGTGGTGATCTGCACGCACAACCGGCCATCCGAGGCGACCGCGACTGCCTTGGCGCTGGCATCAGAGGATTTGGTGCACAACAAGATTGCTGCGGTCTATCTCGTCGACCAGGGCACTGATCGGGTGGATTCACATGCGGACTTCGAACGGATCAAGGCGGCGCTCGGCGACAAGCTGCATTATCTGACGCAGCCGAATCTGGGTGGGGCCGGCGGGTTCAACCGCGGATTGTTCGAGCTCACCCGCGGCGACGTCTGCGACACCGACGTGCTGCTGATGGACGACGACATCCTGGTGGAACCGGAGTCGCTGCTGCGGTTGTCCACCTTCGCCGCGAGCACCGTCGAGCCGATGCTGGTGGGCTCGCAGATGCTGCTGCTGTCGGAGACCTACCGCGTTCACATGACCAGCGAGTGGGATCGACTGGGGCGCTACCGGGCGGGCATGAAGGGCGCATACAGCCGCAACGGCATCAACGCCCTCGAGAAACAACAGGAGATCCGGGTCGACGCCGGATACAACGCCTGGTGGTCATGCCTGATACCCGCGGAAGCTGCTGTATCACTTGGGCTCTCGCTTCCCATGTTCTTCCAATGGGACGACGTGGAGTACGGCATCCGTGCCCGTAGGCAGGGATTCGGTACCGTGACCCTGCCCAATTCCGGTGTGTGGCATGCGGATTTCCACCTCAAGGACTACGACGACTGGTCCCGCTACTTCGCGTGGCGTAACACGTTCATCGTCACCGCCCTCCACGGAACGGTGGAACCGCGTGGAGCCGTGACGGTTTCGTTGAGGGAGATCGGTCGTCAGCTCAGCTGCATGGAGTACGGGCTGGCCGCGACGTTCATTCTCGCCCTGCGTGACTTCTTGGCCGGACCCTCGGTCCTGGCCGACGGTGGTCAGGGAAAACTCGCCGAACTCGCCGAACTGAGATCACACTATCCGGAGACCAAGGTCCGTCCGGCTGCGGAGGTGGGACGCGAGATCCGTTCTCCGATCGTCGCGCGGCCACCGGAGCCACGAAAAGGCAAGCTGGACCGCGTGCTGGTCAAGCGGGCCGTGAAACAGGGTGTGGGCCGGGTGATTCCGGGTCCGGTGACGATGGCCAAGCTGGACGCCACCTGGTGGCACGTCGCCTTGTTCTCCTGGGTGGTGGTGACCGATGGGTCGCAGACGGGTGTTCGCGTGCGGCGCCGCGACGCCGACACCCTGCGACGACTGACCCGGGAATTGGCGGAGGTCTGTTGGGAGCTCTACCGACGCGGCCCCGAGGTGGCCGCCCAGTGGCGCGATGCCGCCCCCGCGCTGAGCAGTCGCGAGAACTGGCAGCGCCTGTTCGACGGTGACTGACCGATCATGAGCCGGCTGCGTGGCGTCAGCGCGCCCCTGCTGGTGGGTCTGATCGGTGCCCTGGTTGCCGCGTGGGGATCGTGGCGGCCATCGCTGTGGTACGACGAGGCCGCCACCATCTCGTCGGTGAATCGCACTGTCCCGCAGATCTTCCACCTCGTCGACACCATCGACGGGGTTCACGCGGCGTATTACCTGTTCATGCGGGTGTGGACGCTGGCATTCGGCTTCTCCGAGTTCTCCGTTCGGTTACCGTCCGCGTTGGCCGTCGGGCTGGCTGCGGGCCTCATGGTCGTTCTCGGACGGATCGTGTGGGACAACGCTTTCGGTGTGCTCTGCGCGCTGGTGTTGTTGACCGTGCCGCGAGTGATGTGGGCCGGTTCGGAGGCGCGCGGGTACGCGGGCGCGATGGCGTTGACGGTGGCGGCAATGCTGTTGCTGCTGATCGCCCTGGATCGTGGAAGGTGGTGGTGGATCGCCTACTCGGTCACGGGTGTCGCGATGGTGGTCTGGTTCTTCCTGTCGATCACGGTGATCCCGGCCCAGATCGTGATGATTCTGGTGTTACGCCGTCGAATTCCCCGGGCGGCGGTGTTCGCCATGGTTGCCGTCGTGGTTGCCGTGACTCCGTTCGCCTGGTGGGTTTTCGGTCAACGCCGCCAGATCGACTGGCTGCCCCCGATGACGTTGGATCGGCTCGAGACCCTGATCCTGTTCGAGATCCCCGATGGCTCCTGGCCCTACCTGATCGGGGTGAGTGTGGTGGTGGTGGCGGGAGTCGCGGTTGCGGCGTTCCGGTCTGCCGCGCAGCCGTGGCCGATCCTGATTGCCGCTGCGAGTTGGTGGTTGATCCCGACGGGTGTGATCGTGATCTATTCGTGGTTGGCGTCGCCGACCTACACCCCGCGCTACCTCATCTTCGCGGTCCCCGGCTTTGCGATCGTCGTTGCCTGGGCGGTGCGGGCGATGACGGGGGATCGTCGCGTGTGGCAGGCGGTGCTCGTCGGGCTTCTCATCGCACTCATGGTGCCGTCGTACCTCGCCCAACGCGGTCCCTATGGGCGCACCGGCGAGACCGACTTCTCACAGGTTGCCGAGTACGTGCAGACGCACGCGCATCCGGGCGACTGCGTGGCGTTCGGTCCGAGCCCGGGGTGGAGTCCGGTGTCGATGAGGGCGGTACTGCGTGGAAAACCCGATTCCTTTGTGGGCCTGCGCGATATCGGAGCGCGCAGGGGTGCCGCGGTATCGGGGTCGCTGTGGGACGAGGATCGACCGGTCGAGCGCTACCGTGAGTTCGCCGCAGGATGTTCGGTGATGTGGGTGATCGGGGATCGGGACCGCGATACCGCCGCGCAGACGTTCCCGGGCGGGATGCAGGTGTGGACCTTCCGTCGCGAGCGATTCGTCGACACTGCGCTCCACCGGGAGCTGTCAGACTCGGGACTACATGTGGTGCAACAGATCCCGTTCACCAATTCGCAGGTGATACTGATGGAGCGGGATCGATGAGCGCAGAGAACTCTGCCGGGACTCAGCCGTTGACCTTGGCGATGACGTTGTCCGCGTACCAGTTCAGGTGATCGATCTTCTTCTGTAGTGGTTCGGTGTCCTGACCGACGACGTAGGGCAGCCGGAATCCGACGATGACGTCGGTGATCCCCTTGTCCTCCAGCTTCTTCACGCCGTCGACGGTGTAGGCGTCGAGGGAGATGACGTGAATCTCGAAGGGATCGTTGGTCTTTCCCTCCGCCTTGCGGATGTCGGCGATGGTGTCGAGGAGGGCGTCGAGTTCCTCGGCCGGTCCGCCGCCGTGCATCCAGCCGTCGCCGCGGATCACCGCCCGTCGTAGCGCGGCGTCGGCGTGACCGCCGACGAGCAGCGGGATGGGTTCGGTGGGCGCCGGTGCCATCTTGATCTTGGGGATGTCGTAGAACTCGCCGTGGAACTCGAAGTATTCGCCGGAGGTGAGGCCGCGGATGATGTCCATGCATTCGTCCATCCGCTTGCCGCGCCGGCGGAAGTCCACGCCCATGATGTCGTAGTCCTCCGGCCATGGGCTGGTGCCGACGCCGAGCGCGAGCCGATTGCCGGTCAGGTAGGCCACCGACGCTGCCTGCTTGGCCACGAGTGCCGGTGGCCGCACCGGAAGCTTCAGGACGAACGGGGTGAAGCGGATGGTGGAGGTGACCGCGCCGAGGGCCGCCGCCTGGATGAAGGTCTCGATGAACGCCTTGTCCTCGAGGAACTCCCGATTGCCGTCGGGAGTGTAGGGATACTTCGCGTCCGACTCCTCGGGGTAGGCGAGGGAGTCGGGGATGGTGAATCCGGCATACCCGGCCTTCTCGGCGGCCTGTGCGAGCGGCGCGTAGTAGGCGGGGTCGGTCATCGCCTCGGCGAAGGTGAAACGCATCGGTGTGCCCCTTTGGTTCTCGTGGACCGGCTTACTCAGAGTAGAACACGTTCTAGTTTTCTGGGAGAGGGTTGGGGGATCGGGAGGCTTCTTGCCGGCCGCAGAGCGGGGAGCAAGGTGCGAACATCAGTTCGATTTCGAGGATCGGATCGTGGCGGTTCTGTCGGTGGCGTCGGCATAATAGAACATGACCGCGAACACACATGTATTCGTGTTGAGATGTCCGAGGGGGTGGCACCGCATGACCGAGGCGATGAGCGAGGGGACGGGTCGGCGGTGGTCGGCCGCGGATTTCTGGTTGGGGGAGTCGTTGTGGCCGGCGTTGCTCGACGAGTTCGTCAGTGATGATGTGGTGGCCGAGGTGATCGCCTCGTACCGTGCCGATGGTGATGACACGCCGACGGGTCCGGTGATCGGCGTCAGTGATGAGGCGGTGAACGGTTGGTCGGGGCAGCTGATCACGCTGCAGCGCGGCGCCTGCTATCTCGCTTATCACAGGTACGTGGCGGTGCGGGAGATCGCGCAGCGGGTGCGGCGGTTACGTCCGGCCGATGAGGTTCATGACTTTCTGTTGGCGGATACCACGGCGTTGATCGGTGCGCGGGTCGGGCAGTTGCTGAGCATCTCGCAGCGGGCGGCGGAGGTGCTGGTGGAGCATGCCGATGTGATGCATGAGCGGGTGCCGAAGGTGTTCGAGCAGTTGCGGCAGGGTCGGATCGTGCCGGAGTTGGTGCCGGTGGTGGTGGCGTGCACCGAGTTGCTCGACGGGTGCGACACGGCGGCGGCGGTCGATGCCGAGGTGGCCGAGGAGTTGGCGCGGCATGGTGGGGCGTGGTCGCGGGCGCAGTTGGCGACGATGGTGGATCGGATCGTGTTCCGTCATGATCCGGATGCGGTGCGGGAGCGGTGTCGGCGTGCCGGTGACAAGCGGTCGGTCCATCGCTCGGCCGCGTCCGGATGGGATGGCCTCGATCACGGCGACGATGACCGCGGAGAATGTGGCGATCGCGATGGCGGGGATTTCTCGGTTGGCTGATGCGGTGTGTGCCGAGGATCCGCGGACGCGGCGGCAGCGGTGTTCGGATGCGTGTTTCGCGTTGTTGTCGGGGACGGCGTTCGAGTGCTTGTGCGGTCGTGAGGAGTGTCCGGCGGTGATTCCGGAGGCGGGGACGGTGCCGCCGGCTGCGGCGGCGGTGATGGTGCATGTGGTGTGTGATGAGCGCACCTATGCGGCGGCCGAAGAAGCCGCGGCGGCCGAGCGGGTCGCGGCGCAAGAGCGGGCTGCGGCGCAGGAACGGGCTGCGGCGCAGGAACGGGCTGCGGCGCAGGCGTTTTCCACCGAGCCGCCACCCGCCGCGGAGGCGTCGGAGTCGCGGGGCGGGGTGCAGCAGTGCGTCGCCGACGGTGAACCCGCGGAGTCGCCTGCCGCCGAGCCGTCCACTGCTGAGTCGTCCACCCCTGAGTCGTCCACTGTTGGCGGTGGCCTCGTCGTCGGTGCTGCGGCAAGCGACGCGAATGTCGCTGCCGGGCAGTCAGATACCGGCGATGCGCCTGCGCCTGCTGGTTCTGCGGCGTTCATCTTCGGGCAGGGTGTGGTCTCGGATGTACAGGCGTTCGGGTTGATCACCCGGCCCGATGCGGTGGTGCGGCGGTTGATCGGGCCGCATGCGGTGGTCGGTCCCGATGGCGGTATCGAGGTGTCGGCGACCGCGCCGGGGAATCCGTATCGGCCGTCGTCGGTGCTGGATCGGTTCGTACGGATCCGTGACGGGTGGACGGTCACCCCGGGTGAGGATCGCTCGGCGATGAGCGCCGAGGTCGATCACGTCGCCGAGTTCGACCACCGCAACCCCGGTGCAGGTGGTGCGACGGTGCCGGACAACCTGAACGCGAAGTCACGGTTTGCGCACCTGCTCAAGACGTTTGGGGTCGGCTGGCTCGATGAGCAGTACCGCGACGCCGATGGCCGGTTGCGCACGGAGTTCCTCACTCCCGAGGGCATGGTGATTCTCGGTAATCCGTTCACCCTGGAAGACCTGTTTCCCGGGTTGGCGCGCATCCGGTTCCGGGCACCACCCACGCCGGCTCCGGATGAGGCAACACCTGCCGAGTCGGCGCGCATCCTGCATCCCACCCGACGCATGAGTCGGGTGGAGGCCAAACACGCCCGCCGACGCCAGGAACGCGAACGTAACAAACGCCGCCGCGAAGCGCAAGAGCACCGCGAAGCCCGGGAACGCCGCGAAGCCGAGCAGTCGGGAGGCTGATTCAGTCCGGCCGGATGAACCGTTCGCGGCGGCCGAGGCGCTGCAACCGCAGCCACTCGGCGAAACCCTTGACGTCGTGTTGCTGCACCAGGAAGTACCAGCCGAAACGGGCGTACTCCTGGGGGAGGAGCTTGCGCATGCCCGGTTGACTCATCAGGTAGCCGCGGTTGCGGTAGGTGAAGAAGCGTTTGGTCGGGTTGTCCGGGTACTGGGTGTGCATGCGCCCACCGAGGATCGGGCGGAACTCGTCGGTGCCATACGGATGCAGGTAGGCGGTGGTCAGGCAGGTACCGAAGGCGAGGCCCGACCGCTGCAGCCGACGGTGCATCTCCACCTCGTCGCCGCGGAAGAACAAGCGCAGGTCGGGCACGCCGATCATCTCGAGGGTGTCCGCGCGGAACAGTGCGCCGTTGAACAGCGACGCGATGCCGGGCAGCAGGTCGTCGTCGGGGTTGCCGGGTTCGAACAACTCGGATCGCTTGCGCCGCCACACGACTCCCCGGCGCAGCGGGAAGGCGAGGGTGTCCGGGTCGTCGATGTTGGCGACCACCGGGGAGACCTCGGCGAGATCGTGCGTGATCGCGCAGTCCATCAGCGTCGCGAGAACCTCACTGCCCTCGGGCCGGCCGTCGTCGTCGGCGCACCATACCCAGTCGGCACCGAGCGCCAGCGCGTGCAGCATGCCGAGGGCGAATCCGCCTGCGCCGCCGAGGTTTCGCTTCGATCCGAGATAGGTCGTCGGAACCGGCTGTGCGGCAACGAGATCGGCGACGACGGCCTCGTCGGCATTGTCGACGACGACGATGTGGTCGACCGGACGTGACTGCGTGGCGAGGACTTTCAGTGACGCCGACAACAGCTCGGCGCGACGGTGGGTGACCACCACCGCGACCACGATGTCGGTGCTCATGCCAGCGCGTCCCCGTCGGAGGTGTCCCCGTCGGAGGTGTCACTGGCGGCAGCCTCTTCACGCTTCATCCCGGCCAGCACCTCACGCACGTGCGCGGCGGCGTCGGGACCCTCGTAGGCGCCGACCACCTCTTCGATTCCGCCGTCCATCCGGACCTCGCCGTGATCGATCCACAGCGCACGGTCGCAGAGTTGGGCGAGGAACTCGTTGGAGTGGCTGGCGAACACCAGGATGCCGGACCGTTCGACGAGGGCCTGCAACCGGATTCGGGCCTTCTTCATGAATTCGGCGTCCACCGCGCCGATGCCCTCGTCGAGGATCAGGATCTCCGGATCGATGCTGGTGACCACGCCGAGGGCGAGTCGCACCCGCATACCCGTCGAGTAGGTCCGCAGCGGCATCTGCAGGTAGTCGCCGAGTTCGGAGAAGTCGGCGATCTCGTCGATCTTGCGCAGCATCGCCTTGCGCGTCAGTCCCAGGAACATGCCGCGGATGATGATGTTCTCGTAGCCGGAGATCTCCGGATCCATGCCGACGCCGAGGTCGAACACCGGGGCCACCCGTCCGGTCACCCGGCAGGCCCCACGCGTCGGCTCGTAGATCCCGGACAGCAGACGCAGCAACGTCGACTTGCCGGCACCGTTGTGGCCGACCAGACCGACGCGGTCACCGTGCTCGAGGTGCAGGTTGATGTTCTTCAGGGCCTCGACGACGATGACGTTGGAGTCGTTGGCGCCGATCACCCCGCCGGCCGCACCCATCACCGACTTCTTCAACGACCGGGTCTTCGCATCGAAGATCGGGAAGTCCACACACGCATCCCACGTGTCCACGCGCACCGAACTGGTATTGCTCATCGCCATCACACCCAATACGCCACGCGGGCCCGGTAGTTACGCATGACCGCCAACGCGGCGAGCCACCCGATCGCGGTGCAGCCGATGACGATCGCCCAGTGATAGAACGCCACCGACTGGCCGAGCAGGGGCCCCCGCGCGATGTCGAGGTAGTGATACATCGGGTTCAGTTCCACCAGCCGCAGGCGCGGATTCTCCCCGCCGACCTGGCTCAGGCTCTGCGTCGTCCAGATGATCGGCGTCATGAAGAACACCAACTGCACCGCCGTCGTCAGCAACTGCCCGATGTCACGGAACCGGGTGGAGAGGATGCCGAACACGATCGACACCCACACGCCGTTGATGACGTACAGGATGATCGCCGGAATCACCAGCACCACAGTCCAATTGACCGGCTGCGGGAAGACGATCAGGATCACGATGTAGATCACGATGTTGTGGGCGAAGATGATCAGCTGCCGCCACACCATCCGGTACACGTGCACGCTCACCGGCGCGGGTAGCTGCTTGATCAGGCCTTCGTTCTTGGCGAAGACCTCCGCCCCCTCGAGGATGGAGTTCTGGATGAAGTTCCAGAAGATGAACCCGAGCGTGACGTACGGCAGGAACGTCTTGATGTCCATGTGGAAGAGCTCGCCGTAGAGCAGGCCCATCGCCACCGCGGTCACGCCGGTGGCGATGGTGATCCACAGGGGACCCAGCACCGAGCGGCGATACCGCTGTTTGATGTCCTGCCACCCCAGATGCAGCCACAGCTCCCGCGACCGCATACCTTCGGCCAGGTCGCCGAAGGCCCGGCTCATCGACCGAGATCCCGCGCCCGGCGGGGGCGGTGGCACCTGCCCCTCGATCACTTCCGCTGACACGAGGCTTGAGCATACAGAGCGCTCATGTGGTCACCCGGCACAGAGGTTCTCGGGGGAGCTGCCGAGGTGCCCTACAGGTACTGCCCGGTACTTCCATGTCCGCTCCCCGAAGCCGGCATCATTCCCGGCGGCAATGCGCCCTGCCGCATCTGCTCGAGCTGCGCCCGGGCGGCCATCTGCTGGGCGAACAGTGCGGTCTGGATGCCGTGGAAGAGGCCTTCGAGCCAGCCGACGAGCTGTGCCTGCGCGATGCGGAGTTCGGCGTCCGACGGGGTGGTGTCGTCGGTGAAGGGCAGCGCCAGACGCTCGAGTTCCTCACGCAGCTCCGGCGCCAACCCGTCCTCGAGCTCACGGATCGACGACTCGTGGATCTCGCGGAGCCGGTTGCGGCTCGCCTCGTCGAGAGGTGCCGCCCGCACCTCCTCGAGCAACTGCTTGATCATGGTGCCGATGCGCATCACCTTCGCGGGCTGCTCCACCATGTCGGCGACGCTCGTGCCGTCGTCCGACGACTCGGCGGAGGCGGCGGCGGTGCCCAGGGGAGCGTCCGCACCCACCACCACGATGGAATCGTTGCCGGGTTCGGACGCGCCGTCGTGATCGGGACTACCGAAGGGGCTCGCAGGTGTGCCGTCGATGACCATGCCCCCATTGTGCCCAAGCCGTCGACGGGTCGGGGCGATACCCGTCGGCGATACCTCGCTGAGACGCGATGACGCCCGTCTATGGTGGGGCCCATGGCCTTCGATGTCGCCCATGCGCGCGGACTGTTCCCGTCGCTCGGTGACGGCTGGATCCGTCTCGATCCGCAGGCCGGCATGGTGATCCCGGATTCGGTCGCCAGTGCGGTGTCGACGGGATTTCGCCAGCTCGGAGCGGCGCCGTCGGGCCGGTATCCCGCCGCCCGCGCCACCGCCGACGCCCTCGACGGTGCGCGTCGGGCGATCGCCGACATGGTGGCCGCTCAGGCCTCCGGCGTGGTCCTCGGCCCGTCCCGGTCGATGTTGCTGTGGACGCTGGCCGAGGCGATCAAACCCAACACGTGGCTGTCGGGCAATGTCGTCGTCAGCCGCCAGGACGACGAAGCGAACATCCTGCCGTGGGTGCGCACCCTCGGTCGGGTGGGTGGCCAGCTGCGCTGGGCGGAGATCGACGTCGAGACCGGCGAGCTGCCCACCTGGCAGTACGACGACCTCATCGACGATCGCACCGCCGTCGTCGCCGTCCCGTTGGCGTCGTCGACGTTGGGCACCCTCACCGACGTCGCCGACATCGCCAAACGCACGAGGGCGGTCGGTGCGCGGCTGGTCGTCGACGCCACCAGCGCCGCGCCCTATGTGCCCCTCGACATCACCGAGCTCGGTGCCGACGTCCTGGTGGTGTCGGCCGAACGGTGGGGCGGTCCGCGGATGGCGGCGATGGTGTTCGCCGACCCACGGGCGATGGACAACCTCTCGTCACTCTCGTCCGATCCCCATGCCGTCGGACCCGAACGTCTCGAGGTGGGCGAACACCAGGGCGCACTGCTCGCAGGTCTGGTGGCGTCGGTGGAGCATCTGGCCGCCCTGGACCCGGACGCGTTCGGCAAACGCCGCCGACGCGTCGTCGCGGCCCTCGACGGCGTGTCGGAGTACCTGCAGCGACTCGGGTTCTATCTGGTGACCACACTCGACCAGCTCAATCACGTCTCGGTCATCGGCAAGAGCGACAACCGCGTCCCGCTCGTCAGCTTCGCCGTCGACGGGGTCGGTGCCGACACCGTGGTCCGCCGGCTCGCCGACAACGGGATCTGCGCGTTGGCCGACCTTCCCAGCCGGGCGCTGACGCGGATGGGTGCCGGCGACTTCGGTGGTGCGGTCACCGTGGGCCTCGGGCCGTACTCCACCCCGTACGAAGTGGATCATCTGGTCAGGACACTCGGCTCCCTCGCCTGAATTATCGCGGTGTCCGACAGTGTGTCGGTCGGGGTGTCGGTCGGACGACCCACACCGTTTCGTAAATCGACGCACACCGCACTATCTTCGACACAGTGAATATGCGGGAGCCCGAGTCGGGGCGCGGCCACGCGCCCACAGGTGATCCGTGCCGTCTCACCGAGAGTCAGCAGCAGGTCTGGCACAACTTCGTCGACGGTGGTTGGGCACTGATGGCCCAGGTCACCGCAGGGTTCGCCGCAGCCGGTTTCTCGGCGACCGACATGCGCCTGCTGGAGATCCTCGCGCCCCGCGACGCGATCGGTATCAGCGAACTGGCTGCCACCCTGCACGCCGGCGTCAGTACCGTCTCGCGCATCGTGAGCCGACTCATCGACGACGGAATCCTCGAGCGGGTGGCGTCGCAGGCCGACGCCCGTCACCGGCTGGTGCGGATCACCGAGGCCGGGCGGGTGGAACTCGACCGGCAGTTGAGCGTGCGCGACGGTCTGATCAAACGCCTCGTCGTCGACGTGGTCGCACCCGAGCAGTACGAATCCATCGGCGATGCCTTCGAGCGGATCCGCAAGGCCTGCGACTGACTTCTCAGTCCGACACCCGCAGCAGGACCTTCCCGATCGACTCGCCGCGCTCCAGGCGCTGATGGGCGGCGTCGGCGTCGTCGAGGCCGAAGACGCTGTCGATGACGGGGACGACCTTTCCGGCCTCGATCAGCGGCCACGTCAGTTCCCGGGTGCGCGCGACCACGTGTCCCTTGCCGTCGTTGCCGTCCACCGGCCGGGAGCGCAACGTGGTGCCGATGACCGAGGCCCGCTTGGCCATCAGTGTTGCGATCGACAGTTCGGCTTTCGTGCCGCCCTGCATCCCGATGATCACCAGCCGCCCACCCGTTCGAAGCGCAGAAACGTTGCGCGCCAAGTATTTTGCGCCGACGATGTCGAGGATGACGTCCGCGCCGCCATGCTCGGAGATGATCTGGACGAAGTCCTGCTCGGCGTAGTTGATGGTGATGTCGGCGCCCAGCTCGCGGCAACGGTCGAGTTTGTCGGCGGTGCGGGCGGTCACCGCGACCCGTGCGTCGAGGGCTCGCGCCAACTGGATGGCATGCGTGCCGATCCCGCTCGACCCGCCGTGGATGAGCAGGAGTTCGCCGGGGACCAGGTGGGCGGCCTCGATGACGTTGGAGACGACGGTGCAGGCCACCTCGGGCAGGGCGGCGGCGTCGGCCACCGACACCCCGGCCGGGACCGGCAGGACCTGGGCGGCGGGCACGGCCACCTGCTCGGCGTAGCCGCCGCCGGCGAGCAACGCGCACACCTCGTCGCCGGGCGCCCAGCCGACGACATCGGAGCCGACCGCCCGGATGCGTCCGGACACCTCGAGTCCCAGGGTGTCGGGCGCCCCGGGGGGTGGTGGATAGAGGCCGCGTCGTTGCAGCAGGTCGGCGCGGTTCACGCCGGCCGACACAACGTCGATGACCACCTCGTCGGGTCCGGCGACCGGATCGTCGATGGTGGCGATACTCAGTTCGCCGGAGTCGGAGACGGTGACCGCGCGCATGAGTCGATGGTGGCACATCGGTGATGGCCGGCAGTCCCGGACTGCGCGTCCGGTCGGTGACGCGGTGCCTGTTCGGTCGCGCGCTACCTGCGCGTACGCGCGGTCATTGCACTGCGGGCGTGGGTGCGAACGTGCCGCGTGAGCGATTGCGCCCCAGCGGGATTCACGTTCCGAGCAGGCGCCGCTTCTCCGCCTCGAACTCCGCGGTGGTCAGCGCGCCACTGGCGTGCAGGGCGGCGAGCCGCTCCAGGGCATCCAGCCGTGCGTCACTGTCCGCCGCTCCGTCGACGACACCGTCGCGGTTGAGGTCCATCCCGGTCGCCGCCTCGAACCGGCCGATCTCCTCGGGCGAGGCCGGTCGTCCGTTGATCATCACCGACGCCGCGCCTGCGGAATGTGGTGTGGCCGTTCCGGTTCGGTTCATCTGATCGGCGATCTGCCGGGCCGTTGCGGCGCCACGTTGCTGCCACGACGCGACCTCGTCCCAGAGAATGGTGAAGCATCGGGGGTTGGTCGCATCGGCCACGATGGGGAGGATCGTTCCCGGCGCGGGCCACTTGTCCACCTTCACCAGGAACTGGTCGTCGACGGGGAAGGCGGCGTATCCCGGGACCGAGACGACGAGGTGCATGCCGCAGCTGGCGGTGTGGGCGGTGTAGGGCGGCCGTGACGTCGAGACCACCTGCGCGCTACCGCGCACGGGGTTGCTGACCGTGCGGAACATGTCCATCAGACCCATGTCGACTCCTACCGCGGGTGGTTGCGATGGTAGTCGCCGTACCCGACCTCTGTCTCCGCTCGGAACGCGTTGCTCGGGCCGGGAGCCGATTCGGTCCCCGTGTGACCTCTCACGTACCCTTTTGCGCAGGGAAGCGTGGCAGAGCGGCCGAATGCACTCGCCTTGAAAGCGAGCGTGCCTAAACAGCACCGGGGGTTCAAATCCCTCCGCTTCCGCTGGGTTTGGGTTGCGCAGCCGGTACGGCAGCCTTGCTGATCCCGCCGAGCATCTCGGCCAGATCGATACCGGTCGTCGAGCGGATCGTCTCCAGTGCGCCCACAGCACTCTTGGCCACCGACTGGGTGATCCCGTCGGTATCGGATCCGATGAGGGTGACCGAGGCTCCTGCCAGCGGCTTGGCCGCGGCCTCGACGATGGCAGGCATCTTGGTCAGGATGAGTTCGAGCTGACCGACGGTGTCCATCTCGGCCAGCGCCTTGGCACGGGCCTCGATGGCCTGCGCCTCGGCCTCACCGCGCAAACGGGTCGCCTCGGCGTCGGCACGACCCCGGAGCTCGGTGCTCTGCGCGTCTGCCTGCGCGGCGGCGATCTTGGCCTTCTTCTGAGCCTCACCCTGCAGTTCGACGGTGCGGGCCTGCGCCTCGGCCTCGGCGATGCGTTGGGCTTTCTCCGCGGCGGCATTCTGCTCGGTCTCGAAGCGGCGGGCCTCGGCCGGGCGCTTGACCTCGGCGTCGAGCTGTGTCTGGCGCAGTTCGGCGGCCTTGGCGGCGACCTCGTTGTCCTTCTCGGTCTGGATCAGCCGGCGTTCTGCCTCGGCCAGCGGGCCGGCGGCATCGGCCTCGGCCGCCGCGCGCTCGGTGATCTTGCGGGCCTCTTGGCGTTCGACGTCGAGCTGGCGCTGCTGTTCGATCACGGCCTGCTGATTGGCGATGCGCGCCTGCTCGGCCTCACGCTCGGCCTGGGCCGCCGCGATGGCTGAAGCACTCTCGGCGTTCGCCTGGGCGATATGGGCGATCCGGGACTGTTCGGCGCGCTCGGCGGCGGCCAGGTCCTGGAAGTAACGTCCGTCGGCGTCGGAGACCTCGTTGATCGAGAAGGAGTCCAGGGCCAGACCCTGCGTGCGCAGGTTGGTCTTGATGGCCTCGGCCACCTGGTCGATGAGCGCCTTGCGGTCGACCAGGATGGCCTTGGCCGTCATGGTGCCCACGATCGAGCGCAGTTCACCCGAGAGTTGCTGGGTGACGAAGGCCTTGATCTTGTCGGTGTCGTCACGGAAGCGCTGACCCGCCTTGAGCACGTCCTCGGGCTCGTCGCCGACCTTGACGACGGCAGTGGCCGACACGGCCAGTTCGATGCCATCGTTGGCGGGGGTCGAGGTGTTGAGGGTGGCCTGGACTGAGCTCAGGGAGACACGGGTGGATTTCTGGACCACCGGCAGCACAAATGTGCCGGTGCCGCGGTAGACCTTGCCGGTCTGTCCCTTGCCCGTGCCGGTGACGACGAAGGCTTCGTCGGCGCCGGGGACCCGGTAGCGCGAGATCAGGGCGACGATCAGGACCACGAGTGCGGCGACGGCCACCCCGACGATGACGATGATGCTGGACAACGGTGCTTCCTTCTCTGGGTTGGTTTCTCGGAGTTGATATCTCGGACCGTCCGGCGCGGTTGTGCCGTCACGGGTAGTGCTTCGGCAGAGCCGATGTCATCGCCCGAAGGTCAGTCAGAACCCGTCGTCGGGCGATCGATCGACCAGAGCGACGTGGCGTACCAGATCTGTTCGTCGGGGTTCTTCGGCGATACCAGGTACGCGGTGTCACCCGGTCGGAGGGTCAGGCCGCGTGCGGTCATATCGGGGTCCAGACACACCGTGATCAGCTGCGAGCCATTGGGCGTGATGGCCTCGGCCTGGGCCAGTCGCTGCGGCGTGTCCAGACCGTCGACCATGCTGACCTTGTGCCCGGCCAGTTCGGTGGGCTCGGATTCCTTGCCGGCGCGCAGCAACATCCGCAGCACCGGGTACATGAGGACCATGGTGGCGGCCATCGCCGCCGCCCCCACTGCCAGGGCCACGATCGTCGGTGCCGTGTCCCCCAGGAGCATGAGTCCGCTGACGCCGGCGCCGATGGTGACGCCGGGGGTGAGCAGACTGAGCATGCCGACACCGGAATCCCCGATGTGGACGTCGATCGGCCCCAGATCCAGGCCGATGAGAGACAGCAGGCTCAGGCACAATCCGGTGGCGGCGACAATGAGGAGCACCATCGCCAACGGGTCCATGTGCTCGTTCTCCCTCTGGTGGTACCTGCCTTGTGTGCTTCATCAGGTCGTGCAGAATCATCTGGTCGCCACAGTAGAGGGTCGTCCCGCGAGTGTCGGCCAATCGTTCGACCAAACGAACGACGGACGCAGCAGGTCACGGGCGTGAATGAACACAACGGAGGTATCGTATTCGGTACCTTCCGGGTACCACGCGGAAAGGGTCCCTCGATGCCCTCACTCAACCTCACCTTCAGCGACGACGAGCTTCAGGAGCTGCGTGAGGCCGCTGAGCGTGCGAACGTCTCGCTCGAGACGTTCGCACACGATGCCGTCACGGCAGCGGCGAGTTCGGAAAAGCGTCAGGTCGCCGAGACGTCCAAGAGGGTCGCCGAGATCTCGGCGGATCTCAACCGCCGGTTGGCGTGAGGGCGAACTACCTCGATCGAGGCCGCCATGCACATACTCGACGGGTGGGGATCATGCGTCGTCCGGCGTCTCCGCCTCGTCGCGTCGCCGATCAGCGTGCAACGACTTGATGCGACGCTCCTCACGCAGCACCTCGACGTGCTTGGTACGTTCGGCCGCCAGCCAGTCGGGCATTTCGTCGAGGAGTGCGTTGATCTGGTCGGTCGTCAGCGCTTCGGTGATCTCGCCCCGGATCAGGCCGGAGTTCGAGATCCCGAGTTTGGCGGCGACGAGGTTCTTCGGGTGCGGACCGTTGGCGCGCAGGTCGCGCAACCATTGCGGCGGGTCGGCCTGCAGCGCGGCCAATTGCGCCCGCGTGATCGGGCCGGCGCGGAACTCCTCCGGCGTCGCCGGCAGGTAGACGTCAAGCTTCTTGGCGGCGGTGGCCGGTTTCATCGACTGCGAGCTCATGCTCGCAGCGTATCGCCGTTGCCGCGATTCTCCGAGGCGGTCAAGCTCCGGGGTAGCCTCGGGACGTGAATCCGCCCGCAGATGCCGACCCGTCGAGCCCGGCGGTGTTCCGGCTCGCCTACGTGCCGGGCACGACCCCCGGGAAATGGGTGCGCATCTGGGGTGAGCGCCACCCGGACATCCCGCTCGAGATGAATTCGGTCGAGGTCGCCGACACCGCCGCGGTGATCGGACGAGGCGACGCCGACATGGCGATCACCCGCCTGCCCGACGCGCTCACCCACGCCGATCCCGGGCCACACCACACGATCACGCTCTACGAGGAGACGACGGTGGTCGTCTTCGGCAAGGACCATCTGTTCAGCGCGGGCGACGAACTACAGCCCGATGACCTCGCCGACGAGGCTGTGCTGTGGCCGCTCGACGAACCACTCGCCGTGACCGACCGTCCCGGGACCGCGATCGAGCATCGCCCCGAAACCACCGCCGACGCCATCGAACTCGTCGCCGCCGGTGTCGGACTGCTGGTGGTGCCCCAGTCGCTGGCCCGGCTACATCACCGGCGCGACCTGGACTATCGACCGGTCGCGGGTCTGCCGACGAGCACCGTCGGACTACTGTGGCCCGATCCGACGTCGGAGGCGGCCGAGGAATTCATCGGGATCGTCCGCGGCCGCAAGGCCACCTCGTCTCGTGGCGCCACCGACGCACCGCCGAAACGGTCGGCCAAGGAGAAGGCGGCCGCCAAACGGGCGGCCCGGGAGGCGGCCGGGAAGGTGCCGGGGACACGGCGTTCGGGGAATCGCGCTCGTCGCCCGCGATGAGATCCCTCGTTGCCGAGATGCTCTCGATATGGTGGCGACCGTGAATGCCGTGGGGGAAATCGAACTCGTGATCCGGGCAGGGGTGCGGCCCACTGGTGCGGTGCTGTTCGGCGTCAACCTCGTGATCGGTGTCGTGATGACGTTCGCCGGGATTACCTTGATGGCAACGGCTTCCGATCCGGGCTTCTTCGTCATGTCCCTCGTCGCCGCGATCAGCGGAGCGCTTCTCCTCGTCGCCGTCGTGGTGATCGGTCTCGCCTGGTGGCGCGGAGAGGCTCTCGCGGTCATCACCGACACGTCGATCACTTTGTGCGCCATCGACGATCCTGCCCTGCGTGAGTGGGCGTGGTCGGACATCGTCCGAATCGACGTCGACCAGGAGATCGCAAACGGGGTGAGGATCGCGACCGTATATCGATTCACGCTGATCCCCGGGGAGCGAACCGACGCGTTGATGACCTCGATGCCTACCCGTACCCGGTGGCTGTTCACCAGACGCCCGGCCGATCCGACGTGCATGCGGGTCACGTCATTTCATACGCCGGCACCGCGGAGGATTCGGAAGTTCCTGTACTCCGTTGCGCCGAGGCGGGACGTCATTCGGGTGGATGGGCGACCGGCGTAGCCGTCCCGGCGCCGTGATATCACAGGTCTCGTGCCGAATCGCTCACTGACGTCGCTTGCCTCCTGGGAACCGATCATCCGTTCTCTGCGTGACGCCCGCGCCGACATCGCGTCGACCGACACCGTTGCGGTCACAGGTCATCTCAGCCGCTCGATGTCCGGGACGTGCGTGTTCCAGGAGCCCGGATTCGCGTCCGTCCGCTTCGAGTCCGGACTGTTGGATCCCTCGTCCGGCAGCGTCACCGGGATGACGCAGACGCTGGGCCGGTTACCGGCCCTCGAATACCTCAAGGTGCCGTATGCGACGTGGCTTGACCTCGTCGCCGCCGACGCGGTGCCGCCGTCGCTGATCGCCTGCGAAATCGCCGATGCACCAGGTGATCTGGTTCCTTGGATGGCGCTGACCAACAGCTTGCTGCTGGGGCGCGGACTCGATCCGGTCGAGGTGACGCGGGTCAGTGACAGCGGAGTCGACACGTTCATTCCCACCATCGCGGATACGAGGCCATGACCGACACCGGATTTCCACGCTCGCAATCTGTCCCATCGCACTGGGAGAGCCGATTCGCGTTCTACGATGCCCATGGCAACCCGGCTGATCCCGCCGGACGCGCAGCGTTTCGGGCGCTACCATTCGGGCGACGAATGCGGTTGGCGTTCAACGTCTTGGCCTTTCTGTTCGGCCCGATCTACTTCGCGGTCAAGGGGATGTGGCGCAAGGGGCTCACTCTCGTCGCCATCGGCGTGGCGGTCGGGGTTGTCATGGAAGTGGGCGGTTTGCCACCGTCGCTGAGTACGCCGGTCGCCGCCGCGATGGGAGCGCTCGCCGGCTCCACCGCGAACTACGCCTACTACCTGCACGTCCGTGCGAAGTCGCGCTCCTGGAACCCCTTCGAGGGGATGAGCGGGACGAAACGCACTCAGTGACACGGTCCCCGCGCCGCCGCGGAGGTGGCGTGCTGGTCCGCGCGGTCGTCACCGTGGTTCGGGCTCGACCACCGCTGTTCTGCGCTCGTACTCGTTGATGAGCACCCCGGACTCGTAGGCGCGACTGCGGGTGAGGTCGAAGCCACGCACACCGGACAGTGCGTCGGTGAGCATCGGAGTGCCGGCGAACAGCGGGATGCCCGCGCCGAGCAGGATCGGATTCACCTTGAGGATCAGCCGGTCGATGTCGTCGATGAGCGAGGCCGCCAACACGCCACCACCGCACAACCAGATACCCTGGCCCTCTTCACTTTTGAGTCGGCCGACGACATCCGAGGGCGACTCGGCGGTCACCGTCACGTCGTCGGGGACCGCACGATCCGACCGTGAGAAGACGAACTGCCGCAGATGCGGGTACGGGCTGGACAGGCCGACATCCGCGCCCACGGCATAGGTGGCGCTACCCATCAGGACGGTGTCGAACACCGTTGTCGGAGGCGTGATGCTGAGCGCGTCGAGAGCCGGTTTCGGTAGCGCGTCGGCGAAGTCGGACAGGATGGTCGCCATGTGATCGCCCTCGGCGTCGAAGGCGTCAAAGTTGCCGTCGGTGTCGGCGATGAATCCGTCGAGACTGACTGCAACGTAATAGATCAGTGGACGCATGGTGACCTACTGTACGGAAAGCGTGGTCCCCGTGGCCTTCTCGGCCGTATCCCACAACCGGCCCGCGAGCCCGAAGTCGCAGGCGGTGCGCGACCTGCCGAACAGCACCGGCGCACCGCGTAGTGCGCCGAACCCGTCGACGCCGACGTAGCTGCCGGTGGCGATCGGTTCGGTCAGGCAGTACAGCGTCGTCGCCGCGCCGGCGTCGACGTCGTTCGCCAGTAGTCGCGCACCGCCCTGCACGATCCGATGCGCGATACCGAGGTGCGGCTTGTTGGAGATGTTGGACGCCACCCAGCCGGGAGTGGTGAGCATGGTCTCGATGGGTGAGCCCGCCGACCGCAATCGGCGGTCGAGTTCGAGGCCCCACAACATCACCGCGAGCTTGGACCGCGCATACGCGCGCGGGGGACTCCACTGTGCCGCAGACAGATTCAGATCATCGGGGTCGATCCGGGCGACCTTGTGGGCGTCGGAGGCCACGCACACGATCCGTCGACGGATCTGGGGCGCAAGCAGATTGGTGAGGGCGAAGGGCCCGAGGAAGTTGGTGCCGATGGTTCGCTCGTGGCCGTCGACGGTCTCGCCGCGACCGGTCGGGAACATGCCGGCGTTGTTGATCAGGAAGTCGATCGGCCCGTCGATGGCCTCGGCGCACGCACGCACCGACGACAGGTCGGCCAGATCGAGCGGTACCACCGCACAGTCGCCGCCGAACTCGTCGGCCCGCGCCCGACCCAACTCGACGTCCCGGGCGGGTATCACCACCGACACGCCGGCCCGCGCGAGTGCTCGTGCGGTGGCCATGCCGAGTCCGTTCGTCGCTCCGGTGACCACCGCGCGGGTCCCGGCGAGGGCGGCCAGGTCCAGCTCGGCGAACGGTTCGGTCGTGGTGCGCCTCATGAAACCGACCATAGACTCGTCGTCATGAGCACAGACGAGATCGTCGAGAAGATCCTGAACACCTACGACACCATCACCGTCGTCGGCGCCAGCGCGAATCCGCACAAGCCCGCCAACGAGGTTCCCGCCCTCATGCAGGCCAAAGGCTGGCGCATCATCCCGGTGAATCCGACGGCCACCGAGATCGTCGGCGAACAGGTGTATCCGACCCTCGCCGAAGTGCCCGAGCAGGTCGGGTTCGTCGACGTCTTCCGTCCGTCGGCCGACGCCCCGGAGATCGCCCGGCAGGCCGTCGCCGCCGGGGCGGGCGCATTGTGGCTGCAACTGGGCATCACCTCGCCGGAGGCACGCCAGATCGCCGAGGACGCGGGCCTGCTCTACGTCGAAGACCGCTGCCTCAAGATCGAACAGGCCCGCACCGGGATCATCGCCGGCGCCTGAGCGCACCGATCAGGAGGTCGCCGAGGTGGACTCGTTCTGGAATGAGCCGAAGGTGCCGTTGGCGTTGCTGTTCGTCGCGTTTCTGGTGACCTTCCTGATCACCCGCACCATCACGCGGTTGATCCGGGCCGGTAAGGGTCCGTTCCGCAACAACATTCAGGGCGGCGTGCACATCCATCACGCGGTCCCGGGTCTGATCCTGCTGCTGATCGGTGCGGTGACGTCGGTCGCGGTGGCCGGGCATGCACCGGGATCGCTGATCGCGGCGGTCCTCATCGGTGTCGGCGCCAGCCTCGTCCTCTACGAGTTCGCGCTGATCCTGCACCTCACCGACGTGTACTGGACCAAGGAGGGACAGCTGTCGGTGCAGGTGGTGAGCCTGACCGTCGCACTCCTCGGCCTGCTCGCGCTGGGTATCGATCCGTTCACCGAGGACGATCTCTCCGCGGTCGGGCACCTCGGCCTCCTCGTCGTGCTGCCCGTCCACATCGCATGCGTGCTGGTGTGCGTGGCGAAGGGTAAGTACTCGACCGCCGCGGTGGCCGCCTTCATCCCGCCGGTGGGATGGATCGGGGCGGTACGCCTCGCCCGGCCGGGTTCGCGGTGGGCGCGCCGTCACTACTCCGACGCCAAGAAGCAGCGCGCCCGCGACCGGGCGAGCGCGTTCGACGCCCGCTTCGGTCGCTGGGGCCTCGACGTGGAGGACCTGGTGGCGGGCAAGCCTACGATGGGAGAATGACCGAACCGGACAATCCGCTGCTGCTGGAACGGCAGGTGTGTTTCGCCCTGGCCGTGGCCAACCGTTCGGTGCTGCGGATCTACCGGCGACTTCTCGATCCACTCGGACTCACCCACCCGCAATACCTGGTGATGCTGGCTCTGTGGGAGTCCGCCCCGCGCGGCGTCAAGGAGATCGGCGCGGTCCTGCAACTGGATTCGGCGACGCTCTCACCGCTGCTCAAACGGCTCGAGGCGAATGGACTGATCGAGCGGCGTCGGCGCGACAATGACGAACGCAACGTCGACATCGACCTCACCGACGCCGGGCGCGCCCTGCGTACGAAGGCCCTTGACATCCCGCCGGCCGTCGTCGACGCGCTCGGCGTCGACATCGCCGACCTCGAAGAACTCCACGGCGTCCTGACCCGGGTGAATGCCGCCGCCGTGCGCGCCGAACGGCCCGCGGCCCGGGCCGAGGGATAGGGTCGAGGTCATGTCGCCCGTCGCGATCATCGTCATCGTCGTCATTGTTGCCGTCGCGTTGTTCACTCTCGGTGGAGCGATCTGGTTCGCCTGGGATTCCGACAAACGCATCCGCGCGTTCGCCCGGTCCACCGATCTGATCCCCGGCAAACCGAGTCGTGCGCCCAAGGAGTGGACGACGGATACGAGCCCGGAGGCGTTGCTGCACCGGCGGGTGCGCTACGCGATCGCCGATGTGCACCAGAATCCGGCCATCCCGCACGACGACGAGACCGTTGCGGTGCGAGATCGGCTCGACGACAAGGTTTTCGATCTCGACGATCAGCTCATCGCGGCCGCCTCGTCGAGTGGCGACGAGAAGACCGAACGACTCGAGGAACTCGAGACCGCCGTCAAGGCGCTCGAAGAGCTGCCCCGGCAGTTGTGGGAAGCGCCGTTCGCCCAGCAGCGTGACGATATGAATGCCGTCATCGGGGCGATTGATCGGGTGGTGTACTGAACCACCTCGGGCGTTCAGTTTTGTCGAGTGTTCAGTTTCTGTGAACACTGCGCTATTCTGAACGCATGTCGGATGTGATCCCCGCTGCACTGCTGACATCGGTGCGACATTGGCTGGAGATGTATGGGGTGCAGCTGACCTCGTCGGCACTGGGAGATCTGGCAGAGAACGAGAGCAGGACGATCAAATTCACGATCGTCGGCGGTGAGAAAATGGCCGTCGAAGGACGCTATCTAAGTGAATTCTCCATGGCGGGATTGGGGGAGATCGGTCGGATGTCCGAGGGGCAACGACAGGCCGGGACCCAGGTCTTGGTGATCGCGCCGTACATACACCCGCGGAGTGCCGAAACCCTTCGCTCCCTGAATATCTGGTTCGCCGACGGCGCCGGGAACGCGTACTTGCGCGCACCTGGTCTGGTTGTCGACGTCCGAGGTCGCAGCCGGCCCACGAAGCTGCTGGACCAGATCTCGGTATCCAGATCACGGTCATCAACCTTGTTCACCCGCAAGCGGTCTCAGGTGGTTGCAGTGATCCTCGCTGATCCAAGGTTGGTGGATGCGCCGCTGCGCGTGCTCTCGGAGTGTTCGGGTACTTCGGTCGGGTTGGTCAAGAACCTGATGGATGATCTGGTCGATACCGCCTTCGTCGAGGTATGGGGTGAGCATCGCAGGCCAGGCAACCTCGTTGCGCTCCTCGATTCTTGGGCCGTGTCTTATGCGAACCAGGTCGACACGATTTTCGACGGCGAGGGCACGGTGAATCCTGTTGTGCCCAAGGGCACCCGACTGTTCCTCAGTGGAGAGCGCGCTGTTCCGGAGCTGATCCACCACGCTCCAACACTCACCGCCTACGTCAACAGCAGCCCAACGCAACCGATACCGGTAGACCTCATCCGAGAAAACCGTTGGAGGAGAAGCGCAACGCCGAATGTTCACCTCCGCAGATGGTTCTGGAATGGCATTGAGGGGATGCACACGGGAGCCGACGGATTCGCCGTCGCGCCGACACCGATCGTCTACGCCGATCTCCTGGGCTCCAATGAGGAGCGGCAACGCGAGGCCGCAGAAGGGGTGAGGCGGGGATGGATCAAGGCGATCGAGCCTACCGTGGCGAGCATGCGGACATAGCCAGGGTGGTTGCCGAGATCGCCGACGTCATCGATCCGGCGCAGATCATGCTGGTGGGTGCGCGTTGTCGAGACATCCTCCATGCGCGGCTTGCCGATGGTGCCCGGTTTCGTGCAACCAACGACACAGATCTTGCCGTGGCCATCCCTGACTGGTCAGTTTTCGAGGAACTTCACGCTCGTTTTGGATCCACGGAACCTGCGTGGCAGAGAATGATGATTGCAGGGATACCCACCGACGTTGTGCCTTTCGGCGCACTTGAAGAGCCTCGTGGGACGATCTCGCGCGAGATCGGCAGGATCGAGTTGAATGTCCACGGCTTTGCCGACGTCTTCGACGCTGCAGACGTCTTGGCGCTCAACGATGCTCTTCGCATTCGAATACCCACCCTCCCTGGATACGCCGTGTTGAAAGCTCATGCCTGGCTCGATCGGCTGGAGAAGTACGAATACAAGGATGCGCAGGACCTCGCGCTGTGCATTCACTGGACCTCGCTCCGGTCCGACGACCTGTGGGGCGACGCGTTTTGGGCCCTCGAACGGGAAGACTTTGATCTCCATCGAGGCGCAGCGGCACTGCTTGCCGCGGAGATGCTGGCGCTCTTGAGTGTCGAAGAGGCGGCGGTGCTGCGAGATCGGATGGGGTCGATGAATGTGGAACTGCTTGCGCAGCAGTGTGTTCTTGCTGCGCCAGGCTGGCCGACCTCTGCAGACGCACGTCGAGCGGTGGTGGCTGCGCTCGTTCGTGGAGTCACTGATGTTCCTCAGTGCTGATCGGAGATCACGTCGTGCCTTCCGCGATCTCGATCAGTGTCCGCACCGTCTTCAGGTTGCGTCCGGTGCCCGCGACGCCGAGCCCGCGCGCGATCTTCGGTGAGCTGAGCGTGCTCTTGCCGACGCCGCCGGCGTAGTAGATGTGCAGATCGGCGCCGATCACGGCGAGTTGATCGTCGCCGAAATCCGTGTCGAGGAAGGCTTTCGTCTTGTCCGGATCGGGGATTCCGGTGAGGAAGTAGAGGTGGGCGAACTTCTCGTCGTCCGCCTCGAAGGGGAAGGCCGCCACCGCATTCCGCAACTCGTCGACCGACCGCACGATGACCTCGCGGGAGAACCCGTGGCGCGCTTCGATCAGTTCCTCGAGGGCGCTCGCGAATGCCGCCGGTGACTGTGGTGGGGCGCAGATCAGGTTGCCCGACGCGATATGCGTACGGACTGCGGTGGCACCGAGTTCGGTTGCCTCGGAACGAAGGTCGGCCATCGGCAACGTCGCGCCACCGACGTTGATCGCGCGGATCAGGAAGATGTGCGGGAGCGAGGCCATGCCTCAGTGTGGCACGTCACGGCCGCTGCACGTCGGGACTCGGGCCCACATAGCGCGCCGCGGGCCGAATGATCTTGCGGCTCTGCGCCTGCTCGAGGATGTTCGCGCACCAGCCGACCATCCGGCTCACCGCGAACGTCGGCGTGAACATCGATCGGGGAACGCCACAACATTCCATCACGACGCCGGCGTAGAACTCCACATTGGCATACCGCGGCTGCTCCGGATGTGCCTGCGCGAGGACGTCGGTGATGGCCTCCTCGGCCGCCACGGCCCGTTCGACCAGTGGTCCACCGAACCCGAGTGCGATGTCGCGCAACATCATCGAACGAGGATCGGCGGTGCGGTAGACGGCATGCCCGAATCCCATGATGCGACGGTGTGCGGCCACCTGCTCCGCCGCCCAGGTACGCGCATCCCCGTGGGCGGCGATCTCGTCGAGGGCATCGAGGGCCCGATCCGGGGCCCCGCCGTGCAGCGGGCCGGAGAAGGCGCCCAACGCGCCGCAGACCGCGCCGAAGACGTCGGCTCCGGTCGACGCGATCACCCGGGCGGTGAATGTCGACGCGTTGAACCCGTGATCCATCGTGGCGATCAGGTAGTGCTCGATGGCTCGCGCCTCCTGCGCCGTCGGTTCCCGGCCGGAGATCAGATACAGCCAGTTGGCGGCCACACCGAGGTCCGCGCGAGGTTCCAGGGGACTCTCACCGGCGCGGATGCGGTGCAGGGCGGCCAGAATCGTCGGGGTGAGAGCGGTTGCGCGCAGGGCGTCGTCGACGCGTTGCCGCGGGTCGGCATCCCAGAGTGGGCGGGCCCCGGTCGCGGGTCCGGTGGCCGAGAGGACGGTTCGCAGGCCGGCGAGGGATTCGCGCTCACCGCCCAGCAGCGCCGCCGTGCGCAGGATGCCGGCGAGCTCGTCCGGAAGCGTGCGCAGGGCGGTTGTGCGCGTGATGAACTCGGCCAACGCGGCGGCGTCGGGGAGATGGCCGTGGACGAACAGGTACCAGACCTCCTCGAAGCTGCGGGTGCGTGCCAACTCGATCGCCGAGTACTGGCGGTAGTGGAAGAAGCCCTCGGCGCCGCGGACGTCACCGATCTCGGTGTCGGCGACGATCACGTTCTGCAATCCGGGTGGGGCGATGAGTTGTTCGGTCATACCCACGACGATGAACCGTATTGAGCGGTCCGGTCAATGTTGATTCAATCAACATGTGACCCGCACCCACACCCGCCGCTATCCGACGCCCATCCACCACGACGGGCGGGACTATCTGACCACCGAGCAGGTGGCAAAGATGCTGGGGGTCAAGGTGTCCACCGTCTACGCGTATGTCAGCCGTGGGCGTCTGAGCAGCCGGCGCATCGACGGCCACGACGGCAGCATGTTTCCGGTCGACGAGGTCGACGGGCTCCTCGACCGCACCCGCCATCGTCCGCCGACCGGGGTCGCCGAACGCATCCGCACCCAGCTCACCTTCCTGAGCGGGGATCGGCTCTACTATCGTGGCCACGACGTCGTCGAGCTGTCCCGTACCGCCTCCTTCGAGGATGTCGCCGCGCTGCTGTGGGATCGGCCGTGGACCGTGCCGTCGTCGTCGGCAGACCAGCGGGCCATCGGGGCCGCGGTGCGACGTGTCGCCGGTGTCCGGGCGCGCGGTGTGGACCGAATCCGACTGACGGTCGACCTGGCCGGGGCGCGAGATCCGTTGCGCCATCAGATCGATCCCGAAGCGGTGACCACCAAGGCCGCGTCCGCGATCGCCGCTGCCGTTGAAGCACTGGCTGACGGACCATCGGAAGGGGCTGTCGCGCAACGGCTCTGGCCGCGGCTCACCGATGAACCCGCCACCCGGCGGACGGTGGCGCTGGTGAATGCCGCGCTGGTTCTGCTCGCCGATCACGACCTCTCGGCCGGTGCGGTCGCCGCACGCGTCGCCGCGAGTGCCCGGGGCAGCGTCTACGCGGTGATCGGCGCCGGACTCGGCGCCTTCGACGGTCCGAGTCACGGTGGCGCAACGACATTGGCCTACCGGTTCCTCGTGGGTGCGCTCGACGACCCGACCGCCGCCCTCGCCGATGCACTGCACACCGGAACCCCGATCCCCGGGACCGGTCACGTGATCTATCGGCACTGCGATCCTCGGGCCGAGGAGATCATCGACAGGCTGGGTGCCATGGGCGGGGGAGACCGGCGGGTGATGCCCGCGGTGCGGACCATCGTCGATAACCTCGGTCCGGGACAGTTCGTCAACTCCGATTTCGCGTTGGCGGCCATCGCATTGCGGTACCGGATGAGTCCGGATGCCGCCGAGACGATCTTCGCGCTCGCCCGGATGGTCGGGTGGACCGCACACGCTCTCGAGGAGTACCGGGAGCCGCGGCTGCGCTTCCGTCCGGAAGGTGTCTACACCGGTATCCGGCCCGGATCAGGGCCGGGTGGCCACGGCGAAGGTGCGCCGGAACGGTAGCGGGGTGCCCCACGAGTGGGTTGGATATGCCTCGCGCAGGCGAACTTTCACCTCGTCGGTGAACGGCGCGACGAGATCGTCGGGCAGCGCCTGCAGATAGGGCCGGGCACCGGTACCCGAGATCCAGTCGAACACCGGGTCCGCACCGGGCAGCACGTGGAGGTAGGTGGTCTCCCAGGCGTCGACGAGATAGCCGCGGTCGGCAAAGAACTCCAGGTAGAGCGCCGGGTCCGTGGTCGGCAGACGACGCGCGTGAGTGAGGTGTTCGGCGAAGGGCTCCTGCTGCGCCACCTCGGCGAGCGTCACATGCGTCGGCGAGTCGGCGTTGTTGGGGACCTGCACGGCGAAGGTGCCGCCCGGCGCGACGAACTGCAGCAGACGGGCGATCACCTCGAGCTGATTGGGAACCCACTGGAACATCGCATTCGACACGAACAGATCGACCGGCCCGTTCGGCTGCCACGTGGTCACGTCGACCGCGTCGTAGTTGGCGAAGGCATCGAAGTTGGACCGGATCGCCTCGTCGATCATCTCCGCCGACGAATCGATGCCGAGGATCCGTGCCTGCGGCCAGCGGGCCCGCAGATACCGGGTGAGGTGTCCGGGGCCGCAGCCGAGGTCGACGATCGAGGCGGGTGCGCCGGGCACCTGGGCGATCAGGTCGAGAAACGGCCGGGTGCGAGAGTCGGCGAACTGGAGGTAACGATCGGGGTCCCAGACGGGCATGGTTTCACCCTAGCCCCGCTGGGTAACCTCTGAGGAATGGCGAGCGACCCGCAGGACACCGCACCCGACCCGGCAACCGACGATTCCGTGGTGGAGATCTCGACCGACGGCGCCTGCCTCGGCAACCCCGGACCCGGCGGCTGGGGCGCGGTGCTGCGGTACAAGGGCACCGAGAAGAAGATCTCCGGCTCCGCCCCGGACACCACCAACAACAAGATGGAGCTCCAGGCGGCGATCGAGGGGCTCGCGGCGCTCACCCGGCCGTCGACGGTGATCCTGTACACCGACTCCAGCTACGTCCGCAACGGCATCATGAAGTGGGTCGCCGGGTGGCAGCGCAACGGCTGGAAGACCGCCGACAAGAAGCCTGTCAAGAATTCCGATCTGTGGAAGCGGCTCATCGAGGAGGAGAAGCGCCATCAGGTGACGTGGCGTTGGGTGAAGGGCCACAACGGCGATCACTACAACGAGATCGCCGACCGTCTGGCCACCTCGGCGGCCCGCGAGATCGCCGGAGTTCGGTCGTGAGTGACCTTGCGGTAGCCGTCGAGCCGGTCCGCGACGAGCATGTGGTGGCCGCCGTCGAATCCACCGGCGCGCGGGTCGTCGACCTCGCCGACGCCCGGGTGCTCGTCTGGCTCGGCGACCCCACCGGATTTCCCGATCTACCCGACACCATCGAATGGGTGGCGCTCAAGACCGCGGGAATCGAAGGGTTCGTCGACGCGGGAGTACTCGATGAGAAACGGATCTGGACCAACGCGTCCGGCTTCTACGCCGAGAACGTGGCCGAACATGCTCTGGCACTGTTGCTGACCGGGCTGCGGCAGATCCACACCTCGATCCGCGACGGCTGGGACAAGGACCGCATCGACACCGCCGTGCGCACACTGCGCGGAGCGACGGTCGCGATCATCGGCGCCGGCGGCATCGGCGCGTCGCTGATGCCGCGCCTGAAGGCTTGCGGCGCACAGGTTCTCGCGGTCAACCGGTCAGGCCGCCCGGTCGAGGGGGCCGATACCACGTTGCCGTCGTCGCGGATGGAGGAGGTATGGACCTCCACCGATCACGTCATCCTCGCGGCACCGTCAACGCCGGAGACCCATCACCTGATCAATGCGCGCAGCCTCGCCGCATTGCCCGGCCATGCGTGGGTGGTCAACGTCGCGCGCGGCCCGCTGATCGACCAGCAGGCGCTGTACTGGGCGCTGCGCGGCAACGAAATCGCCGGTGCCGCACTTGATGTCACCGACCCCGAACCGCCGGCGGACGACGACCCGCTGTGGTCGCTGCCCAATTGCATCATCACCCCGCACATCGCCAACCCGGCGTCGGGACTGACCCGCGAACTCGCACCGTGGGTGGCGCGCAACATCGGACGCTTCGCCGCCGGTGAGGAACTCATCTCGGTGGTGCCGGTGGGGCGGGATTACTGAGGTCTCACCGAAGCGGGTCTTGCCTTTGAGTGCGCTCGAAGGCCTAGCGTGATCCTCATGAGTACCGACCACCTGATGCGCAAGGCGCTCGCGGCCCTGCGGGAGCTCGACGGACCGATGTCGGTCGAGGTGATCCACGAACTCGTCGACGCCGGCGAGATCACCGAACCGCTGACCGTCGCCGAGGCCGCCGATCTGCTCGACGTCTCGCCCCATACGTTGCGCTACTACGAACGCATCGGCCTGGTGGCCGTCGGGCGTGACGGTGTGGGCAACCGGCTCTACGACGATGCGGCCATTCGCCGGTTGATCTTCCTGACGCGAATGCGGTTGTCCGGCATGGCTATCCGGGACCTGCAACACTACGTCGCCCTCGTCGACCAGGGCGAGAGCACCGTCGACGAACGCCTCGAGATGCTGCTCGAACATCGTGACACCATCCGCCGCCAGATCGCCGAACTCACGCTGTCGCTGGCGGCCACCGAATACAAGATCGCCACCTACGGAGGACGGACCCAACCATGACCACGCCACGTACCACCACTCGCCGCATCGGCTCACTCGAGGTCTCGCCCATCGGATTGGGTTGTATGGGAATGAGTTTCGCCTACGGCCCGGCCGATCGGGACGAATCGATCGCGACCCTGCGCCACGCCCTCGACGCGGGTGTCAACCTGCTCGACACCGCCGACATGTATGGCCGCGGCGACAATGAACGCCTGCTGTCGCAGGTGCTCGCCGAGCGTCGCGACGAGGTCGTCCTCGCCACCAAGTTCGGCATCCTGGTCGACGAGGACACCGGCTATCCCACCGGCGACGTCGACGGATCGCCCGACTACGTCCGCCGCGCCGTCGACGCGTCGCTCGGCCGTCTCGGGGTCGACGTCATCGACCTCTACTACGTGCATCGCATCGATCCCGCCCGGCCCATCGAAGAAACCATCGGGGCGATGGCCGAGCTCGTGACCGCGGGCAAGATCCGCGAGATCGGGCTCAGCGAGGCCGACGCCGAGACGATCCGTCGTGCCGCGGCGGTTCATCCGATAGCTGCGCTGCAGTCGGAGTGGTCGCTGTTCAGCCGCGACGTCGAGGAATCCGACGTCCCCGCCGCCCGGGAGGCCGGCGCCGCCATCGTGCCCTACAGCCCACTCGGACGCGGCATGCTGACCGGATCGGCGGCCGCGGCAGCGCCGGGCGACGGCGATTTCCGATCCACCCTGCCGCGGTGGCAGGCCGACAATCTCGAGCACAATCTGGCTCTGGTCGCCGAGATTCGTGCGGTGGCCGCCGAGGTCGGCGCCACCGCCGGGCAGGTCGCACTGGCGTGGCTGCTGGCACAGGGTGACGACGTGGTGCCGATCCCGGGACCAAACGCCGCACGTATCTCGACGAGAACATGGGTGCGACCTCGGTGGACTTGTCCGATGAGCAACTCGTTCGGCTCGCCGCACTACGCCCGGCCGGTGATCGCTACCCGGACATGGCGTGGGTGGCCGGACGATCGGCGTGACGCGCCGCCGGCCGCACCGGATCAGAACCACGAATCTCTAGAACATGTTCTAGTTTGTGTGGCAGGCTCGGGAGTGTGATCCTCGACCGCTTCCTCCTCACCGACACCGTCGCCATCGTCACCGGCGCGGGCCGCGGCCTCGGGGCCGCGATCGCCATCGGATTCGCCGAGGCCGGCGCCGATGTGCTGATCGCGGCACGCACCGAGGACGAGTTGCGGAAGGTGGCCGACGAGGTCGCCGCACGCGGTCGCCGTGCGCACGTCGTCGTCGCCGATCTTGCCGATCCCGACACGGTGGCTGGTCTCGCCCAGACCGCCGTCGACGAGTTCGGCCGCCTCGACAGCGTCGTCAACAATGTCGGCGGTGCCATGCCGCGGCCGTTGCTCGACACCAAGGCGCACCACATGACCGATGCCTTCACGTTCAACGTGACGACGGCGCACGCACTGACCACCGCGGCGGTACCGCATCTGCTGGCCACGGCCGACGGTCCGGGGAGCAGCGCCGGATCGATCATCAACGTCACCTCGGCGGTCGGGCGTGTTCCCGGTCGCGCGTATGCGGCGTACGGCACCGCCAAGGCGGCGCTGGCCCACTACACGCGCCTGGCGGCGATGGATCTCAATCCCCGCATCCGCGTCAATGCCATTGCGCCCGGGGCCATCTTGACCTCCGCACTGGAGATCGTCGCCGGCGACGACACGATGCGCACCGCCGTCGAGTCCGCGACGCCGCTGCACCGACTGGGCGCCCCGGAGGACGTCGCCGCCGCCGCGGTGTACCTCGCCTCACCGGCCGGGGAGTACGTGACCGGCAAGATCCTCGAGATCGACGGCGGCATCATCACGCCGAACCTGGATCTGCCGATACCGGATCTGTAGTCGGCGCGCGCGGGTCAGACGCGCGGGTCAAGGGCGCTGATTGCGCGCGGCCTTCTCCACGATGAGGGCGATCCGGCGCGTCTTGGTGTCCGGTTTGCGGGCCATCGCGATCTGGGTCAGCGCCAGTTTGCGCGCGCTCGGCGGGAAGGCGTCCCAGTGGGCCCGGGCGTCGGGCACGGCGTCGAGTGCCGCGGTGAGTTCCGGATGCTCGATGCCGGCCTCCGCGTCGTCGAGCAACGACCACAGGCCGCGCGCCTTGGCATCGTCGATGACGGCCCGTCCCGGCGGTCGTATCCGGCCGGCGTCGAGCAGTTCGGCCACCCGCCTCTTGTTCGACGCGGCCCACGCGGAGTTGCGTCCGCGCCGGGTGAACCACATGCCGCGGCGGTGATCGTCGATCGTGCGGGTGTGGCCGTCGATCCATCCCCAGCACAACGCCTCGCGGACCGATTCGTCGTAATCGAGTGGTTCGCGGCCGGAGTCCTTGCGCCAGAACACCAACCAGACACCGGCCGACGAGGAGTGGTTCGCCGACAGCCAGGTGCCCCACTCCTCGATGGATGCGACGAGCAGGGTGGGGGCGTCGGGATCGGCCACGTGCTCACGCTAACGCCGAATCGACGGCGTCGGTACCCTGGTCGGGTGGACCAATTCCTCCACTACGCGACGGACTACTGGTGGCTGATCTTCCCGGTCGGCGGCGTCGTCGGGGGCTGGGCCGGTCACATCGCGCGGTACAACGAGAAGCGCCGCAAGGACAAGATCGAACTCGCCCGGATCAAGGCCACCGCGACGACCGAACAGATGCGGATCACCCAGGCCGACAAGGCCCAGGTGATCAAGGTGACCCGCCGCCACGACGAGATCAACGAGAAGTGGTTCCAGTACGAACTCGACCTGGCCACCCTCATCGAATACCCGATGCTCATCGACATGCGGGAACCGCTGACCCTGGCGTTCCATCAGGCCAAGGTGCGCGCCGACGACCTGCGTCCGGCGCCGGGGGAGACCCTCGATCCGCAGACCTTCGCCGACTACCGCGACGCCGTGCAGGTGTACGCGGCGTCCTTCGACGCCGCCGAACGCGAGGCTCGTCGTCGTAAGCAGTCCGACTTCTCACCCATCGAGCGCGAAACCCTCGACCGCGCCCGCAAACTCATCGCCGTGGCCGCCGACGCCGCAGCCACCCCGGCCGAACGTCAGGCCGCCTACCGCAAGGCCCGCACCGAACTCGACGGCCTCATCGACGTTCCGCAACCGGCGGCCGAGCAACTCGAGCGGGGCATCGCCGGGGAATTGGAGCGCGGCCGCGAGTCGTGAGGTGGGAGTTGCGCGCGGGACTCCCACCTGCACGGAATGCATTGTGTGTTTCTGGGAGTTCAGCATGCATGTGGATTCGGATGGCACCGAAACGCCGCGGCGTGCGTCCAATCCTGCATGACACTCTCACCGGCGCCTTACCGCATCACTTTCCCGACCGACCCGCACGGCATCGTGTATCGAAAGACCGCACGCGAGCACGGAATCACCGACAATCAGCTCGCACGTGCGGTGGACCAGGGCCACCTTCGGCGGATCTGGCCGGGCGCGTTCCTCCCGTCCTCGACGGTCCTCGAGCACGAGGCGCTGCACCGGGTCCGCACCATCGCGGCCATGACGTGCAGCACCACCGATCATGTGGCGAGTCATACGTCGGCGGCGGTGTTGCACGGACTGTCCATGCTGATGCCAGATCTGGGTCGCGTGCATCAGCGCACCGGAACGGCCACCGGCGGCCGGGTCGATTCCTACCGGCATCTGCACAGCGGGGTGCTCGACGAGTCCGACGTCGTCCTCGTCGACGGATTCCCGACGACGTCACTGGAGCTGACCGCCATCGATCTTGCCTGTGGGGTAGGCGAATTCGCGCGAGCGTTGGCGGTGTTCGACTCGGCCCTGCGGTTGGGTGCCGACGCCGAGGCGATGGCCGAATCGTTGGAGCGACGACGAACCGGGGTGGGTCTCGCGCGCTTTGCGCTCGGGCATGCGAACGGACTGTCGGAGAATCCGGGCGAATCCTGGGGCCGCGGGCAGATGATCGTCGAACACCTGCCGCTTCCGATCCTCCAACGTGTCTACCTCGACGAGCGCGGTGAGTTCGTGGCCCGCTGCGACTACGACTGGGAGGGCAAACTCGTCGGCGAGTTCGACGGGAAGGTCAAGTACCAGAAGCTGCTCAAGCCGGGTGAGGACGTGACCGCCGTGGTCGTCAGGGAAAAGCGCCGGGAGGATGCCGTGCGCCGGTTGGGGCCGATGGTGGAACGCTGGGTGTGGACCGATCTCGTCCGCAACGTCATGATCCCGCGGTTGACGCACAACCTGCAGACCGTCGGCATCCTGAAGAAGTGAGATGCGCGCGCAACTCCCACCTGCACGGAATGCATGGTGTGCACATGGGAGTTGAGCATGCAGGTGCCGGAGCCGGCCGCTATTCCGTGTCCAACGCCCCCGCGAACTGGCTGCGGTAGAGCCGGCAATACGCGCCCTGTGCCGCCAGCAGTTCCTCGTGATTGCCCTGTTCGACGATGTGCCCGTCCTCCATCACGATGATGGTGTCGGCGTCGCGGATCGTCGACAGACGGTGCGCGATCACGAAACTCGTCCGGTCGGCCCGCAGGTTCGCCATCGCCTGCTGGATGAGCAGTTCGGTGCGGGTGTCCACCGAACTGGTGGCTTCGTCGAGGATCAGGATGGTCGGCCGCGCCAGGAAGGCCCGGGCGATCGTGATGAGTTGTCGCTCACCGGCACTCACGCCGCCACCCTCGTCGTCGAGGACGGTGTCGTAGCCGTCGGGCAGGATGCGGACGAAGTGGTCGACGTGACTGGTCATCGCGGCCTCGAGGACCTGCTCGCGGGAGGCGGTCGGGTCGCCGTAGGCGATGTTGTCGTAGATGGTGCCGCCGAACAGCCACGAATCCTGCAGCACCATGCCGGTGCGTTCGCGCAGGTCGTCGCGGGTCATGTCGCGGGTCTCCACACCGTCGAGGCGGATGGTGCCGGAATCGACGTCGTAGAACCGCATGATCAGGTTGACCAGCGTGGTCTTGCCCGCACCGGTCGGCCCGACGATGGCCACCATGTGCCCGGGTCGTGCCACCAGAGACAGATCCTCGATCAGCGGCTTGTCCTCGACGTAGCGGAAGGAGACGTCGTCGAACTCGATGCGGCCCTTGTCCTCTGCCGGTGTCGCGGGCTGCTTGGGGTCCGGTGTCTGTTCGTCGGCGTCGAGGATCTCGAAGATCCGCTCGGCCGAGGCCACCCCGCTCTGCATCAGGTTGATCATCGACCCGATCTGGGTGAGCGGCTGGGTGAACTGCCGCGAGTACTGGATGAACGCCTGCACCTCACCGAGACTCAGGTTGCCCGACGCCACCCGCAGACCGCCGACGACGGCGATCGCCACGTAGTTGAGGTTGCCCAGGAACATGATCGTCGGCATCACCATGCCGGAGATGAACTGAGCCCGCCAACTCGACTGGTAGAGCTTCTCGTTGCGTTCGTCGAAGACCGCTTCCACCTCGGCCTGGCGGCCGAACACCTTGACCAACTCGGCGCCGGTGAACGCCTCCTCGATCTGCGCGTTCAGCTTTCCGGTGGACGACCACTGGGCGATGAAGTGCGGCTTGGATTGTCGGGCGATGATCGCGGTGGCCGCCACCGCGAGGGGCACGGTGATCACCGCGATCGACGCCATCAGCGGCGAGATCCAGATCATCACCACGAGCAGCGCGATCACCGTCAGTATCGAGTTGAGGAACTGCGAGATGGTCTGTTGCAGACTCTGCGAGAGATTGTCGAGGTCGTTGGTGACGCGGCTGAGCAGATCACCGCGCGGGCTGGTGTCGTAGTAGCGCAACGGAAGTCGGTGCACCTTGTCCTCGACGTCGGCGCGTAACTGCCGGATCGTGGCCACCACGACGGTGTTCAGCAGATACGCCGCGACCCAGGACAGGAACGACGACGCGACATAGCAGACGAGGACGATCAGCAGCGTCTGTCCGACGGCGGTGAAATCGACGCCGACGCCGGGCGTCACATCCATCGACGAGATCATGTCGGCGACGGTGTCCTGCCCCCGCTCGCGCAGCCCGTCGATGGCCTGCGCCTTGGTGATCCCCTCGGGGAGTGCCTTGCCGATGACACCGTCGAAGATCAGGTTGGTGGCGTGACCGAGGATGCGCGGTGCGATGGCGAGCAGGATCACCGACCCGACGATCGCGGTCAGCACCGTCACCATCCGCAACGGGTAGGCCATCAGCAGCCGCACCAGACGCTTCATCGACGGGCCGAACGAATGCGCCTTCTGCAGAACGGGTCCGGCCATCATCGGGCCGCGTCCCGGGCCGGGAGCGGCCGTGGGTCCCGAGCCGGGTCCGGGGCGGGTCATGCCGGTTCTCCGATCGACAGCTGCGAGTTCGCGATCTCCGCGTACGTCTCACACGAGGTCAGCAGTTCGTCGTGACGACCGAGCCCGACGACGTGACCGCGATCCAGGACAACGATCTGATCGGCGTCGACGATCGTCGAGATACGTTGGGCGACAATGATCACCGCAGCATCCGCGGTGGCCGGACGCAGTGCCGCACGCAGTTTCGCGTCGGTGGTGAGGTCGAGTGCGGAGAACGAGTCGTCGAACAGGTACACCGCCGGCCGGCGGATGAGGGCCCGCGCGATCGCCAACCGCTGCCGCTGCCCGCCGGATACGGTGGTGCCGCCCTGCGCGATCGCGGTGTCGAGCCCGTCGGGCATGGCCGCGACGAACTCCTCGGCCTGCGCGATCCGCAACGCCGCCCAGATCTCCTCCTCGGTCGCGTCGGGTTTGCCGTGCCGCACGTTGGAGGCGACCGTCCCGGAGAAGAGGTACGGCCGCTGCGGCACGAAACCGATGACCGACCGCAACTCGTCGGGGTCGAGGTCGCGGACGTCGGTGCCGCCGACGCGGACCGCGCCGTCGGTGACGTCGATGAGCCGGGGCACGAGTGCCATCAGGGTGGTCTTGCCCGAGCCGGTGGACCCGACGATGGCGGTGGTGGTGCCGGCGGACACGGCGAAACCGATGTCGCTCAACACGTTCTCGTCGGCACCCGGGTAGCGGAACTCGGCGCCGACGAACTCCACCGACGACGGCGCCGCCGCGAAACCGGTCGCCTCGGCGGGTGGGCGGACCGATGTCTCGGTGTCGAGGACCTCGCAGATGCGTTCGGCGCAGACGGCCGCGCGCGGCGCCATCATCGCCAGGAACGACGCCATCATCACCGACATCATGATCTGCATGGCGTAGCTCATCATCGCGGTCAGGGCGCCGATCTCGGTGCCGCCGTCGACGACGGCGTGCCCGCCGAACCAGATGATCGCCACGATCGTCACATTGGTGATCACCATGACCACCGGGAACATCAACGCCATCATCCGGCCGACCCGCAGGGTGGCGTCGCTGAGCGAGTCATTGGCCACGCCGAAGCGCTGCGTCTCATACCGTTCCCGGACGAAGGCGCGGACCACGCGGATACCGGTGATCTGTTCCCGCAGTACGCGATTGACGGTGTCCAGACGTTCCTGCATGGCGCGGAACCCGGGGATCATCCGCGCGATGATCAGCGCCATCGTGACACCCAGGATCGGCACCGCGATGAGCAGCACCCACGAGAGGCCCGGCGCCACATAGACACCCATCACGATGCCGCCGATGCACATGATCGGGGCCATCACCAGGATGGCGGTGCTCATCACGATCAGCAGTTGCACCTGCTGGACGTCGTTGGTGGTGCGGGTGATCAGCGACGGTGCGCCGAAGGTGCCGATCTCGCGTGCGGAGAACGTGTTGACGCGGTGCAGCAGGTCGTGGCGGATGTCGCGACCGGCGCCGAGGGCGGCGCGGGCACCGTAGTACTGGGCGATGAGCGTGCAGATGATCTGCGCGAACGCGACGGCCAGCATCACCCCGCCGATGCGCAGGATGTAGTCGGTGTCGCCGCGTGAGACACCGTTGTCGATGATGTCGGCGTTGAGGGTCGGCAGGAACAGCATCGCTGCGGTCGCGATGAGTTGCAGCACGATCACCGCGACGATGTTGACCGGGTACCGCGCCAGGTATGTCCGGATCAGTCGCGTCAGCATGGGCAGGTCACCTCACGACGCTAGCAACAGGCCCACCATCTCGGCGAATGGTTTGCCGGGCACTCGTCAGAGCACTCGTCAGAGGCCGCTCAGAGCAACCCGAGTTCACGCGCCGACTTGGTGAGCTGATCGCGGTGTTCGGGGGCGGCGATGGCGATCAGGGCCGCGGCGCGCTGCCGCAGTGACCGGCCGCGCAACTCCGCGATCCCGTACTCGGTGACCACGTTGTCGATGGTGTTCTTGTGGGTGGTCACCACGCTGCCGGGACTCAACTGCGCCGAGATCCGGCTCTTACCCTTCGACGTGGTGGCCCGGGTGACGAGGAATCCCTGTCCGCCCTCGGAGTACTGCGCGCCGCGGGCGAAGTCCACCTGACCGCCCGACCCCGACCAGTAGCGGCCGCCGATCGTCTCGCTGGCCGCCTGCCCCATCAGATCCACCTCGGTGGTCGCGTTGATGGAGACCACATTGGGTTCGTCGCCGATGAGCCGCGGATCGTTGGTCTGATCCACCGGCAGCAGCGCGATGCCGGGGTTGTGGTCGATCCAGTCGTAGAGCTCCCGGGTGCCGAGACAGAAGGTGGCCACATGCTTGGCCCGGTGGTGTCGCTTGCGGGCTCCGGTGACCGCGCCGGACTGCACCAGACGCATCACGCCGTCGGTCAGCACCTCGGTGTGAATGCCCAGATCGCGGTGGCCCGACAACAGCTCGGCGATCTTCTCGGGCACGTTGCCGATACCGAACTGCATGCACGCGCCGTCCGGGATCCGGTCCACGATGTTCTCGGCGATGGCATGATCGCGCGGGTCGTCGCCGGCCGAATGTGCCTCGAAGAGAGGGCGATCCACCGCCGTCCACCCCACGATCTGGCTGATGTGGATGTGGTTCTCGCCGTAGGTGTGCGGCATCTGCTCGTTGGCCTCGAGGAAGAACGGCATCTCACCGATCAGCGCCGCGCAGTACTCGGCGTTGGTGCCCAACGAGAAGTAGCCGTGCTCGTCGGGCATGCTCGCGCTGGTGATCACCAGCTTGGGGCCGGTGAGCGCGCGCATCAGTGTCGGGGTTTCGGAGAAGTGGCTGGCCACCAGGTCGCAGGTGCCGTTCCAGAACGCCTGCCGGGTGGCCGGCGCCAGAAAGTAGTCGACGTGGCGCAGTCGATCGCCGAACTCGCCGCGGATGTAGGCGCGTTCCTCGATCGCACTCATCCGGTGCACCCGGACCCCGGTGAGTTGCTCGTTCCCCGCCTCGATCGCATCGAGCAGGGCGGTCGGTTCGGCCGCGTAGAGCGGGGCGATGAGGTTGGCGCCCGGCGGGATGTGTTCGAGAACCCGCTCGGGCTCCACCGGCATGGCCACGGCTGAGGTGGGGGACATGCGTCGAGTGTGACTCAGGCGTTCGTGAGTGCGACGGCGGCCTCGCCGGTGTAGGTGAGGTAGGTGAACGACTCCTGGAAGTACAGGTTGACGGTGTCGGCGTCGTGCGAGTCGTATCCGATGGACACGTCCTGGCCGATCGTCAGCTCGAAGTCGCCGCCCCGGGTGGACACCACGAAGGCGCCGGAAATGGCCGGGGCCCAGACGATTTCGCCGTCGATTAGCCGTTTGATGTGCTGGCTGATCGGGTAGCCGTGATTGGAGGTCTCGTTGATCAGGTTGTAGACGTCGGCCGACACCGCGATCGAGTAGGGGCCGTCGATCGACGCGAGCTTCAGTGTGGAGAGTGCCTGGCTGAACGCCTCCGGGTAGTCCCGCACATCCTCGGGCAGTGCGATCGGGGTGGCGGTGGCCGACCGGATGCCGCTGATCCCGGCGGCGTCGTACCCCTCGAAGATGGCGCGGTCCTCGGCGAGGGCGAGCTGCCGGGCCGCCTCGACCACCGGATCCCAATCGGAATCCTCGGCACCGCGGTCGACGTCGTCGATGGCCTCGCGGGTCACCGTGAACGGCACCTTGAGTTCCACCAGCGGCTGCACGTGGCGCTGGAACGCCAGGATGCCGTCGGCGGGCGAATCGATCTTGGAGCGGTGGCCGCGCGTCACCGACGACGCCTCGAGTCCCAGGGGGCCCTTCACGTCGACGATTCGCCGTCCGGCGATGTTGCGCTTGAACGACCGCGTCGCCTCCTCTTCGATGGCCGCCCACGCCGAATCGGAGATGGGGGCGAGTTCGCGATGCAGGTTGTTCATGGTGACTCTCCTGGTTGTCGGATCGGGATGTGGTGGATGTGCCGGTTCAGCGCAACGTGATTCAGCGCAGGGAGCCGATGCCGAGCGAACCGTCGGCTGGGCGGGAGGCGCTCGGCGGGGTGGGTTCAGGGGTTCCGGCGGTGTCGGCGGGGTGGTCGTCCTCGTCGGCGGTCTCGGCCAGTGGCGCGGCGGGCAGGTCGTCGAGGAAATCGGTTGTCGGAGTGAAGAATTGCGATCCGGTGACCGCGGTGGTGAAGTCCAGCAGGCGGTCGTAGTTGCCCGGCGGATCACCGATGAACATCTTGCGCAGCATCTCCTCGGTCACGTCGGGGCCCGCGGAGTAGGCGATGTAGTAGGTGCCCGCCTCGCCCGCACCCGACACGTCCCCGTACGGCATGTTGTCGCGGACGATGTCGATCTCCTCGCCGTCGGCGTTCTCCACGACGTTGAGCGCGATGTGCGAGTTGCTCGGCTTGACGTCGTCCGACATCTCGATGTTGTCCGACTTGGTGCGGCCGATCGCGTCTTCCTGATCGGCCACCGAAAGCGCATTCCACGCGGCGAAGTCGGTGACATACCGCTGGATGGCCACATAACTGCCGCCGGCGAAACCGGGGTCCTCGTCGCCGACGGTGATCGCGTCGATCGCGGCCTGCCCGACGGGATTCTCTGTACCGTCGACGAATCCGATGAGATCGCGCAGATCGAAGTACCGGAAGCCGTGCACCTCGTCGACGACTGTCACCGCGTCACCGAGCGCCGTCATCGCCAGCCGGCCCAACTCGTAACACAGGTCCATCTGATCGGCCTTGATGTGCAGCAGCAGGTCCGCGGGTGTCGCCGGTGCGGTGTGCACCTCGCCCTCGTAGACGACGAAGGGGCGCAGTGAGCGTGGCCGCGGGCCGGCGAAGAGTCGGTCCCACGCGTCGGACCCGATCGAGACGATCCCGGCGAGTGCCTGTTCGGGCGCCCGCGACGACACCGAGTTGATCCGCGAGCCGAGTTCGCCGAGGAAATCCCGGACCGTGCTCTCGCCGCCCTCGTTGATCGTCATGACGAGGAACAAGGCTTGTTTGGTCTTGCGGGTCAGGATCGTCTGCGGCACAGGCACGTAATTCAGCCTATCGGAGTGGTACGGGTCGCGTGGTCACTCAGGGCACCCTGTGAAAGTTGAGGCCAGGCAATCCTTTTCGGGGCGTACATCGGTGGTTCATCCCCGGGCCACCGCGCGTCCGGCGGCCCGGCCGGAGAAGATGCAGCCACCGAGGAAGGTTCCCTCCAGTGCGTTGTAGCCGTGCACCCCGCCGCCACCGAAACCGGCGACCTCACCGGCCGCATAGAGGCCCTCGAAGACGGTGCCGTCCGGGCGCATCACCGCCGAATCGAGATTGGTCTCCAGTCCGCCGAGGGTCTTGCGGGTGAGGATGTTCAGGCGCACCGCGATCAGCGGGCCGTGATCCGGGTCGAGCAACTTGTGCGGCTTGGCCACGCGGGCGACCTTGTCACCGAGATATTGACGGGCGTTGGTGATGGCCATCAGCTGTGCGTCCTTGGAGAACTTGTTGTCGACGTCGGCGTCGCGGGCGGAGATGATGCGCTCGATCTTCTGCAGATCGAGATCCGGACCGCGTGTGATCGTGTTCATCTTCGCGACCAGCGCGGCGAGGTTGTCGGCCACCACGAAGTCCTCGCCGTGCTCGACGAACGCCGCCACCGGAGCGGGTGCGCCCCTGGCGAGGCGGCTCTTGGCGGCGAACTTCAGGTCCTTGTTGGTCAGATCCGGATTCTGCTCCGATCCCGAGAGCATGAACTCCTTCTCGATGATCGACTGCGTGAGGATGAACCAGGAGTAGTCGTATCCGGTCGACAGGATGGCCTTCATCGTCGAATTGGTGTCGAAACCGGGGAAGTTGGGCGGCGCCAGGCGATCACCGTTGGCGTCGAGCCACAACGACGAGGGGCCGGGGATGATGCGGATCGCGTGATCGGGCCAGATCGGGTCCCAGTTGATGATGCCCTCGGTGTAATGCCACATGCGATCGCGGTTGACCAGGCTGGCACCGGCCGACTCGCTGATCGCCAGCATCCGGCCGTCGACGTGCGCGGGCACCCCCGAGATCATGAACCGCGGGGCCGGACCGAGCCGCTCGACGGGCCAGTTCTCGCGGATCAGGTCGTGGTTGTGGCCGATGCCGCCGGAGGTGACGATGACGGCGTCGCCGCGCACCTCGAAATCGCCGATCACCTCGCGGCTCGACGCCTTCCCGCGTTCGAGGTCGGTCGGCTCCAGGACGGCCCCGCGCACGCCGACCGCCACGCCGTCGTCGACGACGATCTCGTCGACGCGGTGCCGGAAACGGAATTCGACGAGCCCACGACGTTCGGCCTGGAGCACCGGTTCGGCAAAGATGCGGACGACCTCCGGGCCGGTACCCCAGGTGAGGTGGAAACGCGGTACGGAATTGCCGTGACCGTCGGCAAAGCCACCGCCTCGCTCGGCCCAGCCCACCACCGGTGCCCGCAGTCCGAGGTCGTGTAGGTACTGGCGCTTCTCGGTGGCCGCGAACTCCACGTAGGCGCGCGCCCACTGCCGCGGCCAGTAGTCCTCGTCGTCGCGGTCGAAACCGGCCGATCCCATCCAGTCCTGCAGCGCCAACTCCGCCGAGTCGTGGACACCGAGGCGTCGTTGTTCCGGGGTGTCGACCAGGAACAACCCGCCCAGTGACCAAAACGCCTGGCCACCGAGGTTGTTGCGGTTCTCCTGATCGATGAGGATCACCCGGCGCCCGGCCTGGGTGAGTTCATAGGTGGCGACGAGTCCGGCCAATCCGGCCCCCACGACGACTGCATCGGCCTGCTGCTCGGTCACTGGATCTCCTTTGGAAGGGTCGATCATGACCTTATCGGGGTGCCCGGAACCGGTGTGACCAAGTCGACGCGAAACCGTGATAGCTGCAGGTGACGCCGGTCACCCGGGTGCGGCAGGATCGGAGAAAGCACGCGGAGTTCACTTTCCTGCCTTTGCCGCTGTGTTATCGAGCCGTTACTATCGGCCGCGACGGGGTTCGTCCCGGGCGGCACGCCGCCGTACCCCCGCACCATGCCCATATGAACGCGCCCGCTCGGGTCACGATCGTAAGGAAAATCGAATCTCATGCTGACTCGCGCCCGTAAGCGCCTGGTGGCCGCAATGGTGGCGGTCGCCGCCATCGGCGGTGTCACCACGGTCGCCGCGCCGGCCGCACACGCAGCCAACGGCTGCAGTGTCGAGCGGGTGTACTCCCCGGCCATGCACCGCAGTGTGCCGGTGTGCATCGTCTCTGCCGGCGGTAGCAACAAGCCCACCCTGTACCTGCTCGACGGTCTGCGCGCCCCGAACAACAACAGCGGCTGGCTGATCAACACCAACGTCGCCAGCTGGATGGCCGGCAAGGGCACCAACGTCGCCATCCCGTTCGGCGGCGGCGGCAGCTTCTACACCGACTGGCAGTCCCCGGACCCCAAGCTGGGCGTCAACAAGTGGGAGACCTTCCTCACCCGTGAGCTGCCCGCCTACATGGCCAAGAACCACGGCAGTGACAACCGTCGCAACGGCATCGCCGGCCTGTCGATGTCGGGCACCTCGGCGCTGAACCTCGCGTCGCGGCACCCCGGCTTCTACGACGCGGTCGCGTCCTACTCGGGCTACCCGACCGTCACGATGCCCGGCTTCACCCAGGGCATCCAGGCCTCGGTCGCCGACATGGGCGGCAACCCGAACAACATGTGGGGCATCTACCCGGCCGGTGAATGGTTCCAGAACGATCCGTTCCTGTCGGCGGGCAACCTGTCCGGCAAGCACGTCTACGTCTCCGCCGGAACCGGCATGGGCAGCAAGTACGACTCGTCCATCACCCCGGGCAGCGCCAACTTCAACCCGGTGCACTTCGCCCAGATGGTGCCGCTCGAGGTCGCCGCGTCGACCAGCAGCCAGCTCTACATCGCCCGGCTGCGCACCCTGCCGATCCACCTGACCACCCGGATCACCCCGGATGGCGACCACTGGTGGACCTACTGGGACGACACCTTCAAGCAGTCCTGGGCCACCACGTTCGCTCCCGCGTTCTTCTGATCCGCGGATAGGAACCTGGGACCCAAACCAGTTCAACCACAAGGGCCGGTGATCATCACGATCACCGGCCCTTGTTGTTGTGTGTGGTTGTCGTGTGTGGGTTGGTTCCGCTTTCGGTGGGTACCGGCGTCACCTCTGTCGGTGAGGCTGGAGCGCTCGCAACGGCTCCCAGCGGATCGTGCGGGGGTCTCGACTCGGCTCGTCGCTAGCGCTCCTCACCGGCTTGACCGGCGGAAGTGGGGTCGGCTTGAGCGGCGGCGGCCGGGTCTGCACCCAAGCCCGGTGGTCGAGCCGACGCGAGCCCCCCAGGGCGAGCGGCGTGTCGAGACCTCTGTCGGTGAGGCTGGAGCGCTCGCAATGGCTCCCAGCGGATCGTGCGGGGGGTCTCGACTCGGCTCGTCGCTAGCGCTCCTCACCGGCTCGACCGCCGGGGGAGTCCCCGTCCACCGGCCGGAAGTCCTCGTCACCGTCGATCTTGGGGGCCGGGCCCTCCACGCGCGGGATCCGTTGCGTCGGACTGTCCCACAGGTAGGCATTGGCCTCGTCCTCGTCGGACCATTCGTCCACCGGCGAGGCCGGGCTGCGGTGCCGCGCCCGCTGTGAGGCGATGACGGCGGTCGGCGCCGCCGCTGCTGCCGCGGCATGCGATCCGTGCGGCCGGTCGACGACCGTGGGTTCCTCGGAGCCGGTGTACTCGGGGGCATCCGCGGTGGTGTCGGGTCGCTCGACGATCTCGGTGTCGGAGTCGGTGTTCTCCAGGTCATCATCGAGGTCGTCGCCACCATCGCGGCGGCGCGCCCGCCGACCACGCAGGAACAGCAACACCGCGGCGAGCAGCAGTACGGCACCGACGATGCCGAGGATCAGCGGCAGCCAGAAACCGCCCAGCCGGATCTCGTCCTTGTAGCCGGAGGCCTTGCCGGCCTGTTCGGAGACCGTCGCATCGGTGAACTCGAACGTGGTCTTCAGCGCGTCGAGCCGGAACTCGCGGACCGCGGCCGGCGTCGACTCGTCATCCTGGTACGGCGAACGGAAGTACTGGTGCTGGTCTTCGCGGCCGTCGACGATCGTGCCGGTCTGCGGCTCCACCCACAGATCCCGGGTCACCGTGGCATAGCGGTGCATGGAGACCTGCTGCGTCGGGCGGACCCCGCGTCCGCTGATGCCCCACCACCGGGCGGGCATCGTCAGCATCGTGCCCAGGGCCGCCTCGTTCTGCGGGTTGGGCAGTGAGGACAGATCCTTCTCGGGGACCTTCGTCTGGAAGTGGTAGGTCTCGACGCCGTCGATGGTCTCCACCCCGACGAACGTGGCCTCGGTGTCCTGCCTGCTGTTCAGGTCGTAGTACAGGTAGGAGCGCTTCTTGGTGTTGAACGGGAACTTGTACTGGAAGCCCTGCCGGTTGGTCAGCTGCACCGACACATCCTTGGGGTCGACGCCTTCCGGTGCCGCCTCGACCTGCACGGAGCTCACGGTTCCGTTGGGTACCGAGGTCTTACGGTTCACCGAGACCTTGTCGATGCTGGCCGTCAGCAGGCCGTCGTCGCATTCGAGTTCACCACCGGACACCGGGGCCGGTGGCACGCTCTCGTCGCCGTTCGCGTCACGGGTGCGGTCGATGCGCACGGTCTGGGCGGCCTGAACGGTGGCCTGACGGCGGTCCGACGGGTCGACGATGACCGACCGGCGTTGCTGGGTGAGGTGCGCCTGCAGGGTCCGCGCCCGCGACTCGTTGACCGAACAACGGTCGAAGATCACCGCGGGGAAGCGGTCACCGGGGGAGCCGTCGGCGCTCACCGAGGTGGCGTTGGTGGTGATGTCGAGGTCGAGCGGGACGACCTTCAGTTGCGGCACCAACCACAGCGGAACGGCGATCGCCGCCGTGATGCAGGCCACGCCGAGGAATGCCAGCACGGCCGGCAACACTCGCTTCATCAATCGACTCCCTGGGTCGGCGCCGTCGAGCGGGATCGGGATTCGCTCGGGTTTCGTGTCACCACCCTAATGGCGCAGGCCGGTGGACCCACCCAGGACGGGTCAGCGAGTGTGCGCGCGGTCGGCGCGCCGGTCCCGTTCGGCCTCCTTCATGATCCCGGCCATGTACCCGTAGATCTCGCGGTCGCTCATCGCCTTCCACCGCGGTGCGAGCAGCTTCATGTACTTCTCCACATACAGCAGTTGCTTGCCGACGAGGACCAGTTCGCGAGGCAGCCGCGCGTCGTGGGCCCGGGCGATCGCGGCGAGTTGCCGGCCCAGATCGGTGTAACTCATCGCCCCCAGATCGGTCCCCGACAGGGGTGCGGCGACCTTCTCGATGTCGACGCCGCCCTGGGCGGTGGACCCGGGATTGCGGACCGCGCCGAGCAGGAAGATCGCACGCCCCGCGGATTCGTAGTCACCCCTGACGATGAGATCGACGACGAGCTGACGCAGGATGCGGCGGGTCCGCGGGGTGAACCGGCCGACGATGCCGAAATCGAGCAGCACGAGGCGGCCCGCGTCGTCGACGAGCACATTGCCGGCGTGCAGGTCGCCGTGGAACAACCCGCCGTGAAAGGCCGATTCCAGCAGGGACAGCAGCAGGGTGCGGCACAGTGCGACGCCGTCGTGACCGGCCTCGCGGACCGCTTTCGCGTCGTCGATCCGGATCGCGTAGATGCGCTCCATGGTGAGCACCCGGGCCGTGGTGAACTCGTCGTGGACGTGGGGGACGCGGACCCGATCGCCGAACGGTCCCGGTTTCAGGCACTCGTACCACTCCCGCATGGTGGTGGCCTCGTTGCGGAAGTCCAGCTCGGCGGCGAGGCCGTCGGCGAAGTCCTCGACGACGTGGCGGGCGCTGAGCATGCGTCCGTACTCGGAGAGTTCGGCCAGGCCGGCGAGCCGGTCGAGGATCGCCACGTCGGGGGCGAGGCGATCGCCGATCCCGGGCCGCTGGATCTTCACCACGACCTCGGTGCCGTCGGCCAGGGTGGCGGTGTGGACCTGGGCGATCGACGCCGACGCGATAGGCACGGGATCGAAGGTGGCGAAGACCTCCTCCGGCGCGCGGCCGAACTCCTCGACGAAGAGGCGACGGATGTCGTCGGGGTCGGCAGGGGGGACGCGGTCCAGAAGTGACTCGAACTCGGTTGCCAGGGTCTCGGTGAAGACGCCGGGGCTCGATGCGATGAGCTGGCCCAGCTTCACATAGGTGGGCCCGAGATGTTCGAACGTCGTCCGCACCTCGTGTGCGGCGCGGGCGGCGTTGGGTGGGCGCAGGTGCAGTGCATCGACGGCGGTGCCGACGGCGAAGCGGATGACGCCCGCGGCCCCGTGCGCCGCCGTGGTTCCGAATCGGTAGGCCTCGGTCAGTGGTGACACCGGTCGAAGGCCGGTGACGTCCGGGCTGGTGATCTGAGAAGTGTTCATATCGGTGAGGTGCCGCCGTCGTCATCGGGGGGTATCCCGCGTGGGCCGCGGGCTTGAGCGGTCACCGCGGGCCAGTGTACCGAGAGACCCCGGTCACCTCGGGGACGCGTAGAGTGCGTGGCAGAGGTTTTCGACTGGGAATCGAAAACGCCCCCGGATGGTTGAGTCCGGCAGACGCCCGACGATCGGGCACCCGAGAAAGGCGAGTCCGATGGCCGCTGCACTTGCGCCCGTGCCCGCGCACGCCGACCTGGTGATCGTCGGCGCCGGCATCGCGGGGATCACCGCCGCACTGACCGCGCACGCCGCCGGACTGCGGGTGACGATGCTGCACAAGGGGCAGGCATGGAACCCCGATCGCGCCGAACAGGCGACCTCGACCTTCTACGCCCAGGGCGGGATCGCCGTGGTGATGCCCACCAACCCCGACGATTCGGTGGACCTCCACGTTGCCGACACCATCGCCGCGGGGGCGGGCCTCGGTGATCCGGCGGCGACCCGACCCATCGTCGATGCCGGCTGGGCCGCGGTGACCGAACTGATGGCGTGGGGCACCCGATTCGACCGCGACCCGCGTGGCGCCCTGGCCCGCACCCGCGAGGGCGGGCACAGCGTGCGCCGCATCCTGCACGCCGGCGGTGACGCCACCGGGGCCGCGATCCAACGCGCGCTCGGTGCCGCGCTCACCGGCGCGGCACATGACGGCACGATCGAGATCATCGACGATGCCGTCGTCACGCGGGTGCTCACCGACGGCGAGGGGCGGGTCTCCGGTGTCACCTATCTGCGGCACGGGGCATCACACGCGGTGGCGGCCCCGACGGTGCTGCTCGCCACCGGCGGCGCCGGCCACCTGTATCCGGCGACGACCAATCCGGCCGGCGCGACCGGCGACGGGGTCGCGCTGGCGTTGCGGGCGGGTGCGCACGTCGCCGACCTCGAGTTCATCCAGTTCCACCCGACGATGCTCTACACCCCCGGCGAACGTGGCCGTCGAACGCTGATCACCGAGGCCATCCGTGGCGAGGGCGGTCGGCTCGTCGACGTCGACGGCCGGTCGGTCACCGCGGGCGTGCATCCGCAGGGCGACCTCGCGCCGCGTGACGTCGTCGCGAACGCCGCGATCGCCGCGATCGATCGGACCGGACACCCCTGCGTCTACCTCGACATCAGCGGGATCGCCGACGTCGAGCGCCGATTCCCGACGGTGACCGCGGGGGTCGCGGCGGCCGGGTTGTCGGTGCGTTCGGGTCGCATCCCGGTGGTCCCGGGTGCGCATTACCAGTGCGGCGGCGTGGTCACCGACATCCACACCCGCACCGCGGTCCCCGGACTGCTCGCCGCCGGTGAGGTGGCCCGCACCGGCCTGCACGGCGCCAACCGTCTCGCGTCGAACAGCCTGCTCGAGGGCGTCGTGATGGGCATCCGCGCCGCCGGGGTGGCGACGACGGCACGCGGGGAGCGCCGATCGCCGACCGTCGACGCCGCTGCCGCGCCCGACAGCGCCGTCATGAGCGCACCGGTGCTCGATCGCGCCGTGCTGCAGGATGCGATGGGTCGGCATGTGGCGCTCCAACGCGACGCGTCTGGGCTCACCGAGGTCGCCACGCTGCTCGCGGGCGCCCGTCCGGTGCCGCTCGACTCCGTGCGGGCGGCCGAGGACGCCGCGTTGACGATGACCGCGCGGGCCGTGGTCGCCGCTGCCGCCGCCCGCACCGAATCGCGCGGCTGCCACGTGCGGTCGGATCATCCAGGGGCCGCGGCCACCGCGCGATCGCGAGTCTTCGGGCTCGTCGGCGATCAGGTGACCGAGGTGGGCGTGCTGACATCGAGCCCCGCTGAGATGAGCCCCGCTGAGATGAGCCCCGGGGAGGCTGTCCCCCTTTCGGGGTAGCCGCATCGAGGGACCTTTCGTACACTGACCCGCGGGGGTTGTGTGTGACGCTGTCATGGGCGGGAACTCCATCGTTGGACTGCGCGGCACGGCCGGGCGAATGGAGGCTCGATGGACAGCGAAGGTTGCTGGTCGACGGTGGTGAGCTCGACCGCGGAACGGCGCGCGTTGGGACTCCCCGATTCGGCGGGCTGGATGTTGCAGTGCCGCTTGGGGATCGGGCACCGAGGCAACCACGCCACCGATGGTGGCCAGTACCCGCGAGCCGACCGCCGGTACTGGCTGGAGTGGAATGACTTCGATCCGCACGCGCAATCGCTCATCGAACGCAATCCGTGCCCGGTGACCTCCCCGGAGAACGTGCCGTGCCTCTACTTCCACGGCCATCCCGGACCCCACGGATTCGCCCGGTCCAACGGGCACGCCCCCACGGCGCTGACGGGGATCGCGGCCGCCGGGGCCCACGGTCCGTCCGGCGGGCATCACCATGCGTCGCCCGGCTTCCCGCCGCCGCCTGCCGAGCCGGTGCACAGTGGTCCGTCCACCGGTGACCTGCCGGTCATGGCCGCCGGGCACAGTGGTGCACACCGGATGCCCGATCACCTGGTGACCGACCCGGCCGAGATGCCCGAGCCGATGGTGTCTGAGCCGATGGTTTCTGGGCCGATGGGCCCATCGGAGGTCGACGGCCCGGGGTTCTACCGCGGCGGCCGCCGATCCACCGACTCCGCCCCACCCGACGGTCTGCCGCCCTATCAGGGACGTCGTCACGGATTCGACGAGGATACGGTCGAGGCGAGCGCCGGTGCGGCATCGCCGTTCGGTGCGCCCGACGTCCCGAGCACCGACATCCCGAACGCCGGCGTCCCGAGCACCGACATCCCGGGCGCCGAGACTCCGGGCGCCGACTCGGCCAGCCCATCGCTGGATGCCGTCAGTGACGCGCTGAGCGATGTCGCCGCCGCGCTGTCCCGCCTGGCCGACGCGCTGCGCCGGGACTGAACCACGCCCGCTCGATCCTCAGTCGATCCGGCAGGGCTGCCCACTGTCGCATGACCTACCCTAGGGGGGTACCGTTTCGGGTCCGCGTGAGGTATACCTGTAGGGGGTATAGAACGGAGTCGTCATGGATCACGCCGAACACGGCTACATCGAGCGCAAGGACGATTACCTGCGTCGCCTGCGCCGGATCGAAGGCCAGGCGCGCGGATTGCAGCGGATGGTCGAGGAAGAGCAGTACTGCATCGACATCCTCACGCAGGTCTCGGCGATGACAAAGGCCCTGCAGGCGGTCAGTCTCGGCCTGCTCGAAGAGCACATGAACCACTGTGTGCTGCAGGCCGCACACGAGGGCGACGACCAGGGCAAGGCCAAGATCGACGAGGCCGTCCAGGCGATCAGCCGACTCGTCCGGTCCTGACACATCCACGTCCCGACACACTTTCACCACTCGACCAAGGAGAGTTCGATGACGAATGAGACCTACACCGTGACCGGTATGACCTGCGGACACTGCGCGGCATCGGTGCGCGAGGAACTCGAGGAGATCGCCGGCGTCACCGGCGTCGAGGTGACGGTCGACTCCGGAACCGTCGAGGTGACCAGCGAGGCGCCGCTCGATCGTGCCGACGTCGAGCGGGCCGTCACCGAGGCCGGCTACCAACTGGTGTGAACGGCTGGGCCGCGAACACGGCCGCGCGCATCACCGCCTTCGCGGTGGCGCTCGCGGTGGTCTTCTCCATCGCCTTCGCGGTGGGACACGCCTGGGCACCCACCGCCGGCGCCGATCACCACACCGACATGCAGCACTGAAGAGAACACGGATCAGCACGGAGGTCACTGATGGCCGCGATCGAACGGGAGCGCGTCGACTTCGACATCTCGGGTATGACGTGTGCGTCGTGTGCCAACCGCATCGAGCGCAAGCTCAACAAGCTCGACGGCGTGCAGGCCAGCGTGAACTTCGCGACCGAACGCGCACACGTCGACCATCCGGCCGATATCGCGTCCGACGAGCTGATCGACGTCATCCGGGCGGCGGGTTACGACGCCGCGCCGGTGATGGATCGGCCGGCCACCGATGAGCCGGATTCGTCCCGGGACTCCCACGACTCCCGAGATGCCGAGTTCGCCGCGCTGCGTTCGCGGGTGATCATCTGTGCGGCACTGTCGATTCCGGTGGTGACACTCGCGATGGTGCCGGCCTGGCAATTCACCTACTGGCAGTGGCTGTCGCTGACCTTGGCCGCGCCGGTCGTCGTCTGGGGTGCGTGGCCCTTTCACCGGGCCGCGTGGCGCAACCTGCGTCACGGCACCACCACGATGGACACGCTGGTGTCGATGGGCACCCTCGCCGCATTTGGATGGTCGCTCTACGCCCTGTTCTTCGGCACCGCGGGCGAGCCGGGGATGACGCACGGCTTCGATCTCATCCCGCAACGCTCCGATGGGGCGTCGAACATCTATCTCGAGGCCGCCGCCGGTGTCACCACTTTCCTGCTACTCGGGCGATACCTGGAGAACCGCGCCAAGCGCACCGCCGGTGACGCCCTGCGGGCCCTGATGGAGTTGGGGGCGAAGGACGCCGTGGTGCTCCGCGACGGCGTCGAGACGCGGGTTCCGATCGAACAGCTCGCCGTCGGTGACGAGTTCGTCGTGCGCCCCGGGGAGAAGATCGCCACCGATGGTGTTGTGGTCGAAGGGGTGTCGGCGGTCGATGCCTCGATGGTGACCGGCGAGTCGGTGCCGGTGGAGGTGGCGCCTGGCGACGAGGTGACCGGCGCCACCCTCAACGCCGGTGGGCGACTTCGGGTGCGTGCCACACGCGTCGGTGCCGACACCGCGCTGGCGCAGATCACCACCATGGTCGCCGACGCGCAGGCCGGCAAGGCGGCGGCGCAACGGCTGGCCGATCGTATCTCCGCCTGGTTCGTCCCCGTCGTCATCACCATTGCCGTTGCCGCCCTGGGATTCTGGATGGGATCGGCGATCGCCACCGGAACGTCGATCACCTTTGCCGTCACAGCGGCGGTCTCGGTGCTCATCATCGCCTGTCCCTGTGCGCTCGGCCTGGCCACGCCGACCGCGCTGATGGTGGGCACCGGCCGGGGCGCTCAACTGGGCATCCTGCTGAAGGGCCCGGAGGTGCTGGAGAACACCCGCCGCGTCGACACCATCGTCCTGGACAAGACCGGCACGGTCACCACCGGCGTGATGCGATTCGACTCGATCGCGGTATCCGACGGCGCCGACGCCGACCACCTCCTGGCGGTCGCCGCGGCCGTGGAAGCCGCATCGGAACATCCGATCGCCGCAGCCATCGTCGATGCTGCGCACGAGCTTTCGGTGAACGGCCGACCGGTCGACGCGGTCGTCGATTTCGTCGCCGTCAAGGGTGCCGGCGTCACCGGCATCGTCGGTGACGAGAAGGTGCGGGTGTGCAGCCCACGTGAATTCGGTGCCGCACTACCGGCGCCGCTGGCCGCCGCCGTCGACTCGGCCCACGAGCGCGGCTCGACCGCGGTGATCGTCACGATCGACGGCGGCGGTGAGTCCGGACTCGGCGTGATCGTGGTCGCAGATGAAGTGAAAGCGACCTCCGCGCAAGCCATCTCGGAGTTGACGGCGATGGGTCTCACCCCCATCCTGTTGACCGGCGACAATCCGGGGGCGGCCCGACATGTGGCCGCGCAGGTCGGTATCGATGAGGTGCACGCCGAGGTTCGCCCCGAGGAGAAGGTCTCGGTCATCGGAGAGCTTCAGCGGCAAGGACATTCGGTCGCCATGGCCGGTGACGGGATCAACGATGCCGCCGCGCTTGCCCGGGCCGACCTCGGGCTCTCGATGGGCACGGGTACCGACGTGGCGATCGCCGCCGCCGACCTCACCATCGTCGACGGTGATCTGCGCAAGGTCGTCGACGCCATCCGGCTGTCGCGTCGGACCCTTCGCATGATCCACGAAAATCTCTTCTGGGCCTTCGGCTACAACGTGGCCGCCATCCCGGTCGCCGCGGCCGGGTTGCTGAATCCGATGATCGCCGGCGCGGCGATGGCGTTCTCGTCGGTGTTCGTCGTCGCCAACAGCCTGCGGTTGCGGGGGTTTCGTTCGGCGGTGAGGTGACTCAGTCGCGCGCCGCCGCGTGCCGTCCGGCGCGTCGGCCGAAGTACGACCCCTCGCCGAGCTGCGTACCGCTGGCGTATCCCTTGCTGTCCTGCGCGATGTTCGCCGCGCACGCGCCCGCCGCGTACAGGCCGGCGATCGGTGCGCCGTCGGCGTCGAGCACCTCACCGTCGACCGACGTCGCCATGCCGCCCATGGTGAACCCGGCGTACATGGCCTTGCCCAGACTCATGTCGAAGACCGCCCACGGTCCCTTGTCCTGTGCGGCAAGGAATTCCGGTGACTTGTGGAAGTCGGGGTCCTCGCCGCGTGCGGCGTGGGTGTTGTAACGCTCGAGGGTGGCGGCGAGCTTCCCGGTCGGGATGCCGAGCGCCGCCTCCATCTCCTCGACGGTCTCGTAGCCGTCGAGCAGTGGTACCAGCGGCATCCGCGGCCGCTTCATGTGTGCCTCGTCGACGATGAGGTAGGCCGTCGAATCCGGTTGTTCCAGAACGAAAGCCGATGTCCGGGAGTGATAGGAGTCCTCGGCGACGAAGCGGTCGCCGTTCTTGTTCACCGCGATACCGGTGAGCAGGATCGACGGCGGGTACACCGGTGCGGTGCAGAAGGCCTGATCCATGTGTTTGAGCACCGCACCGGCGGAGACACCCATGCGCAGGCCGAGGCCGTCGTCGTAGGTGTTGCCCAACACGAAGGGCTTCTCGGCCAGCCACGGCACGTTCTCCGCGACCATCTCGGAGTTCATCACGAACCCACCCGCCGCGAGGACGACGTTGCGCGCCCGGATGAACCCGTCTTCTCCGTCGAGGCCGCGCCAGCGTACGCCGGCCACCTGCCCGTCGGCGTCGACGACCAGGGCGCGCGCCCCGACCTCGTAGCGCACCTCGACGCCGAGTTCGGCGAGGCGCTTGACCAGCAACTCCACCACCATCGCCGCGCCGCCGGTGTCGCCGGGGACCGGTACCTTGTGTCCGCGCGGAGCGGGCTTGGCGATCGTGTTGAACGGCCACACCTTCTCGTTGCCGGTGTACATCAGGCCCTGCGTCTCGGGCTGGACGACCGCCTTCTCCGGGTAATAGCTGCGTTCGAAGGTGAAGCCGAGATCCTCGAGCCAGGTGAAATGGTCGACGCTGTCGACGCAGTACGCGTGGATCTTGTCCGGCTCCGGATCCCGGGAGACCGCGGTGATGTATTTCTCCATCTCCTCGGCCGAGTCCTCATGCCCGGTGGCCTGCTGGACCGCGGTGCCGCCGCCGAGATAGAAGTGCCCACCGGCCAGCGCCGTCGTCCCGCCGGCCTGCGCGGCCCGTTCCAGCACGAGGACCCGCGCCCCATGTGCCGCGGCCTCGGCGGCGGCACACCCGCCGGCGATGCCGAGACCGATCACCACCACGTCGACGTCGTCGCTGAACTCGTCGATCGACCCCACCGCGATGGTGTCGGGGATCGCTGTGTCACCTGCCATGCGCACCAGGTTAACCCACAAACTAGAACACGTTCTAGTGCTTCCGGGATTTGCGTACCCCGCCGGCCGTCACGGGATCGGCAGGTTGCTCGGCACCTGTATCCAGCTCGGATGCGCCTGGTCGAGCACGATGTGCTCGGGGCGCAGGCCGCTGTCGTAGCTGATCGGTCCGAAGCTCACCGCCCGCGGCGCATTGAGCGCGTAGATGCTGACGCGCAGACGATGTCCCGGCGCGAGTCGCGCGTCGGTACCCAACTCGCCGATGTCGAGATCCTGGACCGACCCGGGTGTCACCAGGTCACGCTGGAAGGCGTCGAGCGCATATACCGGGTCGACGACGTCGCCGTTCGGCGCGAACTGCGAGGCGCCGCGATCGAGCTGATTGCGGATCGACACCGTCATCGACCCGGTGCTGATCACCCGGGAGGCGCCGTCGGGGGCGACATCGCTGACGGTCGCGACGTAGAAGCCGTCCGTCGCATCGACCTTGGTCCGTACGTGCACGCTCAACGGTCCGTTGATCGACGTCGCCTGCCGCACCGGCGCCGAGGTGAAGGTGAGTGCGCCACGTTCGGCGATCCGATTGTCGTTGCTGCAGAAGTCGAATGAGCTCAGGAATCCGATCTGGTCACGATTGGTGTCCGCCGAGCACAGCGTGGTGATCCCCGGTGCGACGGTCCAGGTCGCGGCGGGCGTGGTGTTCGCGGGTGTCAGCGACCCGTCCCGCAGGGACGTCGGGGAGGTGCCGCTGCCGACCGCGGAGAGATACAGCCGCCGATGTTGCTGACCCGCCCGGGGCATGGTGTCCGACTGTATCCATCCGCCGCCGAGTTGATGACTGGTGGCCGGCGAGTACCGGTCGATCCCGTTGTCGATGCCCTTGAGCCACTTGTCGAACCAGGCGCGCTGGAAGATCGCCATCGACGGCGGCTGACCGGGTCGGCCGAGCATGTCCCAGCCGTTGGTGACGTGCTGCCCGGTACTCATCACGAGCTTCTTCTGATCGGCCGGCACTCCGCTGAGTTGTTGCAGCGCACGCCATTCCATATTGGTGAACAGGTCGTTCCACCCGCCGGTCACGAACGTCGGGATGGTGATGTTGGCGGCGTCGGTGGTCAGTGCCCGGCGGTAGGCGGAGTTGAGTTCGACGATCTCGCGGGTACGCCCGGACAGTGCGCTGGTGGTCGGGGCGGTGAGTCCCTCGAGGAACTCCTTGGCGAAGACCGCGGGATTGTTCAGACGATCACGCAACCACACCGGGTCGAATTGCCCCCGCAACAGGCCCGGTACGTCGGGGATTGTCTTGGTGGCGTTGACGGCGAACAGCCACAGCGCGAGAAAGCCTGCGCCGTAACCCGATCCGGGCGCGACCACGTCGGCGACGATGTCGGTCATCGGGGCGGCCGGGAAGATCGCCTTGAGTCCGGCCGGCCGCTTCGCCGCGGCCTGCATCTGATTGATCGCCGAGTACGAGTAGCCGGTCATACCCAGCGTGCCGTTCGAATACGATTGCCGGCGAGCCCAATCGAGCACCTCGACGGTGTCCTGCTGCTCGCGGGGTCCGAAGACGTCCCAGACGCCCTGTGAGGTGCCGGTGCCGCGGACGTCGACGACGACCTGGGTGTATCCGGCCCGGATCAACTGCGGATCCACGGCGAACACGCTGGGCAACCCGCCCTTGGCGACCTTCAACAGGCGTTCGGTGCCCGAAATCGGCGTACCCGACAGGTTCAGGCCCGCCAGCAGATCGAAGGCGGGCTCCGACAGCCCCGGAACGTTGCTCGCCGCGGCCGCGATCATGCTGATCAGCTTGTTGTACGGCGTCATGTTCACGATGACGGGATTCTTGTCGCGGGTGGCCTGGCCGTTCGCGCCCGCCGGGCGATAGATGTCGGCGCGCAGCACCGTGCCGTCCGACATCCGGATCGGCACGCTCGCGGTGACGGCGACGCCCGCGTACGGCTGGGTGGCCGAGTCGTGGGTGCGCGTCCACTGGAGGGGATTGAGGCCGAGCGGAGCCGCATCGGCGGCCGGCAGCACCCCCAGGACCTGCACCGTCGCGAGAAGGACCAGTATCAGCGAACCTCGACGCCAGGACATTTCCGTTCCCCCCGATCTGACGACGGTGACCCCGCCGCCGGTGTGATCTATGCCAGACCGTGATCACGCTGTGATATGCGGTACATGTGTACTACCGGCGGGTAACCACTGTCAATGCCTGCGCGCACGGCGGCCCGCATCGACCGTCCGACCGACCTGACATGCGCCGGGACGCACGCCGCGGCCGGTATTCGAGGTATCAAGGAGTGTGGCCAGTCCAACCCCCACCGATCTCGACGACGACGCGAATGCGCCGGCACCCACCCACCCGGGACTGACCCCGCCGCTGGGTGCGCTCTCCGGCGTCATCGCCGTCGCCGCGGCGCTCGGCGTCGGCGAACTCGTCGCCGCCCTCGTCTCGCCGGACTCCTCCCCGTACTTCGCGGTCGGCTCCTGGGTCGTCGACCACACGCCGCAGGCCGTGCGCGAATGGGCGATCACCACCTTCGGCACCTCCGACAAACTCGTGTTGTTCGTCGTGATGGGGGCGGTCATCGCGATCATCGCCGCCGGCTGCGGCGCCGCCGAACGTCGACGCCCGCCGATCGGTTCGGTGATCATCATCGTCTTCGCGGTTCTCGGAGCCGTCGCGGCGCTCGGTCGGGCCGGGGCCACCGGCTCGTACATGCTGCCGTCGATTCTCGGTGGCGCCGTCGGGGTGGTGGTGCTCCGCGTGCTGATCGGAATGCTCGACAGTGATTCCGACGCAACAGATTCCGGCACGGCGGATTCCGTTGCAGCGGAGCCTGATTCGGCTCGGCGCGCGCCGGTGTCGCGGCGTTTCCTGCTGACCGCCGGGGGCATCGCGGCCGCCGCCGTCGCCGTCGGAGCACTCGGCCGCACCATGCTCGCGGGCGCATCGCGCACCATCGCCGACCGCAAGGCGATTCTGCTCCCCACACCGGCCGACCCGGCCCCGCCGGTGCCGCCCGACGCCGATCTCGGGGTGCCGGGCGCCAACCGTTTCGTCACCGACAACGTCGACTTCTACCGCATCGACACCGCGCTGCAGGTGCCCCATCTGACCACGGCCGACTGGCAATTGCGGGTGCACGGGATGGTCGACGAGGAGATCACCCTGTCCTGGGACGAGTTGCTGGCGATGCCGATGACCGAACGGCTGGTCACCCTGACCTGTGTGTCCAACGAGGTGGGCGGCGACCTGATCGGCAATGCACGCTGGCTCGGCGTCCGGATGACCGACATCCTCGACCGCGTCGGGGTCCAACCGGGCTCGAACATGTTGCTGTCCACCAGTTCCGACGGCTGGACCTGCGGAACCCCGGTGTCGGCGATCACCGACAACCGGGATGCGTTGCTGGCCATCGGCATGAACGGTGAGCCGCTGCCGGTCGAGCACGGTTTCCCGGTGCGACAGGTGATCCCCGGTCTCTACGGTTACGTTTCGGCCACCAAGTGGGTGGTGGACTGGGAGTTCACCACATTCTCGAGGGCACAGGCATATTGGACGACGCGCGGGTGGTCGGCCACCGGTCCGATCAAGATCGCCTCCCGCATCGACCGCCCGTCCGCGGCGGAGGTGTCGCCCGGCGACGTCGTCATCGCCGGGACGGCGTGGGCGCAGCATGTGGGCATCGCGCAGGTCCAGGTCCGCGTCGACGACGGTCCCTGGCAGGAGGCGACCCTCGCCGCCGACTACAGCGACGACACGTGGCGGCTCTGGAAGTACACCTGGCCGGCAACGTCGGGAACCCACCAGATCTCCTGCCGCGCGATCGGCAAAGACGGCAAGGTGCAGACCTCGGAGAACGCCGACCCGATTCCCGACGGCGCCACCGGCCTGGACAGCCGCACCTACACGGTCACCTGATCGTCTCTCGCTTGCCGCTGCGTCGTCGTACACTGTGTGCCGGTCGGGTTGGCGCAGAGGAGATTGGCGCAGAGGAGATTTGGTGGGGTTTCGACGTCTGGTGGTCCTGATTGCCGTTGCCACCACCATGTTCTGGGCCCCGAACGTGGATCCCGGTGTGGCACGGGCGCTCCAGATCGGACCGATCGTCTTTCCCGACGTCAACCCGCCCGCGACCATCGATCAGGCCCGCCCCACGGTGATCGCGACGCCGTCCTGGGCGCCGGCACTGTCGGCCGGCGACGCGGTGGTCCTGATCCCGGGAACCACCGACTACGACGGAACCGATCAGACCGAACGGACCCTGGGCATCGGACTGTTCGGCGGGGTTGTCGGCACCGGCAACGACGTCCGCGTCGATGAGACCCAGACCCCGGCCATCTCGGTCGTCTCCTATCCGGCGGCCTTCGGGATCGATCCGTGGGGCATCCCGATCTACCTCGCGGGCAGCGACACCTTCACCCATTCGGTGCAGGTCGGCACGGTCAACGGTGTCGCCGCGGCCGAGGCGGTCCACGCGGACAATCCGGACGCGACCATTGTCATCAACGGCTACTCGCAGAGCGCCCCGATCGCCATGAACGTCGCATATCTGTTGCATCGCAAGAACATCGAGGGTTCTGGCAGCATCCCCGACGATCAGATCGTCGTCATCGTCGGCGCCGATTCCCGCTTCCCGCACACCGGGGTCGAGAACATCGTGCCCAGCTTCCTGCCCGGGATGTACACCAACGGTGACCGCGATGTGGACGCCACCGGTGACATCTTGGTCTACTCCTACTGCGTGCGTGGCGACGCGACCTGCGGAGTCGGCAACCCATTGGTCAACCCGATCTCTACGTTCTTCTACCTGATTCCGGGGTTCTACGTCCACGCCTTCCTCGAGTACCGCATCAACGAGTACTCGATCGCCCGCGAGTGGGAGGACGGCAACACCCATTACATCGTCTACGACGGCGGCAACCCCTGGGGAATGATGTTGCGGGACCTGGGCATTGCCGTGCCCACCGAATTCGACGATGTTCTCGGCGCGCTCATTCCGGTGCCGATGCCGGGCCAGCAGTCGACCCTCGCGGATCTTCGGCTGCCGTTGCCGGACGACGTCCGGCAACGCCTGTCGGCCTACAACGTCCCGACGCCGCGTGAGCTGCAACAACTCGTCGCCGATCGGCTCGGCATCGACGTTCCCGTCCACGACCCGGACACCTGCGACATCAGCCCGTCGGCCTGCCGGGCGGACTACGCGCCGAATCCGCAAGCAACCGCGGACGCGGTCGGCATCATCGAGAGTGGTCCGCCCACCACATCATCGACCGCCACGGTCGCCACAACCGAAGTGGCGCAGAGCGATTCCGCCGCATCCCGGATCGCCGCCACCGCATCGGCTCCGGCCACCGGCGCCATCACCGCACCGACCACCGTCGCCGCACCGACCACCGCTGCCGCGCCGACCACTGCCGCCGCGCCGACCACTGCCGCCGCGCCGACTACTGCCGCCGCACCGACCACCGCCCCGGACGCGGACGACCCGGTTCCGGATTCCGGCACGCAGGTGGCGAGCGCGACCGCGGCCGGTTAGCATCGCACCGCCGGGACACTCCACCCGGAAGGCCCGCGCACCACGTGTCGCGGACGGCATCTCATCGGTAGGGGAGTCCGAGTGCGTCGACTGACCATGACTGCGGTCACCGCCTGCGCGGCCGCCCTGGTTCTGACATCGGCACCCGACACGGGCGCGGCCGCCGCGGCCCCACTCGGAGCCGGGTTGTTTCCGACGTCCTGGTACGAGGCGCCCGTCATCCGGGAGCGGCCGTCCTGGTTGCCCGCCGACCTGAGTCGGGATGCGACGGTCATCCTGGTACCCGGAACCTCCGACTTCACCGAGGTCACCGGCGACGACATCGTCGGCGGGAGCTCCGCGGTCGGTGGCGATCAGTACGAACGCACGGTGAGCATCGGGTTCTACGACCCGAACGATCCGCAGGTCCGCTTCGTCGACTACCCGCAGGCCTTCGGCTTCGTCGTCGGCGATACCACGCTCAACCTGGTCGGCACCGGCACCTACAACGACTCCGTGGATGCGGGCACCGTCGCCGGTCTCGCCGCCGCCGAAGCCGCCTGGGCGGCGCAGGGGAAGACCGGGACGATCATCCTCAACGGTTACTCGCAGAGCGTGCCCGTCGCGATGAACGTCGCCTACCTCCTGCATCAGAAGTCACTCGCCGGCGACCCGGACGCCATCCCCGACGCCGACGTCGTCGTCATCAACGGCGCCGACACCCGATTCCCCAACACCGGCATCGAAAGCGTTTTCCCGAGCATCATCGACGGCGTCTACACCAACGGTCCCCGCGACGAGTCGGCCACCGGGGACATCCGGGTGATCTCCTATTGCGTTCGCGGGGATGCGGTGTGCGGCTTGGGAAATCCGCTCGCGCATCCCTTCGCCACGCTCTTCTACCTGGGGCCGGGCGCCACCATCCACGGCCAGAAGGGCGATCTGGTCAACCAGTACGACGTCATCTCGCAGACCCAGGTCGGTGCCACCACCTATGTCGTCCTCGACGGCGGGAACCCGTGGGGGATCTTCTTGCGCAGCATGGGCATACCGGTGCCGACCGCCTTCGACGACGCCCTCGACGAGCTGGTCCCGGTGCCGATGCCGGGGGAGAGGTCCACCGTCAACGGTGTCGACATCCCCACGCCGCGTGAACTGCAGGTACAGATCGCTGCGAAACTCGGCCTGCCGGTCCCGGTGACCGATCCGGACGCGATGGCCGCCGCAGGGCAGACGTGGAAGGCGCCCCCGCTCACCACCACACCGCGCACCACCACACCGATCACCACCTCGGCGAACACCACCGGCCGGGCCGCAACAACCACCACCACGCCGGTCACCACAACCGACCGTCAGAGTCTGGGCGATGTGCTCTCGGGACTCGCGACCACCGCGGTCGGTTCGACGACGGTCACCGGGTCATCCGGTCCGGCGCCCGCTCCGCGCAGCACCGGTGACGACGCCCCCACGTCGGCATCCACCACATCCGCTGTGACCTCCGCCACTCCGGCATCGTGACCTGCTTCATGTGACCAGCTCGGCCCGCGTCAAGAAAAAGTGACCAACCCAACGTGGTGAACCCCATCGACGGAGGTCATGTTATGTTCGTCGCACGTTTTTTCCCGATGCGGTGATGCGATCCGTCGCCGCACACGATAAGCATCACCGCGGCACGGCCGATCCGCGAACCGACCGGGCCGAGTCGTCGTCGCCGGTGTGAAACCGACTGATTGGTGCGCCGCCCCGTGCGGCGGCACCGACGAGGCGAAAGACAGCAAAACAATGAGTGTGGGTGTCGTGCGCGAAACGGCCCCGGGAGAGCGTCGGGTGGCGCTTGTCCCGAAGGTGGTCGCGTCACTGGTGGGCAAGAAGGTCCCCGTCATCGTCGAGGAGGGCGCCGGGCTGGGCGCCTTGATTCCCGATGCAGCATACGTCGAAGCCGGCGCGACGATCGGCGATCCGTATTCCGCCGACGTCGTGTTGCGGGTGTCGCCGCCCTCGGATGAGGAGATCGGCAAACTGCGCAGCGGACAGAAGCTGATCGGCTTCCTCGCCCCGCGCAATGCCGACAACAAGATCGGTGCGCTCAAGGACGCCGGGATCGAGGCGTACGCCGTCGAGGCCATCCCGCGTATCTCGCGTGCCCAGGTGATGGACGCGCTGAGCTCGCAGGCCAACGTCTCCGGCTACAAGTCGGTCGTCGTGGCCGCCGACCTGTCGACGCGATTCTTCCCGATGCTGACCACGGCCGCCGGCACGGTGAAGCCGGCGACGGTGCTGGTGCTCGGTGTCGGCGTGGCCGGCCTGCAGGCGCTGGCCACCGCCAAGCGTCTCGGCGGGCGCACCACCGGATACGACGTGCGACCCGAGGTCGCCGAGCAGGTCCGCTCCGTCGGTGCGCAGTGGCTCGACCTCGGCATCGACGCCGCCGGTGAGGGCGGATACGCCCGCGAACTCACCGACGAGGAACGTGCCAAGCAGCAGCAGGCGCTCGAGGACGCGATCAAGGGTTTCGACGTGGTCATCACCACCGCGCTGGTGCCCGGTCGTCCCGCACCGCGTCTGGTGACCGCCGCCGCGGTGGAGGGGATGAAGCCGGGCAGCGTGGTCGTCGACCTCGCCGGCGAGACCGGTGGCAACTGCGAGTTGACCGAGCCGGGTCAGACCGTCGTCAAACACGACGTCACGATCACCTCGCCGCTGAACCTGCCGGCCACCATGCCCGAGCACGCCAGCGAGTTGTATGCCAAGAACCTGTTCGCCCTCATCGATCTGATGCTCGATGAGAACGGCGCGCTCACACCCGATTTCACCGACGAGGTCATCTCCGCGTCGTGTGTCACCAAGGAGGCGGCGGCCTGATGTACACCGAACTTCTGGCGAACATCGCCATTCTGGTCCTGGCCGGCTTCGTCGGCTTCGCGGTCATCTCGAAGGTCCCCAACACCCTGCACACCCCACTCATGTCGGGTACCAACGCGATTCACGGCATCGTCGTGCTCGGCGCGCTGGTGGTGCTGGGCTCGCTGCCCGCCGACGCCAACTGGGGTGTGCGCATCATCGCCTTCGTCGCGTTGGTCTTCGGAACCCTCAACGTGGTCGGCGGCTTCGCCGTGACCGACCGCATGCTGGGAATGTTCAAGGGTAAGAAGGAGTCCGCCAAGTGAGCGCCGCAATTCTCGCCGCCGAGTCCGGACAGGTCTCCGAGGCACTCGGCTACGGCGTCACCGCCCTCTACATCGTCGCCTTCTCGCTGTTCATCTACGGCCTGATGGGACTGACCGGACCCAAGACCGCGGTGCGCGGTAACTGGATCGCCGCGGTCGGCATGGGGATCGCCATCGTCGCGACGCTGATCGGCGTCTACAACAACGCCGGTGACGCGGGCGTCCCGTCGATCAACTGGATTCTCATCGTCGTCGGCCTGGCTGTCGGTGTGGCGCTGGGCATTCCGCCGGCGCTGAAGACCAAGATGACGGCCATGCCGCAGCTGGTCGCACTGTTCAACGGTGTCGGTGGTGGCACCGTCGCGTTGATCGCGTGGGCCGAGTACATCGAGTCCGACGGCTTCACCGCCCTGCACGAGACCCCCGATGTGCATGTCATCGTCGGTTCGCTGTTCGCCGCGATCATCGGTTCGGTGTCGTTCTGGGGTTCGCTCGTCGCCTTCGCGAAGCTGCAGGAACTGCTCAACAAGAATCTCGAGAAGAAACTCGTCGCCGCCGCGAAGGGTTTCCAGTTCGCCAACATCATCCTGGCCATCGCGGCGATCGCGATCGCGATCTACATCGGGGTGTCGGCGGACTCCACCTCGGCGACCCCGTGGTTCTGGATCGTCGCGCTGCTCGTCGTGGCCGGTGTGATGGGGCTGTTCGTGGTGTTCCCGATCGGTGGCGCCGACATGCCGGTGGTCATCTCGCTGCTCAACGCGCTCACCGGATTGTCGGCTGCGGCAGCCGGTCTGGCGCTGAACAACCAGGCGATGATCGTCGCGGGCATGATCGTGGGTGCCTCCGGGTCGATCCTGACCAACCTGATGGCCAAGGCGATGAACAGGTCCATCCCGGCGATCGTGTTCGGCTCGTTCGGTGGCGGCGACGAAGGTGGCGCCGGAGTTGCCGGCGCGGCCGGCGGCACCGTCAAGGCCACCTCGGCCGCCGACGCCGCGATCCAGATGTCCTATGCCAACCAGGTGGTCGTGGTGCCCGGATACGGCCTGGCCGTCGCCCAGGCGCAGCACACGGTCAAGGAGATGGCGTCGCTGCTCGAGGCCAAGGGCGTCGAGGTCAAGTACGCCATCCATCCGGTCGCCGGTCGTATGCCCGGACACATGAATGTGCTTCTCGCCGAAGCGGATGTGCCGTACGACGCGATGAAGGAGATGGACGACATCAACGGCGAGTTCAGCCGCACCGACGTCGCCATCGTCATCGGCGCCAACGACGTCACCAACCCGGCCGCCCGCAACGATCCGGGGTCGCCCATCCACGGCATGCCGATCCTCAACGTCGATCAGGCGCGGTCGGTGATCGTCCTCAAGCGCGGAATGTCCTCCGGCTACGCCGGTATCGAGAATCCGCTGTTCTACCTCGACCAGACGTCGATGCTCTTCGGCGACGCGAAGAAGTCCGTCGAGTCGATCATCGAGGAACTCAAGGCGCTCTGACACGTTCGTCCTGACAGGCGGCAGGGGAAGTGATCTTCCCCTGCCGCCTGTCTGTGTGTGCTGGAGAGCTTTGTTATCGAGCCGAAACGTCGCTGAGGTGGTGGGACGCGACGGCCACACCTACTGTTACTGAAGTGACTGGTGTGACTCAGGTGAGACGGCGGTATCGGCGGCTGGCGATCGGTGCCGTCGCCGTCGCATCGCTGGGTGGCGTCGTCGTGGCCACGCAGCCGACCGATGACGGTGGCCTGCGACCGGTCGCGGTCAGCGTCGACCCGTCGTCGCTGTACAACTCCGCGCAACAACGATTCGCCGCGGGAGATGTCGCCGGCGGCCTGACGGAGTTGCGGCAGGTACTCACCCTCTCGCCCGGCGACGGCCAATCCCTGGCGCTGCAGGCCATCTGGGCCGACCAGATCGACGACGCGGACACCGGACGCACCGCCCTGGACCGGCTGACCGTGGTCAACCCGCTGCTGGTGGCGACGGCGCGGCGGGTCATCGCCGGGGTCACCGATGCCGCGGCGATCGTCCCGAGCACCGAACCCACTGCCACGTCCGGGAATCCGGCGATCGTGATCCTCGGTTTCGGGCTCAGTCCGCAAGGGACGATGGCGCCGGAGTTGATCAAACGACTCGCCGCCGGAAAGTTGCAGGCGCAAGCCGATCCGACGGCTCCGATCGTGGTCACCGGCGGCAAGCCGCAGAACGGTGTCACCGAGGCCGCCGCCATGCGTACCTGGTTGGTGGACAACGGGATCGACGCCTCCCGGATCGTCACCGAGGATCGGTCGGTCTCGACGATGTCCAATGCGCAGAACAGTGCCACCATCCTGGCCGCCCGTGGCATCAGCTCGGTTGTCCTCGTGACGTCACCGAATCACATCCGTCGTGCCGCAGCGGATTTCGCCGCAGCAGGGCTGGCCGTCGCCGGTGCCGTCACCACCCCGACGGACCTGACGAAGTATGCGGCGCCGCTGAGCAAGGACAAGCAAACCGGTATCCGGGTGGAGGCCACCCGCACCGCCGGGCTGCCGGCATCGCGGCAACCCCTGCTGCCCTCGGATCAACTGCCCGACGTCGGGCCGGGCCTGATCGGTGACATCGGCGGCAAGATCCTTGAGCAACTGGGAGTCTCGGGTTCGGCCGGGTGAGCTGAGGCCGAGTGAGCTGACTGCGGTGACGCCGGTGTCGTGACGCGGCCCACGTCACCACCGGCCGCGCGGCGATTCTCACCCCGCGGACTTCGGCGCCGAAACCTCGATGTCACGAGAAATCGGTACCTTCGGGCATATGGGATCAACTGGGGGAATCCGACAACAACATTCGCATACGACCATACGAGACGTGGTCCGCTACGACTTACCGGCATCGCTGGTGGTTTTCCTTGTGGCACTGCCACTTTCGATAGGCATCGCCATCGCTTCCGGTGCGCCGGTGATGGGCGGATTGATCGCCGCGGTCATCGGCGGCATCGTCGCGGGACTGATCGGCGGAAGTCCCCTGCAGGTATCGGGTCCGGCGGCCGGACTCACGGTGGTGGTCGCCGAACTCGTCGCCAACTTCGGCTGGAAGGTCACCTGCGCGATCACGGTGTGCGCGGGCATCCTGCAGATCATCTTCGGGCTCAGCAGGATTGCCGGCGCCGCGCTGGCGATCGCGCCGGTCGTCGTGCACGCCATGCTGGCCGGCATCGGCATCACCATTGCGTTGCAACAGATTCACGTACTGTTCGGCGGTTCGTCATCGAGTTCGGCCGTCACCAACCTGACCGAACTACCCGATCGGATCACGCACGCACAGTGGTCGGCGGCCTTCATCGGCTTCCTCGTCATCGCCCTGCTGGTCGGATGGAAGTACCTGCCGGCGCCGATACGGAAGGTGCCCGGGCCGCTCGGCGCGATCGTGATCGCCACCGTCGTCGCCGCTGTCGCAGGCCTGGACATCCAGCGGATCACGTTGGACGGCAACTTCTTCGAATCCATCAGCCTGCCGGAACTGCCCACTGACAACTGGTCGGGGTTCGTGCTCGGAGCACTGACCGTCGCCTTGATCGCCAGCGTCGAATCGTTGCTGTCGGCGGTCGCCGTCGACAAGATGCATGACGGGGTGCGCAGCGACTTCAACCGCGAACTCCTCGGGCAGGGCAGCGCGAACATGCTCTCCGGCGCACTCGGCGGCCTGCCGGTGACCGGGGTGATCGTGCGCAGCACGACCAACGTCAACACCGGTGCCCGAACCCGGTGGTCCGCTGTGCTGCACGGTGTCTGGGTGTTCGTGTTCGCGGTCTTCCTCACCGTGTTGGTGGAGCAGATCCCCACCGCAGCGCTTGCCGGCCTACTCGTCGTCATCGGCATGCAGCTGGTGAAGCTCGCGCACATGAAGACCGCACTGCGCACCGGTGATTTGTGGGTGTACGGCGTCACCGTGGTGTCGGTCGTGTTCCTGAACCTGCTCGAGGGTGTCGCCATCGGGCTCGCACTCGCGGTGGCACTGGTGTTGTGGCGGGTGATCCGCGCCGACATTTACGTCGACGAGATGCCCGACGACACCCACGTCATCCGGATTCGAGGCTCGCTGAGTTTCCTGTCGTTGCCGCGGGTCAACAGTGTGCTGCGCCGCATCCCCGACGATGTGCCGGTGACCGTCGAACTCGACACCGACTTCCTCGATCACGCGGCGTCGGAGATGCTGGAGGACTGGATTCGGGTGCGCCGCAGTGGAGGTGCGACGGTACAGATCATCGAACGCGGACGGGCGCGACTGGCCGACGCGGCGCAGGCGCCACCGAAGCGGCACACCGGTGGCGTGATGGGGTTGACCCCGTGGCGGAGTCGGCGCACGTGGTCCGACCCACAGGTGGCCGACGTCCCGCCGGCATTGCGATCGATCATGGCCGGGGTCACCGAGTACCACCGCGACCACGCCGAGGTGATGCGTGCGCACCTGGCCGACGTCGTCGACTACCAACGACCCGATGCCTTCTTCCTGACCTGTGCCGACTCACGGATCATGCCGAACATCATCACCTCGAGTGGCCCCGGCGATCTCTTCACCGTCCGCAACGTCGGCAACCTCGTGCCGTCGTGCGGCTCCGATGAATCCACCGAGGCGGCACTGCAATTCGCGGTCTCCGAGGTCGGTGTGACGTCGGTGGTGGTGTGTGGTCATTCCTCCTGCGGGGCGATGCGAGCCCTCGCGGCGTCGGAGACCGGCAGCAACCCGGACTCCGCGCTGCACCGCTGGTTGGGGCGTGCGTTCCCGAGTCTCGCCGCGCAACGACTCGGGCATCCGGCCGGCCGGGCGGCTGCCGCCCTCGGATTCGACGACGTCGACCAACTCGCGGTGGTCAACGTCGCCAAGCAGGTCGAGACCCTGACGAGGCACCCGGTCGTCGGGCGTGCAGCGGCCGAGTCGACCCTGCGAATCGTCGGTCTCTACTACGACATTCGCACCGCACGGGTCTACGAGGTCACCCAGACCGGCATCCACCTCGCCGGGGTGGGACATCACGTGAAGCCGATGGCCGACGAAACTCAACCCGCGTTGGGATAGCCGGCGGATACGGCTCGGCCGGCGGTGGACAACCCCGCCGGCCGAGCCCTTCCCTTACCGGTCAAGCCGGTCCGCTCCTTCCGCCGGTCGAGCCGTCCCACCCGCTGGCCGAGCCCGCCCCTTTCCGTTGGCCGACCGGCACTCTACCCCCGTCTCGAGCGGGACCCTTCCCCCGTTGGTCGAGCCGGCCCCTTTCTGTTGGTCGAGCCGGTCCGGAGCGATAGCGGAGGACCGTGTCGAGACCTCCGCAACTCGACAGCGAAACCGGTCCACTGCCAACCGAACCCAAGCGTGACAGAACTGACAGCATTCACCCCCAACCGATTCCGCTTCGGAGAAAGTTGTCGGTGGTCGCCGATACACTTGACTCACTTCAGTTGATCCGACCGAGCCGAGGAGGTGAACATCATGGCCGACACAATGATTCAGACCAAGCAGGTTCCAGAACTGTCGATGACCCCCGACGACGCCGCCATGATCGATCACCTCCCCGGCGAAGCCGCCACCGTCCTGGCCCGCTCCCTGCAACGCCAGGAACGACAGGTCATCGCTCGGAAAGTCCTGTCCGCGGCGCGGATCGGGCAGAGCGTCTTCCTCGACATGCTGACCTCGGGCCACGAGATCAACTGCCACACCGACGACGGCGCCGACAAAGCCGCCACCAGCAAGATATCGACAGGCCTTGGAGTCTCAGTCCCCAAAGCCAAAGCCTGGATGGCATTGAGCTCTGTGCTGTCGACGCTCCCGACGGTGACCGCAGCGTTCCTCGACGGTGACCACTCGTTGGAACGCATCCGCATCATCGCCGACGAGATCGTCGTCCTCTCCGACGACGACGTCCGCGCCTTCGCCGAAACCCGCGCATTGGAGATCGCCGAACGTAATCAGGCCGATCCGACCCTGCGGGATCAGGTCGCCGAGATGGTGATCGCGCTGGACCCCGATGGTGCCGCAGACCGGCGAGAAGACGCGGCCGAACGTGACCAGAATGTGCGGGTGCGGCGAGACACCAACGGGCACTGCAACATCTCCGTCTACGCGCCCGGGGAGATGGGCGCGCACCTCGCGGCACGCATCGCGAAGATGATCAACGTCCGCATCTGCACTCGTGATCCGCGTCGCCGCGGTCAGCAGCGGGTCGCGGCGTTCGCCGAGATCCAAGGACTGCCCGGCGCGCATCTGTCGTGTGAGTGCGGACTCGACGACTGCCCGCGCGCGGTGCCGTTGCCGGAGGAACCTGCCGATCTCGACCCGGCCGGCGATCTACCGCATGATGTTGATGCTGATCGCGCTGCGCAACTGGACTTCTCCGAGAGCGACACCATTGACAACGCCGATGCAGGCGCCGAGGGCGAGGATGAATCGGCAGACTCGGACGACGACACCGACGCGCAGCTGCTTCTGGATCTGGCCATCGATCCGGTCGGGCAGCGCGAAGCCCGGCTGGCGGGCTTCGGGGTGATCGATGATTCCCATGCCGCTCACCTGATTCGGTTGGGGCTGGTCGAGGTCTTGGAGTTCCCCGGGCTGGAGATCCCGCGCACCGCCGGCATCGTGACCTCGTTGGATCGGGTACCCGCAGCCTGGCGCCGCCCCGACATCCCGTTCCCCGCAACGCCGATTGACCCGAGCGGGCACGGCGGCTACCTCACCCCACCGAAGGGTGCGTTGACGTATCGGATACCGGCGTGGTTGCGGGAGAAGATCATCGAGTTGGATGGCACCTGCCGGTACCCCCATTGCGGTCGGCCGGCCAGTGAATGCCAGATCGATCACGTGGTGAAGTTTGTGCACCGCGATCCGAAGACCGGTGGTTGGACCGTGGAGTTCAACCTGATGCCGTTGTGCATCGCGTGCCATCAGCGAAAACATATGGGGTTGTTGATCCCCACCATGCTCACCGATCGGGCTGTGGTGTGGCGAGACCCGGTCACCGGGGAGACTATCACCACGTATCCGCGGTAAGAGGCCGGCTTCGGCCTGCCTCCGGGTGGTGCTGCGCTGCAACCGCTTTCCAGCTCCATGTTGCGAGGTCTCGAGGCCCGTCGCCCAGGGGCTCCTCGCTCCTCGACCGGCGGATGGGTGGCGTGACCTCGTGTCCGGGGAAACCATCACCACGAATCCGCGGTAAGAGGCTGGCTTCGGCCTGCTGTCGGGTGGTGCTGTGCTGTGATCGGGTTCCAGCGTCGTGTTGCGTGGTCTCGAGGCTCGTCGCCCAGGGGCTCCTCGCTCCTCGACCGGCGGATGGGTGGCGTGACCTCGTGTCCGGGGAAACCATCACCACGAATCCGCGGTAGGCGGCTGGCTTCGGCCTGCTGTCGGGTGGTGCTGTGCTGTGATCGGGTTCCAGCGTCGTGTTGCGTGGTCTCGAGGCTCGTCGCCCAGGGGCTCCTCGCTCCTCGACCGGCGAATGGGCGGCGGCGGCTCGACCGGGGGTGGGCGGCTCGACCGGCGGGATGCGGCGGCTCCGACGGCGCGCCGACAGCTCGGTGGGTTCATTCGGGTGAACGGACGCCGATCGGGCGTCGGTGCGGCCACCCCCTAGGATGGCCCGCATGACCATTCGGGGTGGCTATGACGTGGACCTGCGCTCCCTGATCGATGTGTTGGGGACCAATCTCTACTCGAATCCAGGCGTTTACGTCCGCGAACTACTGCAGAACGCGATCGACGCACAGACCGTGGCCGGAAAGTCGACCAGCGCCATCGACATCGACGTCGATGGCGACACCTTCACACTGACGGACCGGGGAACGGGGATGTCGCCGGACGTCATCGGCGACCTGCTCGGCACCATCGGTCGCAGCTCCAAACGCGACGAACTCGGATTCTCCACCCAGGACACGATCGGCCAATTCGGTGTCGGCATGCTCAGCGCGTTCCTCGTCGCCGACGAGGTGACGGTCGACTCGCTGGCGACGGGTCACCCGCCGGTGCGATGGACGGGCTCGATGACCGGGTCGTTCGAGGTCGATGCCGGACACCGGACCGAACCGGGGACCACCATCACCCTTCGGGTCCGGCGAGGTTCGGAGAAGTGGGTGAGTGCCGATGCCGTGCGATCCCTCGCCACCGAATACGCGGGTCTGCACCCGACACCCATCCGGGTCACCGGTGAGCCACTCGCAATGCCGGCCAACCCCTTTGACCCCGGCACGAACGCCGGTGACCTCGCTGCCCGTCGAATCGGGTTCTGCCAGGACGAATTCGGCTTCACGCCGCTGGAAGCGTTCGAGGTGGAGGTCGGGCAGGCCGGACTGCGCGGCGTGGCGTTCGTGCGGCCGGGATCATCCGGCATGTCCCATCGCGCCGGCCATCGATGTTATGTGAAGGGCCTGGCCGTCGGTGATGTCCCGGACCTGCTGCCCGACTGGGCCTACTTCGTCCGACTGGTCGTCGACGCGTCGGCACTCTCGCTCACCGCATCTCGTGAAGGCCTGGTCAAGGACGAGCTGTTCGCCGAGGTGCAGGACAGTCTGGCCGCCCAGGTCCAGGACTGGTTGATCGGCCTGGGCACCAACACCTCGGTGCGGGAACGCTTCCTGTCGGTACACGAGATGGGCATCAAGGCGATCGCCACCGGCACACCGGAACTCCTGCGGTTCGTCGACCGGCACTGCCTGTTCGAGACCAACTTCGGTGCGATGGCTCCGTCGGCCTTCCGGGCCAGGTTCACCACGATGCGGTACACGGCGAGCGTTGACGACTTCCGGGTGCTCGGCGACATCCTCGCCCACCGCGGCGTCGGACTCATCAACGCCGGACACGCATTCGAGTCGGGTGTTCTCCGAGAGTTGGTGCGTGCCAACCCGGATCTGTCCTGCGAGGTGATCGGCCAGGAGTATCTGCTCGATACGATCGCCACCCCGACGCCCGACGTCCGCGACGAGTATGCCCGCCTCCTCGACGCCGCCCGCACCGCCCTCCTCCGCTTCGGCTGCCGCGTGGAACTGGGCTCCTTCGAGCCGGAAACCCTTGCGTCGCTGCTCATCACCGACGACTCGGCGCAACTGGCGAACGATCGCGCGCAGATGCTCGCCGAGGTCGACGGCGAACCCGACGCCTGGCTCTCGGCGTTGTCCTCCCTCGCGGACGACGCGCCCGCCGTCGACACCCGGCCGGCGTTGGTGCTCAACACCGGTAACCCACTGATCAAGCGCCTCAACCACATTGCGGACATCACGGTGCAGGGTGCGGTCCTGCGAACCCTGTACGGGCAGGCCGCCATCCGCACCCGACGACCGGTTCGCGGTTCGGTGGCCGCCGAGGTTGACGATGCCCTGACCACCCTCGCCGAACTCGCCACCCGAACGGAGAAGTCATGACCCTCGACGCCGCCGACGATCTGAACCAGTTCCGCAACGACCTCTGGTACGCCCGCTACGGCGACCCCCGGTTCGGGTACGAGGACTTCACCCCCTTTCCCTCACTGATCGCCCGCGCCGACGCGATCGGCGATCCGTACTGGAAGTTCTACGCACGCCTGGAGGCGGTTGCCTCGGCGCAGTGGTCGGGCCGGCTGACCGATGTCCTCACCCTGTCCGCCTGGCTACTTCGTGAGATAGACACGAAAGGACCTGCACTGGAACTGGATTCCGACGACATCGCCACCTTGCACATCCGCCTGACCGGACTCGTCGAGCAGATCGACGAACTGCCGCAGATGAGTGTGGAGCAGATCCACGCGCTCACCGACGACTGGGCCCGGCGCGCCACCGCCGACGGGCACGAGGCGGCATCGGTGGTGCGTCTGGCGCAGGCGAGAATAGCCATGTACCAAGGAGATCCGGATCGCGCCGTCGAGATGCTGGCCGATGCACAGTATCTCGCCGGACCGGAGAACACCTGCGAGGCAGGGAGCCGGGCGGAGATCGCCGAACTGTACGCCCGGATGGGTCGCGACGAGTGGGCCATCGCCCTCGTCGAGGCCGATCTCGTCGACGACGGTGATCGTTGCAACTTCTTTCCCGCCGAGACCTACGCACCGCTCATCCTTCCCTACGCTCGGCAGGGCCGCCGGGACGACGTGATCCGGGCGGCCCGCGCGATCGACGAGGTCTACGGTCGCCTGCCGCATCCGCCCGCCACCGTCGCCGACGCGATCGTCGGGTTGCTGATCGTCGACGAACTGGCCGCGGCTCACGAGATGGCGGTGCGCCGCATCGACGACCTGGTGAATCCGTACAGCCCGATGGAGGAACTGCGCAAGGCGGCAGCGCTCGCGGCCACCTTCGCCTCGGTCGCCGCAGTCGACCCGGATACCGCGGTGCCGCAACGATTATCGCTGTCAGAGCCGCCGCAGATGCGGCCCGTGGCCGAACTCGCCGACGACCTCGCCGGACGGGCCCGCGCAGTGGCCGCCCGGTTCGACGTCCGCAACCACAGCACCGTCGTCTCCGAGCAGACCGAGGAGGTGCTGGCGATCCGGGCGACGGGACATCCCGCGGCCGATGTCGTCCCGGTCTCGCGGCGCGACGCGCGCGGCCTGTTGTCGGGGATGTTCGCGTTCCGCAACTCCTCCATGCGCCGCGCCGAGGAATGCACCCGGCGGTTGCGGGACCGTCTCGACGAACTCGATCCCGCCGATGCGGTGCGGGCGGAGAACCACTTTGCCTGGGAGGAGCGAGGGAATCCCGAGACGGCGATCACCGCACTGCATGCCGCCGCCGATCGCGCTGTCGCGGTGGGCCGACCCCATTGGGCGGTGCAGTCCCGACTCCTCGCCGATGCGTTGGCCATCGATTCGGGGTCGGCGCCGCGCGATGCCCTCGACGACTTCGGTGGCCCCGATCCGAGTTGGGAACCGCAACGGCAGGCCAACATCTGGAATGTGGCCGCCATGGTCTACGCGAATCTCGGGGATGCCGACCGGGCGATGGACGCCGTCGACCGTGCGCTGAACGTGCTCGGGGACCCGGATGTGGCGAAGGCGCTGGCCGACGATGACGACTCGCCGGCCAGCGATGCGTGGATGATGCGGTCGGGCTTGCTGCGGGCACGCGCGAATCTGCGCAACGCCGCCGGGCAGGACGCCGGTGCCGACAGCGATGCCGCGGTCGTCGCCGCGCGTCGCGCGCTGGCCACGGCCGTCACGCCGGATCAACGACTCGAAGCCGGCACCGACCTCGTCGAGGTGCTTCGGTCGGCCACGGCCGGACAGCAGCAGACCGATCTCCAGGGTGCGTTGCCGTTGCTCGACGAGGCGTTGGAACACTCGCGCTATGTGCAGCGCGCCGAAGTGCTGATGTACCGGTTTCAGATCCGCACGGCGGTCGGCGATCTCGACGGCGCCATCGACGACGCCGAGCACGCGCGCGCCGTACTCACCGTGGAAGGCCTCGCCCACCCGGCCGACACGGTGGCCGTCGATCTCGCGGGCACCATGCTCGACCGCGGCGACGATCCGCGGTCGGTGCTCGACATCGCGCTGCCGGCCACCGAACGGCTGCTCTCACATGATGACCTGGACTCTGCGGACCGCGGGCGTCGTGTCATCGCCACGGCCCAAGCGCGCGCCGGACTGCACACCGACGCGGTCGCCACGATCTCCGCGGTCATCGACGCGCTGGCCGACGACACCCCCGCCGCGATCCGGGCCTCCATGCTGCGATTCCGCGCCGACGAGAACAACCTCGCCGACCTCGACGACGCGGCGGGAGCCGATTACACCGCCGCGGCAGCGCTTTTCGAGGAGGCCGAGGAACCACTCGACGCCGTCGACGCCCTGCGCGGTGCGGGGGCCGCCGCCTTCTACACCGGTGATCACGCCACCGCCGAAGCGCGATTGGCCCAGGCCGGACACCTGCTGGCCACACTGCCCGAAGACGTCGACACCGTCGCCCTGCGCGTGCGGGTCGACCTGGTGATCGCTGATGTTCGCAAGTTCTCCGACCCCGAGGGTGCGCGCATCCTCCTCGACGGGGCGAAGGACATCGCGCGGGCCAACGACTGGGTTCCGGTCCTGGTCACCGCGGCCCGGATCGGGGCGCGACTCGAACACGAACTGGGCAACACCGCGCAGGCCCTGGCACACCTCGACGATGCCCTCGTGCATGCGCCCGACGATGAGAACCTACTCGGGTTCCGCGAGTACATCGTGGAGTCCCAGAACGGCGAGTAGCGCCGAACGGGTCAGAACATCACCGCACGGAAGTGGGTGATCAGCCGATCGCCGTCGATCATGTGGAACGCGATTCCCGGCGGCTGACCGCGGTTGATGATCTCGGTGCCCTCGAACGGCAGATTCAGCGTGGAGGCCACCCCCGGAGCGATGCACAGTGGGCGTCCGGCGAATTGGGTCACGCACGCCGAATGGGCGTGACCGCAGACGAATCCGACGATGTTCGGGTACCGCACCACCAGTTCGGCGAGACGTTCCTCGCCGGTCTGGCGGATGGTGTCCATGAACGTCATGCCGATCGTCACCGGCGGGTGATGAAACGCCACCAGGACCCGGGTGTCGGCGGGTGCCGCCTCGATCTGTACCGACATCCAGGCGAGGGTGTCGTCGTCGAGGTAGCCGTCATTGCGGCCAGGGATGGAACTGTCGACCGACAACAGCAGGACGTCGTCGATGAGCAGCGAGGAGTTGATGGCGCTGGTGGTCCGTTCTCCGACGAGTTCGGCGCTGAAGTTGCTGCGCTCGTCGTGATTGCCCGCGGTGATGAGCATCGGCAGCGGAGAGTCCAGGACCCGGTAGGCCTCGACGTACTCGCTGGGACTGCCCTCGTCGGCGACGTCGCCGGTCACCAGCAGGGCATCGAGTCCGTCGGTGCGTGCGTTGATGTACCTCAGGGCCGACTCGATACGGGCGCGGTTGAACCGCGTCCCATTGAAGTGAAGGTCGCTGATGTGGGCGACAACGAACACACGAGCTCCTTGGTCCTCGACTCACATGAGGCTAACGGTATGACCTGGTGGGGGCACGCCGAGGGTCGGACGACACCAGCGGTGTGATACGGACAACCAGTCAACATTGACAGTGGTGTGGCTCACTGTCAGAGTTGGCCGATGGTCCGACGACGACGCGCGAGCGACACCTTCGCCGGCCGGACCGCGATCGTCACCGGCGGCGGGTCCGGGATCGGTGCGGCCTTCACGACGGCCCTCGCGACCGCCGGCGTCGACGTCGCGTGCACCGACGTCGACCTCGCCGCCGCGCAGCGGGTCGCCGAGGCGTGCGCCGCGCTACCCGGCACCGTCGGCGCCGCACACCTCGACGTGACCGATGCGGCGGCCGTCCGCGGGATCGTCGACTCGGTGGTCGAGAGCCATGGGCACCTCGATCTGATGTTCAACAACGCCGGAATCGCCCTCGGCGGCAACACCGAGATGCTGACGCCGCAGCAGTGGGACACCGTCGTCGACGTCAACATCCGAGGGGTCATCCACGGCGTCGCGGCGGCCTATCCGCACATGATCCGGCAGGGATCGGGGCATATCGTCAACACCGCGTCGATGGCCGGGCTGACCGCAGCCGGGCTGTTGACCAGCTATGTGATGAGCAAGCATGCGGTGGTGGGGCTGTCGCTGGCGCTGCGCACGGAGGCGGCCGCGCACGGCGTCGGGGTGCTGGCCGTGTGTCCGGCTGCGGTGGAGACACCGATGCTCGACGCCGACGGTGTCGGCGGCTTCGATGGACGCACGTATTACCTGTCCGGACAGGGGATCTCGACGCCGTACCCGGCGGCACGGCTGGCTGCGGAGACACTCGATGCCATCGCCCGCAATCGCCCACTGCTGGTGGTGCCCGTCCAGGCGCGGATGGCGTGGCGGTTCTCCCGGCTCGCACCGGGGCTGATGCAGACGATGGCCGCGAGGTTCGTTGCCGGACAACGGAAACGGCAGGGTTTGTAGGGATCGCGACGGTTCGACCGCCGCAGTGGCGGGTATGATGGCGACACTTGAGCCGGTCACCTACGAGACGCTGCAATGGATTCCTCGGCTCGACGAGGGGTACCGGCGCAGCTCGCGCAGGGCCGGCCCCTACTCGGCTGCCGTTGTCCCGGACATCGCCGACCTGGACATCGCCGTGCCCGCCGATGTTCGCGCCGACATGGAGCATGCCGGGCATGAGGTCGCGCGATTCGATGCCGAACTCGGCGGTGAGATCGCGCCGTTCGCCGCGGTGTTGTTGCGATCGGAGTCGGCCGCCAGTTTGCGCATCGAGAATCTGACGGCGTCGGCTCGATCGATTGCCGAGGCCGAGTTGCCCGGCGGGCGGGGCAAGGCGAACGCCGAGTCCATCGTGGCGAACACCGCAGCACTGATGGCAGCGGTCGCGTTGTCGGATTCCCTTGATGCCGAAGCGATTCTGTCGATGCACGCCGCGCTGATGCGCAACGAGCCGCGCCATACACCGGGGAGGTGGCGGACCGAGCAGGTCTGGATCGGCGGTGGGAACAGTCCGATGTCGGCGACGTTCGTACCGCCCGACCATTCGCGGGTGCCGGCGGCCATCGACGACCTTCTCGCATTCATCCGGCGCGATGATCCGCCGGTTCTCGCCCACATTGCGGTCGCGCATGCGCACTTCGAGACCATCCATCCCTTCACCGACGGAAACGGCCGGACCGGACGCGCCCTGGTACAGGCGATGCTGCGTCACAGGGACCTCACTCGTCGGGTCACCGTGCCGGTGTCCGCCGGGCTGCTCGCCGACACCGATGCGTACTTCGCCGCCCTGACCGCATTTCGGCATGGTGACCTCGTGCCGATCGTGCAACGGTTCACCGACGCGAGTATCCGCGCCGTCGGCAACGGTCGGCAGTTGGTGACGGAGTTACGCGACATCCGTGAGCGCTGGGGTGAGAGCATCACGGCACGCAAGGATGCGGCCGTGTGGCGGGTTGCCGACCTGCTGGTTCGTCGTCCCGTCGTCAATGGTGTCGTGCTGCGCGATGAACTCGGTATCTCGACGGACCATCCGCGACGTCACGTGGGACCGCTGCTCGATGCCGGGATCGTCGTCGAGTTCACCGACCGGTCCAGGAATCGCGCGTGGCGCGCGCCGGAGGTCCTCGATGCCCTGGACGCCTTCGCCGAGCGGGCCGGCCGGCGCGGCTGAACCGATCACCCCAGCGTGCGTTCCAGGAGTTTCTCCAGCTCGGCGAAGTGATGCTCGGCCGCATCGTGGTTGTACATCGGGGTGTCGGCCATCGTGTATCCGTGCGGCGCACCGGGATACACGGAGGTGTGGTGGGTGACCCCCACGGACGAGAGTGCATGCTCCAGCTTCGCGATCGCCTCCGGATCCATCGACCGGTCGTGGTCGGCGTGGATCGCCAGGATCTCGGCGGTGACGGTGTCCAGATGCAGATGCGGGCTGTCCGGATCGTCGGTGACCAGCCGCCCGGTGTGGAACATGCCGACCGCGGCCACGTCGTCGGGCCGGGTCGCCGCGGCCAGCAGGGCCAGGCGTCCGCCCATGCAATAGCCCGTCACCGCGACGGGTCCCGCCGCCACGTCCGGAAGTGCGTGCAGCGCATCCAGATACGTCTCGATGTCGCGTGCGGCGAGATCCGGTGTCAGGCCGTGCACCCGCGGCATCGCCTCGGCCATGAACGCCGCACGCGCGTCGGCATCCGACAGTGGTTCCGACGGGGAGGTCTGCGCGGCGGTGCCGCTGCGGTAGAAGACGTTGGGTACCAACACGATATATCCCCAGGAGGCGATGCGGTCGGCCATGGCCCGGGTCTGCGGGCGCAACCCGATGGCGTCGATGAAGAACAACACGCCCGGCCGGGTGGACTCGTCCGGCGCGGATTCCGGGCGTGCCACATGGGCTTCGGCGGTGCCGTCGGGCATGGTCAGGGTGATCATCTCGCCGGTGTTCGCGGACATCGTTGTCTCCTTCGAAAGGTGATGTGGCCCGAGGATGTTCACAGGTCACCGGGAAGTTTGTCGCGCCGGATGCCGCGCCAGCTGGGATGGCGGAGGTGGCCGGTGCTGGTCCAGTCCATGAACCGCACCTCGCCGACGATCTTCGGGAGCACCCACACGGCGTTCGCCGCGACCGGACGGTCGATCTTGTCCAGAAATGGTGAGCGACTGATCGTCAGCGGCTCGAGTTCCTCGGCAAGAGAGGTCAATTGGGCTTCGGTGAACCCGGTGCCGACCCGACCGACGTACCGTAGACCGGTCTCCTCGGGCAGGCCCAGGAGCAGGGAGCCGATCGTGTGTGAACGGTTGCCACGCCCCGGTCGCCAGCCGCCGATGACGACCTCGATGTCACTCCAGTTCTTGTGCTTGAGCCACGACGACGATCGCTTCCCCTGCTGGTACACCGACGAACGGCGTTTGGCCACAACGCCTTCCATCTGATGTTCGCGACTGTACTCGGCGGCCACCGCGCCCGGACCCGGCAACAGTGGTGGCACCTCGACGTAGCGCGAATGGCGGAAGGCGGGTGCGAGTTCCTCGAGGAGCTCACGCCGCTGCGACCACGGCTTGCGCAGCAGCGACGTCCCGTTGAGATACAGCACGTCGAACAGATACAGCTTGAGGGTGTAGTCCTCGTCGGTGGCGTTGCGGCCGGCGAGGAGGGTGAAGTTGGTGCGGCCCGACGAGTCCAGCGCCACCACCTCGCCGTCGAGAACCGCGTCGATGAGGCCGAGATCATCGGCGATGGAGGCGAGTTCGGGAAAGTCCTTGGTCATGTCGAGGCCCGAACGCGAGGTCAGCCGGAACTCGCCACCGATCGAACGGACCAGCAGCCGGTAGCCGTCCCACTTGCCTTCGAAGGCCCACTTCTCGTCGTCGAGACCGTCGATCGGTTCGTCGGTGGCCAGCATCGGCCGCGGATCACGCAGGCTGTCGGGGAGGATCGGGCGCGGTTCGTCGCTCATCAGGTGGGCGAGCCAGTTCTTGTCGCCGGTCCGGATCAGCGCGTAGCGGCCCTGGATGCGATCGCCCTTGAGCCTCACGATGATCTCGTCGGCGCGCCACTTCTCGGTCTCGAAGGTGCCCCGATCCCAGATCTCGACATGCCCGCCGCCGTACTCGCCGGTCGGGATGTCACCGGCGAAATCGGCGTAATCCAACGGGTGATCCTCGGTCTGCACGGCGAGCCGATTCTGGTCGGAATCGGTCGGCAGATTCTTCGGCACCGCCCAACTGACCAGCACCCCATCGTGTTCGAGGCGGAAGTCGTAGTGCAGCCGACGGGCGTGATGCTCCTGGATCACGAAGATCGGCTCCGTCGCGGCGGTGTCGGCCGACTGGGCACGACGCCGGGCCGTGTTCTCGTCGCCGAACGGTTCGGGGGTGGCCGACGAGTCACGCTTGCGCCGGTAATCGCGCAGGTTGATGACCTGGCCGGAACGCGGCGTGCCGCCGCCCGTGCCAGCATCCTTCGTGCCGTCGTCATGCGCCTCGTCCTCGTCGTCGTCGTTGCGGCCGGCGACGGTGCTGTCGGCATCGTCGTACGGGTCGTCGAGTCCGTCGAGCAGGTCGCCGTCCGCCTCGACGCGTTCGAGGACATCGGTGTAGAGCAACTGCGTGATGTCGCGGTCGGCGAGTTCGGCCCAGGAGCGGGGCGCGGCCACCCACGGTTGTTCGCGGCCGCGCAACGAGTACGGCGAGAGCGTGGTCTTGGATGCGCTGTTCTGGCTCCAGTCGATGAAGATCTTGTTGTCGCGCTTGGCCTTCGACATCGACGCGGTGATCGCGTCGGGATGCTCCCATTCCAGCGTCGACGCGACCCGGTGGGCGACCTTGCGCGCCGAATCCGGCGACACCGGCGTGTTGAACCGGCCGTACACGTGAATTCCCTTGCCGCCGCTGGTCACCGGATAGCAGGCGATCCCGACGTCGTCGAGCATCTCACGGACGGCGCCGGCCACCTCGGCGACCTCGCGCAGCGGTACACCGGGTCCGGGGTCGAGATCGAAGACGACCCGATTGGCCTTGCACGCATCCGGGGCGTCGGCGGGTCCGTGCTCGGGAAGCCGCCACTGCGGTGTGTGCAGTTCGAGGGCGGCCATCTGGGCCAGCCACACCAGGGTGGCGGGGGAGTCGGCGATGACGTATTCGATGATCCGGCTGCTGTGTTCGACGCCGTGCCGACTCACCCAGTCGGGCACCCCCTCGGGCACGGTCTTCTCGAAGAAAGGTGTCGAATCCACGCCGTTGGGCCAGCGTTTCCGGGTGATCAGACGTCGTGCGAGATGCGGCAGCATGACGTGCGCGATGCGTGCGTAATAGTCGATGACATCGAACTTGCGGGTCCCGGTCTGCGGGTAGAGGACCTTGGACAGATTGGTCACCGTGATCGTGCGACCGTCCACCTCGAGGCTCTGTCCACCCACCATGAATCAAGCGTGCCACGTCGATCTGTTACGCGCGGCAGGCCGCGGATGCCGTCGGGGGATGGCACAATGGCGACCATGCGCTCGATATGGAAGGGCGATCTGAGCTTTGGCCTGGTGAACGTGCCCGTCAAGGTGTACTCCGCCACGGAGAGTCACGACCGCAAGTCCTATCAGGTCGACTCGTCCGACGGCACCCGCATCCGCTATCGGCGGGTGCGTGAGGGCACCGACACCGAGGTGGAGTTCTCCGACATCGCCAACGCCTACGAGTCGTCGGCGGGGGACACGGTGATTCTCACCAAGGACGACCTGTCGTCGCTGCCGGTGCAGAAGAGCCCGGAGATCTCGATCCTGGAGTTCGTCCCTGTCGATCAGGTCGATCCGATCTACTTCGACAAGCCCTATTACCTCGAGCCGTCCTCGAAATCCCCGAAGGCGTATGTGCTGCTCGCGAAGGCGCTGGCCGAGACCGAGCGCCTGGCGATCGCGTCGTTCACGTTGCGCAACCGGACGCGGATGGCGGCGCTGCGCGTGATCGAGCCCGGTGTGATGACCCTGCAGACGCTGCTGTGGCCCGACGAGGTCCGCACTCCCGACTTCGGTTTCCTCGGCGAGGACATCGAGATCCGGGATCAGGAACTGCAGATGGCGTCGTCGCTGATCGACTCGATGGCCCAGGACTACGACCCGAGCGAGTTCTCCGACACCTACCAGGAGGAGTTGAGCAAGCTCATCGACGCCAAGGCCGGCGGTGAGCAGGCCTTCCCCGAGTCCGACGACGACTCCGAGACCGACGAGGACTCCGAGGTCGCCGACCTTCTCGCGGCGCTGCGGGCGTCGGTGAAGGACCGGTCGGCCGATACCGACGGGGACGAGGCGCCCGCGAAGAAGGCCCCGGCCAAGAAGGCCGCCGCGAAGAAGGCGCCCGCCAAGAAAACCCCGGCGAAGAAGACCGCGGCCAAGAAGGCGCCCGCCAAGAAGGCCTCCCGGCGGGCGAGCTGACCGGCGCGAGGGTGTGCCGCGGTGGTGGTGCCGCGGAGGTTGCGCCGGCCCGGCGCCCGGAAATCGACTGTCCTGATCCGAACGTGTGAGGCAAGCTCGTGAGGTGAGTTCCTCGGTGTCCACCTCGTCGCTGCCCCGGGTGCTGCGCCCGTTCTCCGGTGCCCAGTACCGGCGGCTGGTGTTCGGGTTGATGCTGGCGTTGTTCTCCGACGGCGTGTGGACCGTGACGGTGGTGTGGCAGGTCATCGAGATCGGCGGCGGCCCCGGGCAGGTGTCGTTGGCGTCGGGCCTGGCGGCCACCGGCATGGTGATCTCGACGCTGTTCGGAGGCGTACTCGCCGACCGCGTCTCCCAGCGGTCGATCATCGTCGGCCTCGAGATCGTCAAGATGATCGCGTTCGGCATGGTGGCGATCTGCGCACTCACCGGGGTGCTGACGTTGCCGATCGTGGTGATCGCCGCGATTCTCGGTGGCATCACCACCGGCATGTACTACCCGGCGTACTCGGCGCTGTTGCCGGCGATCGTCGAACCCGCACAGCTGCAGGCGGCCAACGGAATCGAGGGAATCGCGCGGCCGGTGCTGTTTCAGGCGGTGGGCCCGATGGTCGCCGGTGCGGTGATCTCGGTGGCCGCCCCGGCGCAGGCGTCCATCATCGCCGCGATCGCGAGTGTCGGTGCGGCACTGTGCTATCTGCTGATGCGGCCGGTCGCCGTCCGTCGCGACCCGGCCACCCTGCGTGGTCCGGTGGTCCGTTCGGTGCTCACCGACCTGGCCGAGGGATTCGTGTACATGTGGCGCACGCCGTGGCTGTGGGCGACGCTGTTCTTCGCGACCGTGCTGGTGCTGGCCACGATGGGACCGATCGAGGTGCTCATCCCGTTTGCCTTGCGCGAGCGGGTGAATGGTGGGGCCGGCGATCACTCGCTGGTGCTCGCGGCATTCGGTGTCGGGGCCGCTGTGAGTTCGTTCGTGTTCGCGTCGATTCCGATGCCGCGCCGATATCTCACTCTGATGTTCGGCATCTGGAGTCTGTCGTCGGTGCCGCTGGTGCTGATGGGTGTGGCCGAACACACCTGGGTGTTCATCGTCGCCGGATTCCTCACCGGCATCCTGTACGACGGCCCGATGGTGTTGTGGGGCACGCTGTTACAACGTCGGGTGCCGCCGGCGCTGCTGGGCCGGGTGGCCAGCCTCGACTTCTTCGTCTCGGTGGTGCTGATGCCGGTGTCGATGGCGCTGGTCGCTCCGGTCAGTCACGCGATCGGCGTGACCACCACCTTCGTGCTGTGCGGACTCATCCCGGTCCCCGTCGCCGTCGGGTTCTATCTGGCCGCCCGGCTCTGGCGTGACGAGGTGGCTCATCCGCTCACCGACGAGGCGCAGGCGGTTGCGGCGGCGGTGGTGCACGACGAGATGACCGGTGCGGCGTTCGTCGAGCCGAAGACCGTCGAGCCCGATACTGTTGTGTCACAGGCGGATCGGGACGACCCGCCCGCCGCGCCCTGAATTTCTGCGGCACCCCGGTCAGTCGTCGGTGAGGTGCTCGGCGGCCGACCGGGTGATCTCGTCGGTCAGCGCCGACAGCAACGGCGAGGCGAGTTTCCAGTACTGCCAGAAGAGCGGGACCTCGACGCGCCGGTCGGTGATGGTCACCAGCCTGCCGTGATCGAGGGCGTCGGCGATCTGGACGCGCGGTGTCAGGCCCCATCCCATCCCGAATTCGATGGCGCGGTGGTACTCGGTGGATGCCGGGATGTAGATCGCGGGCGGATCGCTCGGTATCCGGGTGAGCAGACGCAACGCCTCGCGTTGCAGGTTGTCGCGTCGGTCGTAGTGCACCATCGGGGCCCGCGCCAACGCGGCATCGGTGGGGCCCTGCGGCATCCAGCGGGCGAGGAAATCGGGTGTGGCGACCGGGATGTAGCGCATCGAGCCGAGCGGTTGGGTGTGGCAGCCGCGGATGCGATCGGGGAGTGAGGTGATGGCGCCGAGCACCTCACCGCTGCGCAGGTAGTCGGAGTTGCGGCTCTCGTCGTCGCGGATCACCTCCACCGCACCCGGATTCGAGTGATGAAAACGCGCCAGCGCCGGCAGCAGCCAGGTGGCCAGCGAATCGGCATTGGCCGCGATCGGCAGATGGATCAACTGCGGTGCGGCGGCCGGATCGTCGGGCGGGTGGTCGCCGGAGGTCGAACCGACCAGCTCCAGCTCCGCCTCGGTGCGCAGCAACTCCCACTGTCGGGCCAGCCGGATCACGACCTCGCCGTCGCGGGTGGCCTGCACCGGCTTCGTCCGTCTCAGCAGGACACGTCCGACGCCGTGCTCCATCGCCTTGATGCGCTGACTGACCGCCGACGGTGTGATGTGCAGAGACCGGGCGGCGGCCTCGAAGGTTCCCTCACGCAGCACCGCCGACAGCGTCTCCAGTCCGTCCGGATCCAACTCCACATAAGTGATTCTAATGATTCCTGAAAAAGATTCGCTGTACGTGGGTTCGGCGCGCTCGTAGCGTCGAGGACATGAGCGGATTCTGGATGCCGGCCCTGGCCGGATTGCTGACCGGAGCGGGTCTGATCATCGCGATCGGCCCGCAGAACGTCTTCGTGTTGCGGCAGGGGGTGCGCCGGGCCCACGTGGCCCAGGTGGTGGCGGTGTGCGCGGTGTCCGACGTCGTGCTGATCACCGCGGGCGTCGCCGGACTGGGTGCCCTGGTCAGCGCGCATCCGGCGCTGATCACCGTGGCCACACTGCTCGGCGGCGCCTACGTGATCGTGCTCGGACTGATGGCCGCCAAGCGCAGCCTGCGCAGCGGCACCGGGATGGCCACCGATACCGGCGAGGCGGCGACCACGTCGCGCTGGATGGCCATCGGCACCGCCCTGGCGCTCACCTGGCTCAACCCGCACGTCTACCTCGACACCGTGCTGACCATGGGCGCGATCGCCAACGGACATGGAAACGGCAAGTGGGCCTTTGCGATCGGCGCCTGCGTGGCGAGCATCCTGTGGTTCACCATCCTCGGTGGGGGAAGCCGGCGGATGGCTCCCCTGTTCGCGAAACCGCGCGCGTGGCGCATCCTCGACGCCGTCGTCGCCGTCATCATGATCGGTATGGGTGCCGCGTTGATCGCGTCGGTGTGACACGTGGCCTGATGCCCTCATATCTGTCGATCCCGTGGTGTGATCGGTGCACACACCACACCGAGGCAGGAGGTCGACGATGACCGTAGGCGCCGGACGCGAACGTCAGAACGAGATCTACACCGCGGGCATCCACAACCGCCGGCCGGCGGTGCCGACGGACTTCGCCGAACTCGAACGCCGGGCGCGCAAGGTCATGTCGGAACGGGCGTGGGCGTATATCGCGGGCGGTGCCGGCGAGGGTCGGACGATGACCGCCAACCGCAGTGCCCTCGATCGGTGGGCGATCGTGCCGCGGGTGCTGCGTGATGTGTCGCAGCGCAGCCTGGAGGTCGACCTCTTCGGCGCCCGGTTGCCGGCGCCGATCCTGTTCGCGCCGGTGGGTGCGGGTGGGCTCGCGCTGCGGGATGCCGACGTCCACATCGGGCATGCCGCCGCCGAACTCGGTGTGCCCTATATCTTCTCGAACCAGGGCAGCGCCCCGATGGAGACGGTGGCCGCGGAGATGGACCGGGTGCGGCCCGGGGCGCCCCGGTGGTTCCAGTTGTATTGGTCGACCGACGACGACCTCGTCGACTCGCTGCTCGCACGTGCGCAGCGGTGCGGTGCGCAGGCGGTGGCCGTCACTCTCGACACCACGATGCTCGGGTGGCGGCCTCAGGATCTCAATCTCGGTTCGCTGCCCTTCGCCCGGGCCGAGGGGATCGCGCAGTACACCTCCGATCCGCGCTTCGCCGAGATCGTCGCCGACCGCGCGGCCGGGCCGTCGGAGAAACCCGAGATCTCCCTCGGTGCTCTCAAGACCCTGTTCTCCATCGCGCGGAACACGCCGGGATCGTTGCTGCGCAACATCATCGCGCCGGAGCCCCGCGTCGGGGTGCAGACCTTCCTGGACATCTACTCGCGGCCGTCGCTGAGCTGGACCGAGATCGCATCGCTGCGGGAGCGGACGTCGCTGCCGATCGTCCTCAAGGGCGTCCTGCATCCCGACGACGCGCGGATGGCCGTCGACGCCGGCATCGACGGCATCATCGTCTCCAATCACGGAGGTCGTCAGATCGACGGTGAGATCAGTTCCATCGATGCGCTCGCCGACATCGCACCCGCCGTCGACGGGCGGTGCACTGTTCTCGTCGATTCCGGGATCTACACCGGCGCAGACGTTTTCAAGGCACTAGCGCTCGGTGCCGACGCCGTCTGCATCGGACGCCCGCACATGTACGGACTGGCGATCGCCGGTGCCGCCGGAGCGCGGGACGCGGTGGCCAACATCATCGCCGAACTCGACCTCACCCTCGGACTGTCCGGACACACCAGCGTCGCGGAGCTCGATTCCGGTGTGCTGAAACGACTGTGAGGCCCGCCGGTCGGGTGACCGGGGGGCCTCACAGTGCTGAGGTGGCTTGGGTGATGCTCAGACCAGCGGCCGCTTGGTGCGGATGCGCCATTTGACGTCGGTGAGCAGCAGATTGAACGGGAAGGCGCGCAACCACTTCGGGAAGTGCGCGATCATCGCCCGGGCGATCTTGTTGTGAACGTCGAAGAAACGCTGCTGCCACGGCTTGAACTCGACACCCATCGCCCGGCGGAATCCCTCGTCGAGGAAGCCGATGGCGAAGATCTCCGAATGCCATCCGAACAGCCGCGACATCGTCGAACCGGCGAAGCCCATCCGGGCGATCTGCATCAGGTGTTCGCGGATCACCGGGTCGATCTCGAGCGAGTCGATCATCCCGTTCCAGTAGACGTCGAAGTCCGCACGGGTGGCCGGCCACATCTCGCGGGGCATCTGCAGGGTGGTGCCCATGACGGCACCGGCCTGGTAGGCCTCCTCGGTGATGGCCGCGGGATCGCCGAAGATGCGCTGGACGTCCTCCCACCCCTTGTACAGGCAGGCCGCCACCCACAGCTGCAGATTCGGGTCGAACGCGTTGTATTTGACCGGGCTCTCCGGGGTGGACCGGACCTTGGCGTGCGCCCGGCCGACCGCGCGACGGTAGGCCTTGCGGATCTTCGGGTCGCCACTGGCGGCGACGGCGAGATAGCTCAGCGTGGTCCGGGTGCGCTTGACCGGGTGTTTGAACAGATTTCCGGAATCGACGCGGCTCTCGTAGACGCCGTAACCGACCGCGGGCAGCGCGAGCTGCATGATGACGTTCGCCGGTCCGGCCAGCGTCGCGATGCCCAGCATCTCCATGTTCGAGGCGGGCAGGGCGTCGAGCTCGGCGCGCGACATCCGTGCGACTCGGGGCAGGAATTCGGTGTCGGGCTGTTCGGCCGCCAGGTTGGCGCTCAGCGAATCGTCCGGCGATTCCTGCCGCGCGGCGGCAGAGTTCTGCACTGTCATGTCCCGACCTCCGGTTGTGCGATCGATCCGTCGGCACCCCTCAGGCCGTCGGATTATCTGGAAACGAACGTTTCCTGATGGCCATGATTGAACCTTGCCGATGCCGGAGGTGTCAAGATGGGACGCGTGAATGACCCGTCTGTTGGTGACCGGCCGGCGACCGATCCTCGTGGAACCACCCAGGGCGAGCGGTCCTCGGTCCTGCGGTCCTACGGGGGCGTCGACGGCGACGAGCGGGTCTCTCGTCGGCGGGAGGCCCTGATCGATTCCGCTCTGGGGCTCCTCGACACCGAGGGGGCGGTGACCGTGCGCGGCGTCTGCCGGGCCTCGGGCCTCAATCCGCGGTACTTCTACGAGAGTTTCGAATCCGCCGACGCGCTGGTCGAGGCGACCTTCGACCAGGTGATCGAGGAGATCTCGGATTCGGCGCTGACCGCCTTCGCCGCGGGCATCGGCATCGAGGACAAGGTCTCCGGGGCCGTCGGGGCCATCGTCGACGTGATCGACGACGACCGACGCAAGGGATCGCTGCTGTTCTCGCCGTCGCTGTTGTCGCCGGTGCTCGCGGCCAAACGCAGCGAGTCGAGTTCGCTGTTCGCCATGCTGACCCTGCATGCGGCCAGCGACGCCCTCGACGCCGAGGCGGGGCCGCGGGCCATCGCCGCGGCCCAGTTTCAGGTCGGTGGCCTGGGCCGACTGCTGTCGACGTGGCTCGACGGCGAGATCCCACTGGATCGGGATGAGGTGGTCGAGCTCAGTGTCGGCCTGATGATGTCGCTGGTGCAGGTGGTCACCAGGAGTGTGGCCACTGAGCCCGGTGAGGATATGTTGGACTCATGACTGACGGAGTCGAGGCCGGCGGAGCTGCGCGCACGACGACGTCGTGGCGTGACTTCGGCGAGCCCGAACTGCCGGTTCCGCTGGCCGCGGCGTTGGCGGCATTCGCCGAGCACGGCTATCACGGCACGTCCGTCCGGGAGATCGCCGCGCGCGCCAACCTGTCGGTGCCCGGGCTCTACCATCACTACCCGTCCAAGCAGTCCCTGCTGCAGGGGTTGCTCGAACGCACCATGACCGATCTGCTCGCGCGCTCGGCGCAGGCCATCGTCGAGGCCGGTGACGAACCCGTCGATCAATTCGACGCGGTGGTCGAATCGTTGTTGCGGTTCCACATGTATCGCCGGGAGCAGGCGTTTGTCGGTTCCACCGAGATCCGGAGCCTCGACGACTCGTACAAGTCGACCTACATCGGGCACCGGGATCGTCAGCAGCGGATGGTCGACGAGATCGTCTTCGCCGGGGTCGCCGCCGGCGACTTCGCCACCGAGTATCCCAAGGACACCAGCCGTGCGGTGGCCACCATGTGCGTCGGGGTGTCCACCTGGTTCAAACTCGACGGGGAGCTCGACGCCGACGAGTTGATCAAACGCAATCTGAAGATCGCGCGTGACATCGTGGGTTACGGTCGGGGCTGACGCTCTCGTCGACGGTCGTCGACGAGGTACTTGACCGCCGTGGGCCGGGATGGCAGTGTGTCTGCTCGACGGAGCGAACGCTCGGTCGGCGAGCGCGAGTCCAGCGCGGTGGTCGGCCGGGCTCCAGTGAGGAGACCCCATGCCCATCGACCTGAGCTACGGCCCCGACGTCGTCGACCTCGTCGAGAAGACGTCGCAGTTCATCCGCGAGGAGGTGCCGCCGATCGAGGAGAAGTTCGGCGGCGACATCGAGGCGGCCGGTGGTGACGACGTACGCCGGGAGATGAACGCCAAGGCCAAGGAGGCCGGCGTCTTCGCACCGCACGCGCCGGTGGAGTTCGGTGGACTCGGACTCGACATGTCCGACCGCGCACCGGTCTTCGAGTCCGCCGGTTACTCGACCTTCGGCCCGGTGGCCCTGCACATCGGCGCGCCGGACGAGGGCAATGTGCACATGCTCGCCCACATCGCGAGCGAGGAGCAGCGGCATCGGTATCTCGCGCCGCTCGCCACCGGTGACGTGCGGTCGGCGTTCGCGATGACAGAGCCGTCACCCGGTGCCGGCAGTGATCCCAATGCCCTGCGGACCGCGGCCGTCAAGGTCGACGGCGGCTGGAAGATCAACGGCGAGAAGCGATTCATCACCGGTGCCGACGGTGCGGGCTTCTTCATCATCATGGCCCGCACCGCGGGTTCGCCCGGTGATCGGGGTGGTGCCACCATGTTCCTGGCCCCGGCCGATCGCGAAGGCATCGTTGTCGGACGACACATCCACACCATCGACCGGTCGATGGTGGGTGGGCACTGCGAGGTCACCTTCACCGACGTCTTCGTCCCCGACGAGGACGTCCTCGGCGAGGTCGACGAGGGCTACCGGTATGCGCAGGTGCGTCTCGGCCCCGCCCGGATGACGCACGTGATGCGGTGGATGGGTTCGGCCGTGCGCTGTCACGACATCGCCGTCGACTACGTCTCTCGCCGTGAGGGTTTCGGTGGCACCCTCGGTGATCTCGGCATGATCCAGCAGATGGTGGCCGACAACGAGATCGACCTGGCCGCCGCACGTGCCCTGCTGGTGAAGGCCTGCGCAGAACTCGATCTCGGCAAGCATGCGTCCAACGAGACGTCGATCGCCAAAACCTTTGCCGCCGAGGCATTCAACCGCATCGTCGACCGCAGTATCCAGATGTGTGGCGGGATGGGGGTTTCCGACGACCTGCCGCTCGCACGCCTGCAGCGCGAGCTGCGCCCGTTCCGGATCTACGACGGCCCCTCCGAGGTGCATCGCTGGGCCATCGCCCGGCGGGCGATCGGCCGCGCCCGCAAGGCCGCTGCCGCCGCCGAGGCAAAGCGATGAGCGCGACGTCGGTGGATCCGCGGCAGGTTCTCGACGCCGTGGTTCTGCGGAAGTTCCTGGAGGACAACGGTGTCGATGTTGTCGGCGACCTGAGCATCGATCTGATCAGTGGCGGCAAGTCCAACCTGACGTTCTCGGTGACCGACGGGGTGACCCGGTGGATCGCGCGCCGTCCCCCGACCGGTGGGCTGACACCGTCGGCGCACGACATGGCTCGTGAGTGGACGGTGACACGGGCACTGGGGCAGACCGACGTGCCGGTGGCGCCCACGGTGGTCTTCGACGCCGATGGTGACATCCTCGGCGCACCGTGCACCGTCGTGGAGTTCATCGACGGGTCGGTGATCCGGACCGCCGACGAACTCGACCAACTCTCCGATGATGACGTCGCACGCAACCTCGACGGCCTGGTCACGACGCTGGCGCGGTTGCACGCCGTCGACTACGAAGCGGTCGGGCTCGGCGAATTCGGCCGTCCCGCAGGCTTTGCCGCGCGACAGGTGAAACTGTGGTCGCGTCAGTGGGGGATCGTCAAGACCCGGGAACTGCCCGACGTCGAGAAGCTGGTGACCCTGCTGTCCGAGCGCGTGCCCGACGATGCGCGGGCCACCATCGTGCACGGCGACTACCGCGTCGACAACACCATCCTCGATCCGAATGATCCGGGAAAGGTTGCCGCCGTGGTGGACTGGGAGATGTCAACCCTCGGCGACCCCATCACCGATGTGGCGTTGATGTGCGTGTACCGGGAGCCGGTGTTCGACGTCGTCCTCGGTTTCGATGCCGCGTGGACCTCGCCCCGGTATCCATCGGCCGACGAGATCGCCCAGCGATACGTCACCGCGACCGGAAACGACCTGGGCGACTGGGAATTCTACCTCGGACTGGCGAGCCTCAAGCTCGGCGTCATCGCCGAGGGGATCAGTCATCGCGCCCGCGTCGGCGCGTCGGCCGAGGCCGGTGCCGAGAAGGCGTCGGAGGCCACCGCCGAGTTCATCGCCAACGGGCTGCGCTACCTCGGGTAACCCGAGCACGTTGACAGCGCTCTGAATCTCGTTGACAGCGCTCGGTCTGGCGTTGACAGCGCTCTGAGTTTCTTTGAGGGAAACCATTTTTCGCCGGTCGAGCCCGACGAGGCGCTAGCCGAGGAGGTGTCGAGACCTCCGGTGGTAGCGCTGGTTCCGTCCTGAGGCAATGGCATCGGAACAGGGCGCTGTCAACGAACTCAGGGCGCTGTCAACGAAATCAAGGGCGCTGTCAACGAACTCAGGGCGCTGTCAACGGAATTCAGAGCGCCGTCAACGGAATTCAGAGCGCTGTCAACGCGGAACAGAGCGCCGTCAACGGAATCGGGGTTCTCCTACCGAAAGGTGGCGACCCCGCCGTCGCGGTCGTCGAGGTGCGCGTGTTCGTTGAACGACACCACCGACACCCCGCGTCGACCGACGATCAGCTTGGTCACCGACGCGTTGACCATCGCCCGTGACACCGTCGGCCACTTCTCCGGGGGTACACCCCACAGGTCGGCGATCCACTGGCTGATCACACCCGCCGACGACACCACCAACACCGTCTGACCGCTACCGGCCAGCGCGGCGGCGTCGCGTCCGGCAGCGTCGACGCGGGCGCGGAAGTGCGCGTAGGTCTCCCCGGTGCCATCAGAGGTCGCGTCGGGATGTCCCGTCTGATCGATCCAATGCGCCAGCGACGCGTCGAGGCGTTGCTGATAACCACGGCCGTCGGCGTACTCCGCCGCACTCGCCTCGCCGACGAGGGCAGGCATCTCGTATTCGTTCCAGCGCGGATCGACAGCCGGTGGCGGCGTCGAGTCGAAGGCACTCGTCACGCCGGCGAGGGTGTCGCGTTGCCGGGGGAGGTCACCGCTGACGGCGGCGGTGAACTCTGCGGTCCGCCCGGCCAGCAGGGCCCCGGTCAGTCGGGCCTGCACCTGCCCGGCCTCGGTCAATCCGCCGACCTCACCGGATGCGCTCGTCGATTCCGTGCCCACCACCCCATACGCCTTCGGATCGGCCTGCCCGTGACGCACCAGATAGATGACACCCATGCGGTGAAGCCTATTGGGCCCGCAGCGATGAATTTGAGGCGCCCCTCAGGTCTGTACCCGGTGAGAGGTCGGAAGGAGGTCGTGTGGAACCGATGCTGTTCGTCAACCTGAATCCCCCCGGGTTTCGTGCCGCTTCCTTTTGAGTCAGGAAGGATGAGCGGTATGCCCAAGAAGATTGATCCGGAGGTCAAGGCGCGTGCGTTGCGGATGTTGGCCGAGCATGGCGGGGAG
>NZ_JBDZDJ010000019.1:0-108750 GCF_040049135.1 Gordonia sp. VNK1 | reverse complement strand
CTGGACATGCGCAACGCCGGAACTCCTCAGGTTTAGTCTTCGCAAACCAAACCTTAAGCAGGACAACGGCGTTGCGCCCTCACGCCACGCCGAACCCACCCACAACTACGTCACAAGAGCCCAGATCTGGCCATACCTGGTCGGTGTGCTGGGACCGAAACGTTGTCGGCCGGACACGTTTGCCGTGTCCATTTTCGAGGCCGCAATTCGCGGGTTGCGCCCGGAGGAGTCCTGATCATGAGTGGGCCTACCGAATTCGTCGGAGAGTTTCACCGGTCCACGGCTCAAGGGCTCGCCGCACGCTGCAGCCAAGTAGATGGCGGGTCGGGCGAGAGCTATGTGTACCTTCTGGAGGGCGCGACGGGCGTGGGCAAGTCGCGGATCATCCGAGAGGTCTACGAGATCCTTCGCGAGTCACTGCATGACGCGTCGGCTCCTGCGTACTGGCCGCCGTTGCCGCCTGAGCAGTCCGGCAGCGAGACCGGACTTGGGTTCCTTGCCATGAACCGGAAGATTCTCGGGCCCGATGTGAGCTCGATGCAATGGCTGCCGAATGTCCTCCCGACCTTTGCCTGGTGGTCGATACGATGCGAGCCCAAAGGTGTTGCCGGATCGGGGTTCCATGCATCGCTCGAGAGTCAACTCAAAGCCCACGGCCGGCCCCTGGAAGCGGCTCGACGGGCCGGACTCGGAACCGGGGCGAAGGTCGTCGAGACGGTCGCCCCGACCGCGAAGGACATCGCGGCCATCGGCGCCGATGAGGCAATGGGCTACGTGTGGGGTTTGATTCCCATTCCCTTCGTCAGCCAGATTGCCGATGCAATGCTCAGCATCGGCAGGACAGCACTGAAACTTCGCCGGGATAGGACTGCACTCAGCAGAATGCAAGACGTCGGGCTCGAAGTGCAGGTTTCTGCGAAGAGCAGGTCAACGCAGCTTGCCGAGGAGATCGGTCGATTGGCCACTCCACGGACACCGGCGGTCGTGGTCGTCGAAGATGCTCATCTTCTGGATGAACCCACTCGCGTGTTTCTCGAAGGTCTCCAGACAGACCCCGCTCATCCTGTCATCGTGCTGGCGACGGCGTGGAAGGTCCAGCACACCCAGGATTTCGATCTCTGGGTAGGAGGAACAGCCAGACTGAAGCGGATCGCTGTCGAATCGCCTCCGCCACGCGACCTCGCCAACCTGATCGGCGCTCGTACGCAGTTCGAGCTTCCGGCGGACGACGCGATCCAGGTGGCCACCACCCTTCGGACGCCGCTTGCGGTCACAACGTTCCTCGGTCTGGGAAGGGTTCGAAGTATTCTCGGACACAGGCCTCTTCTCTCGGCCGCGGGCCAGGAACTGCGGGCCATCGCAGAGAATGACACATCGATCGAACAACTCTTGGATCTTGGCTGGCGCGAGTTGCCACGGCATATGCAGCATGCGCTCGCATTCGGTGCTCTCTCGTCGAGCGGGGGTGACCCGCTGGCCGGATACAGCCCTCCGGTGGTCTTGGACGCCGTCCAAGCAGCATTCCAGCCTGTTCCGAATCAAATGGCGGGCCTGGCAACCGGATTCGACGAGGCGGTTCGCGCGAACTGGACGGTCCACACGGAGGTGACGGACTACTTCCGGGAGCCCAGCGTGGCAGCGCTCGTGCGCAGGCGTGCACAAGAGGCCCTCGCCTTGCCCATCGACGCTGTACAGCACTTCAGAGGTGAAGTGGCCACGGCCGGTGCGGCTCGGATCGACTCGATCGGTGAGGCGACGCCAGAGGCCCAGGTTCACGCGGGTGCGGCCGCGCACTCCCTGATCGGCAGTATCCCGCGCGACGAGTTGTCCAAGACCCGTGCCGGTGCGGCTGCAGTTCTGACAATGGCCATGGAGTCGCTGCAGGCCAACGATTTCGGCGCGGCGTTGAACTGGCTGATCCTGTTGGCCGACGAAGGTGCCGTCGAGTGTCCCGAAGTGCTTGCAGGAAATCTTCAGCTCTGCGAGATCTTGCTGGACCGCCCAACCTTGCACGATGTGGGCAAGCCCTTCATCAACGTCAGCCGCCTCCTTGAGGGTCAGAGCGCGATTGAGCGCGACGTCTTGGAGCGGGCGATCTTCGTGCTCACCTGTTACCAATTGGATCTCGATCTTCACCGCTTCTCGTTGTCTCTCGCGGAGCGCGGAGTGACGACGAATATCACCGAGACGCCCGAGTATCAGGTTGTTGTGAGCGAGTTCGCCGAGCTCCTTTCGCGCGTGCGCAGTCTCGAGGCGAATCAGCTTCAGAGTGAGGTCGATCTGTCGGTGCGGTTCGCCGATGCTCTCGCGGCTCACAACGCACGTCCGGCAGCAGTTGACCTACTGCTGGGAGTGTACGGGCGCGTACAACCCGAGGTTGCACCAACAGACGAGGTCCTGCTGACTCTTACTGCCGACCTGCTGGGCCTGGCCGGAGGATCGGGATCCAGCACTCAGCTCCTTCCGATCGCAGAGCGGTTCGCCGCGGCCATGTCCGAGGTTCACGGCAGATTCAGCTCGCACGGAATCACGGCCTCGACCTTCTATTCGCGGTGGCTGATCCACTCGACCAAGAGCAATCGAGACAAGGGATTTGAACTCGCCAAGGTGAACTCGGAAGTTGCACGATCCGAGTACGGAGTCGGATCGATACAGTCGATCGACGCGCATACGGTCTTGTTCACGTGCTTGCGGCATCGATCGCTGGGCGATAGGGACGAGGAGGCAGCGGTGGCAGTCCGACTGGACGAGTTCTGCGACGCGGCCTCGGCTGCTGTCGGTGGGAACAAGGGTATGCAGCGCTACATCGATTGGATGCGAAAGAACCTCGCATATCGGTCAGTGGCAGAACACTTCGATGAAGTCCTTGATGTCGAGTTGAACATCCTGGACCCGGATCCCTTGCCCACCGTCGAGCGGAAGGTGCGGTCAGAGTCGGCGGTCTCGAACTACTCCGACTTCCTGCGTAGATTGCCGTTGCCGGCATCTCACAATGTCAAACGCCGCGGCACCAAGAACAAGAACGTGTTCGTCCAACACGCTGAGGAATACGGGTTGGACATCGATGAGCTCTGAGCGAGTTTGTGGTGGCAACATGCCGGCCTCGTGCCAGGTGCCGCCGACTGCGAGTGCATTATGATCCCGAGATCGCAGTCCGCGAACGGTGGTGTGAACCGAGAGCTTCGGGAGCGTGCATGGATGAGCAGCGAGGGGACATTACGTGGGCAGGGTCCTCAGACGCACCGCGAAAGATCTCCGTGCATGATGAACTGAGATATGCGCAGGGCGCGAACCAGCACGATCTGGTGATCGATGGGCTCAGGAACTATCACTGGATGATGAGTCCCGCTGCGCTCCAACGCAAAAAGGTGATGCTGGAGGCGGGCATCAATGCTCCTACGAAGGTCGAGGCGCAGGATGGCAGGCGTCGCCCGCTGATCGCCATCCGATCAAGTCCATGGAAGGCCGGTAGTCAGACCACGCCGTGGCACGACGAGTTTGACCTTGATCACGGACACATCCGGTACTTCGGTGACCACAAGCCCACCACCATCGGCTTGCCCGGCACCACTCGGGGCAACAAGCTGCTACTCGAGGCCGCAGCGTTACACGCGGGGACAACCGCGGAGCAGCGGGCGCTCGCGCCGCCACTCATCGTCTTTCGGGCGCTGACGGTGTACCGGGAGGGTCGTGCGATCGTGAAGGGGCATTTGGAGTTTTGCGGTGCCGCCATCATCGAACGTCTTGAGCATGTGGTGCAACGAGATCCCGACACCGGTCGTAGTTACCCGAATCTCGCACTGGACCTTGCTGTCGTCTCCGGCGGTGACGACGACGAGATCGATCTACGGTGGATCGATGATCGCCGAGACACCTCCTTGGACGCGCAAGCGGCGCTTCGGCACGCACCGATGTCATGGAGGCGATGGGTCAAGCATGGGTCAACAGCCATTCCGGGGATTCGGCGTCGCGTGCTCGCGAGCACTGTGCGCTCGCCGTCTGAGCAGCAACCCGATGCGGGGACCGAATTAGAAGCCACCCTGCGTAGGCTGTACGAGTTCTACGACGGGCGAAAGCACGCGTTTGAGCTGCTCGCCGCGCGGGTGGCCGCGCAGGTTCTGAGTGAGTCGGGAGCCCGTTATCGGGAGGGTTGGCTGTCGCGTTCGTCAGGAGATGGTGGGGTCGACTTCATCGGACGGATCGACATGGGTGCGTCTGGTGCAAGTATGCCCATTGTTGTTCTGGGACAGGCAAAATGTATCGTTCCTACTTCAACTGTCTCTGCGGAGCAGGTAGCGAGGCTGGTTGCCAGGCTGCGGCGTGGATGGATCGGTGTCTACGTCATCACCGGATCGTTCTCGCGACAAGCGCAGGTCGAGATCATCGACGATCAGTACCCAGTCGTGATGATCTCCGGTAAGACCTTGGTAGAGGCAGTGGAGAGAATCGTCCAGGCCGACTATGGCGGTGATCTCCATCATCTGCTGCAGAGCACGATTGACGACTATCAGGGCGCGATCACGCATCGACGACCGGAAGAGATCATCGCGAACTGAGATTGTCTTGTGAAACGCCGTGTTTCGGACGCTTCCTTAACATAGATCCCGATGTCACGCAGGATCAGTTGGATCGCAAACCGTCTGCAAGTGTGTTGAAGTACTGAAACTCTTGCCACGAATCGCGGTCGCCGATGACGTACAACCGACGCTTGGCGCGGCTGACTGCGACATTGAGCAGGTTCGGCTTGCTCGACGCCCACGCCTTCGCGCCAGGCTTTGCGGGATCTCCGCCCAGCACAATGATCACGATGTCGGCTTCCTGCCCCTGGGCCGTATGAACGGTTCCGCCTGAGATCCCGCGAGGTTGGCAGATTCGTGAAATAGACTGCGCAACAACGCGGAATGGACTGATTACGAAGATCTGCGTCGGATCGCAACCGCGCTTCTCCACAAGATCGTCGAGGATTCGCGACAGACGCTCCATCTGCTCCGGCACAAGATGCCCGCGCGCCTGCCCGGGCGTATTGAGCCACATACTCGGCGGCAGATCCAGTTCCTCGCGACCAGAGACCGCACTGAGCATCATGTCGTCGTAGGCGATGGCATTGCTGATCTCGAACATGGGACTGTCGCAACGGCGATGGATTCTCAGCGGAGATCCGACCCACAGCGTCGACGCGCCCACGGCGAGCATCGTCCCCCATGGGTTTGCCGAGTCTGCCAGTGATTGGGCCGATGATATTGCGGGCAACCATTTCTCGGATACACCGAACGTGTTGCGAATGGAGCCTTGTAAGTGGAGTGGAATCGTCACGACGGGCTCGAGTTGCTGTGGGTCGCCGACTACAACCGACCGACGGGCGCGCCAGATGGCACCGGCCGCGGCCTGGGGTGCTGCCTGACCGGCCTCGTCGATCAAAAGCCACCCGATGTCCTGGCGGCCAAGGTGAACGAACATCCGATCAAAGGAAGCAAATGTAGTGGAGACGACCGGAACGAACAAGAACAACGTCTGCCAAACCGCCAACGCCTTGTGGCGGGGCACGGTCGCAGGCGCCTTGTTCGACAGAATGTCCGCAGCCGCAAAGAGGCTTGTGCGGAGCTCGGCGGAGGCGAACCTCATGAAGTGATGGTGCAGCCGCAATGCAGCCACGAACAATGCGCTGCGGGCCGCGCAAAATTCTTCATCCAACCACAGTGACGCCGTCTCACGGCGCCGTATGTCGTGCCACCAGGACTCGTCAGCAGTGAAGTGGTTCCACGTGCGACGATACCGCTGGAGCTCCCGCTCGATCTCGTCAACTCGTCCGCGAGAGTTGGTGATTTGCTGCTCCAATGACGACTCGCGCGTCAGTTCGGCCGAGAGTTCCAGTAGGCGGTCGGCGGTGGCGGATATCCGGACCTCGGCCAGGTCTTGCCGAGCCAGAAGTTCACCGAGCTCGGTTTCCCATGCAATGCGCGCCTTTTTCTTGAACGCTCGTACTAGTCTCCCGGGCCGGAGATCTCTGTGCGCCTGTACTTGCCGCCGGCAACCCTCGCAGTAGACATCGAGTGACGTGAGCTCTACTCGCAGCTCCTGGATCTTGGGTCGCATACCTTCGTTGCGAGTGCGAAGCTGCCTCAGCTCCTCCGACATTCGGGCCAACTCAGCCGGTAAGGAGATCAACTCCGCCGCGAGATCTGCGGCGCCTCGACGATCGTCCCGTAGGCGCTCGACCTTTGTGCGTGCTTCTCGGTACTCGGCGACTGCATCGGCCCAAGATCCCGAGGTGCGTTTGGCCATCTGCTTCAAGAGAGTGTTGATTCCCAGACGATCTCTTGCACCGCGCTCGCCGAAATTGTTCGATTTTGAATCGAAGAGGAAGTAAGTGAGAAACTTTGTGCGGTTGTCTTTGTTCCCGAGTCTTGCGGCGATGAGGCCCCACGCGGGTCGCGTGTTCTCATCCACCACGTCGCTGCGATTCAACAGCGACGTGGCGATCTCGCGGAAGTGGTCGAGATCCCCCAACATCGACTGATCGACTGCGTCTACTCCGGGTATTTCCTCGGTGACATTCTGTACCGCAGCATTGTTCGACGACGCGATTACGATCTCGTGGCCGGTGAGCGGCTTGATCAGTGGGCGGACGAACTGGGTGCGCCCGTCAGGGCGCTTCCACTCGAGCGGTGTGCCGAATGCGTCACTTGGCTGAGCGAGCGCGGACAGTGCATCGGCGCGATCGACGACGACGGAGGCGATGACATCGCGCAACAGGGTGGTCTTCCCGGTTCCGGGCGGGCCGTTGACGGAGAAGATGCCGGCTCCATCGGTCAGCCGTAACCGCAGGGTATTGATGGCGAGCTGCTGACTGAGAGCCGCGGGCTGAGTGGGTGGGGAGGGCCAACGGCCGAGGGGAACACGTTCCGGCCGGACAGCGGTGAAGACGTCCCCCAGGTCAGTTCTGACATCGATCCGGGATGCGGGCGGACAAGTGCCTGCGGAAAGATAGTGCTGAAGACCAAGACCGATGTCGCCTCTTGCTGCGGCATCCCGGACCAGTCCGAGATCGCGGACAAAGAAGCTGTTCAACAGCTCGTGACGATCTTGATCCAGCGAAGTGAGCGGAACAGTGAAGCTTTCAATCCTCACCTCCCTATGCGGAAGCGTGTCATTGTGCAGGCCGAGTAGCTCACCGGTGAGTTCGCAGAGTCCATCGATCAGCTCGGGGGTCAGCGGAACGTCACCGGAATCGGAGCCGGCCTCGGACGCCGCACGCGACAACTGGCTGCTGAACAGCTCGGCGAGGTCGGCGACGGCTCTCTCGTACTCGTCGATCCAGGCCAATGCGAGGAGTTCGTCACGTGAGTGACATCGGTCAACTGCGCTGACGGCCCAGGCACACCCGGACACCGCGAGGGTGCCGAGAGAGGCGAAACCGTCATTGTCCACCAGAAGAGCCGCGCACGCGCTGGACCCGGCTGGTCGTGAGTCGAGGCCCTCGGTGTCCGGATCGAAAGCCTGGTCAAGGACCTGGTACGCGGATTGGACAGAGTAGACCCCGAAGTAGACCGCGTGGCGCACCGCGTGCTTCGTGGGTATGCGGATGGACCTCGGGACGGCCTCGGGCCCCCAGGGCAATCCGTCCGACAGCAGATGGGTTTGGCGGATCGGGCTGTGCCTGTCGATGTCGGGCACGGATTGAGGCGTGAAGAGCTCGACTGCGCGCCAATAGCCGAGGATGTCCTGCGGCCTGTCACGCTTCCGCATGTCGGTCATCGAAGGTGTCCCCCTGGCTTCCGTCTTGCCGCATAGAGTACGGCGGCGCCCAGATGATGCATGTAGGTCCGAAGATTCGTCCTACTGTAGATATGTGGATGCCCCGGAACGAGAGGCAAGCGGTCGCTGTTACCGCCCACCCGCCTCCTCCGCCGCCGTCCGCTCCCGCATGAGTCGGCAGCGCTCGAAGGACACCGCCCCCGAGGTCGAGGTCCGCAAGGTGCTTCACGCGAGAGGCCTTCGCTTCCGGACCGATGTGAAGCTCGAGCCGGACATGCGCACCCGCGCTGACATCGCATGGCGAGGGATCAAGCTCGCCGTCTTCGTCGACGGGTGCTTCTGGCACGGGTGTCCCGAGCATGCGACCCGTCCGGCGGCGAATCGGGAGTGGTGGGCGAACAAGCTCGACACGAACGTTGCTCGGGATCGGCGCACCGACGCCGCGCTCCAGGAGCGCGGGTGGACCGTTCGACGCTACTGGGAACACGAGGCACCCTCGGTCATCGCCGACGACATCGTCGCCACGATCGAACTCTTGCGAACAGGGCAAAGGCATTGACGGACGGTTCATCTGATCGACGGACACCGGTGTCCCGCTTTCAGAGGGACACGGGGTCGCATCTGGCCCGTTTTGTCTGTGAGGACGAGTAGAAGTCTTGAAGGAGCCTCCACCGAGACCGGTTCAACCGATAGGGTTCATCCGGTTTCATGAGGACAAGTAACCATCGCGATGAGCGGGCAGGAGTGAGACCAGCGATGACCGAGAACGCTCGCCCCCAGATCGAGCTCGACGAGGCCCAAGACCGCATTGCCGAGGCCGCCGCCGACGAACGACTGATCGTGATCGCCGGCGCCGGCCAGGGCAAGACCGAGGTCGTCACGGCTCGCCTCCAGTCCCTCATCGAGGATGAGGATCTCTCCGCATCCGTAGAACTGTTGGTCCTGAGCTTCTCGCGGGCCGCTGTACACGCGGTCCGTTCCCGGCTGTCCGAGCGCGACATCGCCGAGGTCAACGTCAGAACGTTCGACTCGTTCGCGTCGCAGCTCCTGCTGGAGGCAGATGTCGAGCCTGCGATCGGATTCGAGGCGCGTATCCGGCAGGCAACCGAGTTGCTGGCCGACAATGGCGATGTCGCCGACCTGGTCGAGTCCCTCCGACACGTCATCGTCGACGAGGTGCAGGATCTGGTTGGCGATCGTGCCGACTTCGTGTGGGCGCTGCTGTCGAGCCTCTCTGACGACGCCGGATTCACGGTCCTCGGCGATCCCCTCCAGGGCATCTACGACTTCGTCCTCGACGAGTCCGCCGCACCCACGACATCCCCCGAGCTTCTCGGCCGCATCGCCACCGAGCTCGGTGCCACCGAGGTGAACCTGTCGACCAACTACCGAGCCCGTGGCGGAGACTGCATCAGAGCAGCCGAACTCGGTCCACTGCTGCGGAGCGAGACCAAACCCGCCGAAGCACTGGCTGTTCTCCGCGGATTCCGCGACACCCTTCCGCACGTCGACAGGGTCGAGGACTGGTCGTTCCTCGACCTCTACGCCGGGCGCAGTGCAATCCTGTGCCGCAGCAACCCAGAGGTCCTGCGCGTCTCCCGAGAACTCGTCGACGAAGGCATCGCCCACGCGGTGCGGCGGCCCGCTCAGTCGTTCGGGGCGGCCAAGTGGATCGGATCCGCCCTCGGCTACCTGCAGGGACCAATCGTCGCCCGTTCCGACGTGGAACAGCGGCTCGAGCAGATCCTGGATGAAGCAGACGCCGAGGACGCCTGGTATCTGCTGAAGTCCGCTGAGCAACGTGGCCGGGGCATGGATCAGATCGACCTGGACCGCCTGCGCCGTCGTTTGGGAGCCGGAACCGTGCCGCTGACCCTGACCGAAGGTGACGACGATATGAGGATCATCGTCTCGACGGTCCACCGCGCCAAAGGACTCGAGTTCGACAACGTCTTCATCACCGACTGGTCGGACCGACCGGACGAGGATGACCCGTGGGCGCCGATCCGCCTCGAGTACGTGGCGCTGACCCGCGCCCGGGACACGATCGTCATGGTGACCACACCGCGCCGGCACTCGGCGGTCACCGAGTGCCGCTGGCTTCCGAATCGGCTGCAAGAACGCATGGGCCCCAAAGGCAAATCGAGGGCTCGGGCCCTGGAGATCGGCTACGGCGACAGCTACGCCGCGCGACCGGTCGCTGTCGACAACGCCTCGGTTGCTCAGGTCCAAGCCTCACTCGACGAACTCACACCTGGCGTCGCGGTCGAGGCGGAACTGGACCGCATGCGTTCCGACGTGCAGCGCCCCATCTACGCGTTGACGGTTGACGGCCGACCGGTTGGTCATACCACCGATACGTTCGGGGAGGACTTCGCGGCCGCATTCAAGGTTCGTCGGGGTCAATGGCCGGCCGCGCTGACCGACATGGTCTTGGTCTCGGTCGAGACAGTTGCGGGTGACCCGAATATCGCCGTCGAGGCGGGCGCAGGCCCTGGCGGCTTCTGGCTTGTTCCGAGAGTGGCCGGTCTTGCGAGACCGCTGTGGGATGTGATGGAGAAAGTGGGATGAGCGTGCAAGAAGAGCTGGCCGAAAAGTATCGATTCCGCGAAGAGATGGTCGACGCGCTGGAGGCCGACCTCATCGGACCGGGCGAAGGCGAGCACGAAGTGATCGGCGAGGCACCACTGAGCCGCTACATCGTCGGAGCGCTGTGGCCGCGTCCCGCCGACGAAGAGGACGCCGAAGACGTCGAACAAGAACACGAGACCGAACCCACCGGAGCCGAGGCGGATGGGGAATCAGACGAGGGCAGCCCGGTCGCGCAGGCGCGTATGCGATTCCCCTCGTCGGTGGGTATGACGTTCTCGGTCCGGGCTTCGGCCGGATCCGTCACAATCACGCCGCGCGCTGCTCGGTATCAGCAACTGATCGACGACGACGAAGCAGCCGAAGGCTGGAGGCGAATCCCTCTGAGAGCCGAGGCAGTCGGTCAGCAGCTTCAACGGCCAGGCGTGTACCGCGACGACATCGGTCCGGGCTTGCAGCTCTACCGCTTCGTCCGGCCGGAACGAGATGGCAAGATCACCGTCACAGTCGCGCTCAACAACACCGCGATCTCCGTCAAAGGTGATATGCGAGATGCCATCTCGTGGTTCCAGGTCGGCATCACCGTCCAGACCCAGCACGCAGACATCGTCGATCGTTCGGTCGCCCACAACATCGGCAGCGACCCGGACCTCGACACGGCCGCGCTGATGTACCGCAACGCCCACACCTTCGCGATCGGGCATGGCTGCGCAGCCGACTGGGACCTGGACTCGGTGGACAACGGTGCCGTCGCGAAGGTCGCCACCACTTTCATTCCCACGCACGAGGTTCACCGGGCCAAGCCCGGCAAGGTCGAGAATCTCGACCTTCGGATGGTGTCTTTCGCGGAAGATCCCATCGACACGATCAGCGAGAACCTGCGAGGCCTCATCAGCCAGTACCGCACGTGGATCGGCACAATCGAAGCCGACATCCACGACGGCGATGTGGTGCCCGGCGACGATCTGAAAGGCGTTGCTGCCCGACATATCGCGGATATGCGGAAGGCCGCGGACAGGATCGACGCCGGAATCCGGTTGTTGGAGGACAACCCCGAGGCGCTCCGGGCCTTTCGATTGGCAAATCGCGCAATGCAATTGCAGCGAGCGCGCCAGGACTGGGTGCGTGGTGGCGCCAAGGACACCGTCGGTGACGGCTTGGACGCCACATGGCGCCCATTCCAGATCGCCTATGTCCTGCTGAACCTTCCCGGGATCACCGATCCGACGCACGACGACAGGGAGGTGGCGGATCTTCTCTGGTTCCCGACCGGCGGTGGTAAGACCGAGGCATACCTGGGGTTGGTGGCCTTCGTCATCTTGCTGCGGCGTATCCGGAATTCCTCGGCCATGGGCGTTGCCGTCATCATGCGATACACATTGCGTCTGTTGACCATTCAGCAGTTTGAGCGCGCGTCCATGCTCATGTGCTCACTCGAGACCGTGCGCAAGGACAATCCCGATCTCGGGTCCAGGCCATTCTCCATCGGCCTGTGGGTCGGTGCGGGCGCCACCCCGAACTCGGTCGCCGAGGCACGGACATCCCTCAAGAAGCTCGCCATGCTGCAGGATCTCCAGGAGAAGAATCCTGTCCAGCTCACCCAGTGTCCGTGGTGCGGAACGTTCCTCAACCACGAGAACTACTCGGCAGAGCGCCGGCCTTTTGACCACCTCGTCATCGCGTGCAAGACCCCATCGTGTGACTTCCGAGGAGGGCTCCCGGTCCACCTCGTGGACGAGGATGTGTACCGCGAGCGTCCGGAACTCATCTTGGGCACCGTCGACAAGTTCGCGATGATGGCCTGGAATGAGAACGTGGGCAAGCTCTTTGCGCGCGATGGCAAGGGCACCCCGCCCGAGCTGATCATCCAGGACGAGTTGCACCTGATCTCGGGCCCGCTCGGCTCGATGGTGGGCCTGTACGAGACGGCCGTCGACGCCGCATGTTCGGTCCCGTCGCTCAACGATGAATACAACCGGGCCAAGCCCAAGGTCATTGCATCCACCGCGACCATCCGACGCGCCGACGAACAGATCGAGTCCGTCTTCGCACGTTCTGCAGCGCTGTTTCCGCCTCCGGGTATCGACCCCGATGAATCGTTCTTCGCCGAGCCGTCGAGCAAGGATGAACTCGGGACGCGTCGCTACGTCGGGGTGATGGCGTCCGGAACGAGCCACGCAACACTGATGGTCCGTGTCTATTCGGCGCTCTTGCAGGCCGCGAGCGACGTCAAGGGCGACGACGACACGCGGGACCCCTACTGGACCCTTCTGGGCTACTTCAACAGCTTGCGAGTACTCGGTAGTGCTTACCTGCAGGTCGAGGGAGACGTCCAGGAGCGCCTCGGGGTTGTCGCCAAGCGCAACGAGACCGAGAAACGTGCGAGGGTACTGCTCAGCGAGCTGACCAGCCGGGTTCCATCGTCGGAAATCCCTGGAAGGCTCAAGGCACTCGAACAGCGACTGGGCGGTAAGCACAGACCGAACGACGTGGTTCTGGCCACCAACATGATCTCGGTGGGAGTCGACATCGATCGGCTCGGCCTCATGACAGTGATGGGCCAGCCCCAGGCAAGTGCGGAGTACATTCAGGCAACCAGCCGTGTCGGGCGCCAACATCCCGGCCTCGTGGTCACCATCTTCAACTCGGCCCGCTCGCGTGATCGCTCGCATTACGAGAGTTTCCGGCCATTCCACCAGTCGTTGTATCGCGCGGTCGAGGCCACCAGCGCAACACCTTTCGCAGCGCGGGCCAGAGATCGGGGCTTACACGGCGTGCTCGTCTCGATGGCGCGTCTCCTCATCGGAGGGCTGTCAGGCAACGGTTCCGCACATCTGGCGGCCGACGAATGGGACGCACTGGCCGAGGTTGTACGCCTGATCGTCGAGAGAGTGCAGAGGGTTGCCCCCGATGAGGCCGAAGCAACCGAGGATCAGCTCGCAGCGCTCTTGAAGGTGTGGGCCGACGCCGGTGAGGAGCGCGAGAACATGAAGTACCAGAACAAGAATCTGGAGGCTGCGCTCATGGTGCGGCCAGAGGATGCGCTGACCAACGAGGACATCGAGTACTCCCAACAGAAGGTGCCCTGGCCGACCCTGCAAAGCATGCGAGATGTGGACGCCGAAAGCAGCCTGTACCAGATTCCGCTGAAGAAGGTGAAATGAAAACCAACAACGTCAAGGCCCGTCGTAGTCAGCTTCTCAGCACGTACGGAATCGGTGGTCTCTTCCCTTCGGAGACAACGAGCTTCATGATCTCCGGCTTGCATGAATGGCATGAGGATGCGTGCCCACCCATCAGCGAGCCGCGTCTCGCGCGATCCCTCGGCGTCGCGGAGCTCAAGTCCCCACCGGCCGGTGGGAAACGCGATGTGCCGGTCGTGCGTTTTCCGGAGACGCAGATCTGCCCTGCGTGTCGACGCGTCGGGACGACTGCGCACCTGGGTGGCGATTGGAATGCCTCGCACTGTCGTTGCAAGGAAGGGCGTGTGGGCGCAGCTCTGTCACCGTTCCGTTTGATCACCGCTTGTGTGCGTGGACATATCGACGAGTTCCCCTTTTTCCAATGGCTACATAGGGGTCCCTCGGCGTCAGGGGATCAGAAGCATGAGATGCGCATGCAAACGCTGGGACGCACCTCGTCTCTTGATGACCTCGAGCTCGAGTGCACCTGTGGCGTAGAGCCCCGAAGCCTCGATGGGGCGACCAGCACGACGGCGATGAAAGGTGTCATCCGGTGCAAGGGCCGGCGGCCGTGGTTGGGGGGCGAGTACTCGGAGGACTGTGCTGAGACTCCTCAGGTGCTCCAACGTGGTGCATCCAACGTGTGGTTCCCGGCGGTACGGTCGACGATCTCCATCCCGCCGTACTCGGAGGCCCTCGCGAAGTTCGTCAACAAGCACTGGACTGTCCTCGAGGATCCGAACCTGGCCGGCGAAGCCCTCATCCGCAAGATCGCCGAGGACTCTCGGCGATATTCCTATGAGCAGATCATGGCCGAGATCGAACGGCGTCGCGGTGAAGAACAGGCAGACGACGTCGACGAACAACAACTCCGCCGCCAGGAGTTCGCCAAGCTCATCGAGGGGCGGGAAGAATCCGACGAATCCGACTTCGTCTGCGAGAAGACGGTCACCCGAGGCCAATTCCCCGACGGTGTGCCGGAGATCTTCACCGATCTGCGGAAGGTGACACGTCTCCGCGAGGTCCGCGCCCTGCGTGGATTCTCCCGACTGTCCGGGGAATCCGACCCGGACACACTCTGCAAGCTCGCACCCGAGCCCCTCTACTGGCTCCCGGCCATCGAGGTCATCGGCGAAGGGATCTTCGTCGCTCTCGATCGCAAGGAGCTGACGGCTTGGGCAGCAACGCCTTTCGCCGAGGACCGCCGTCGCAAGCTGCAGGACTCTGCGAACAGGCAGGCCCGACAGTTCAAACGTCCACCCATCACGGTCGACATCTCCAAGGTCGCACTCCACACGCTGGCTCACGTGCTGATCGATCAGCTCTCCCTGGACGCCGGGTATCCGGCATCCTCACTTCGAGAGCGCCTCTTCGTCGACGAGGACATGGCCGGAATCCTCATCTACACCGCGAGCTCCGACTCGGCCGGAAGCCTCGGTGGTGTGGCCTCTCAGGCCGATCCGACCAAGTTCGCCGCCGCCATCGAAGAAGGCCTGACGAGGTTGTCGTGGTGTTCGTCCGATCCCGTGTGCATCGAGTCGCCGGCATCGGGAACCGACGCCCTGAACATGGCCGCGTGTCATGCCTGCGTGTTGGCGCCGGAGACCTCCTGCGAGCTCAACAACACGCTGCTGGATCGCGCGCTGCTGTTCGGTACCCACGAGCCCGGGGAAGAGGACGCAGGCCTCTTCAGCGGGTATCTCGCGCAGGCATAGGCTGCGAACCGGGCTGTATTCGAGGAGGCTGGGTCGTGGCTGATATCGCTGCAGGTGAGCGCGTCATCGTCCGAGATGAGGAGTGGCTCGTCCGTTCGGTGCGCGCCACCGAGCTGGACGGCACCCGCGTCGAGGTCACCGGTGTCAGCGAACTGGTCCGTGACCAGGACGCGGTGTTCTTCGATCACCCGGACCTCGACACCATCGACCGGCTCGACCCGCGCCAGGGCCAACTCGTCGCCGACGTATCGCCCGGATTCCGTCGAACCCGTCTGTGGCTGGAGTCGGTACGACGCAGCAGCCCGGTGCCCGCGGCCGACACGCGGATCGCCGTCGGACATCAGGCGCTACTCGATCGCATGGACTACCAGCTGCGGCCGGCGGCGCAGGCGCTGGAGAACCTGCGCCCACGCATCCTGATCGGTGACGCCGTCGGACTGGGCAAGACACTGGAGATCGGTATCCTGCTCTCCGAGCTGATCCGACGCGGACGAGGCGAGCGCATCCTTGTGGTCACTCCCCGCGCGGTGCTCGAACAATTCCAACAGGAGCTGTGGACGCGTTTCGCCATCCCACTGATCCGACTGGATTCCGCCGGCATCCAGAAGGTCAAGCAAACCCTCCCCAGTTCACGCAACCCGTTCAGCTATTACAAGCGGGTGATCGTGTCCATCGACACCCTCAAGAACCCGGCCCGATACAAGCACCACCTCAAGAGCCAGCACTGGGACGCCGTCGTGATCGATGAGTGCCACAACCTGATCAATCGCGGCACCCAGAACAACGAACTCGCCAGACTGCTTGCGGCGCAATCGGATGCCCTCATCCTGGCCAGCGCCACCCCGCACAACGGCAAACAGGAGTCGTTTGCCGAACTGATCTCGATGCTCGATCCGACGGCCATCGTCGATCCGAACGAGTACGAGGCCAAGGACATCAAGCACCTCTACGTGCGACGGCACCGCAACTCGGCAGACGTCAAGCTCGACGTCGCCCACAAGTGGAAGGCCCGCCGCAAACCCGATGTCCTCGGCGTCGAACCGAATCCCGCAGAGTTGCAGGTTCTTCGCGAACTGGAGGATGTCTGGTTGCACCCGACCGGGCGTCCCGTCATCGAAGGCAAAGGGCGACAACTCTTTCCGTGGACCCTGTACAAGGCGTTCCTCTCGTCGCCGCGCGCCCTGCGGGCCAGCATCGGACGGCGCCTGAAGACCATCGACAACGACCACGACCGGGAAGCGGTGGCACTGCTTCGACTCGACGATCTCGCAGCGAAGGCCGAGAAGACCTCCCCGGCCAAGCTCGATGCCCTCGTCGCCTACCTCGACTCGATCGGTGTGGGCAAGGATTCAGACACCAGGGCGGTCATCTTCTCCGAGCGTATCGACACGCAGGATTGGCTCCAAACCCATCTGCAGAAGAAGCTGAAGTTCTCCGTCAAGGCCGTCAATGGGCTCCTTCCCGTGGAGGTTCTGCATGCCGGCCTCTCGGACGAGAAGATCCAATCGGTGGTGGAGGGCTTCGGGCAGAAGGCCTCCTCGATCCGTATTCTCGTGGCCTCCGACATGGCTTCGGAAGGCCTCAACCTCCACAAGGAGTGCCACCACCTGGTGCACTACGACCTACCCTGGTCGTTCATCCGCATCCAGCAACGCAACGGCCGGATCGACCGCTACGGTCAAGTGCATGCGCCCCAGATCACGGCGTTGGCTCTGACCACCGACGACGATGTCACCGACGACCTCAACGTCGTCACCAAACTGCTCCTGAAAGAAGACGAGGCCAACCGTGCCCTCGGCGACGCCGAAGTACTCCTCGACCTTCATGACGCCAAGATCGAAGAAGAGACCGTCATGGAGGCCATCCGCACCCAGCAAGATCTCGACACCGTCATCCCCGAACCCACTCCGGAGAAGCTCAATCCCTTTGCCCGACTGATGATCAAGGGCGGCGAGCACGAGAATGAGCCAGCCCCCGACACCTCCGTCAGGTTGTCGTTCTTCGACGATGACGACAACTACCTCACCGAAGAACTGGCCGATATCGCCACCGATAAGGGGGCGACGAAGCTCGACGTGTACCGCGAGGCCGACAAAGACCTCATCGCGTTCACCCCACCCGACGACCTGATCACCCGATTCCGTGACCTCCCACCGGACTACCGGGCCGAGCAGGGAATCGAAGAGCGCCTCCGCCTGACCGGCAGCCCCGACGTCGCCAAGGAGCGTCTCGCCCGAGCACAGAAGGCGCAGGACACCTCCTGGCCCGACGTGCACTTCCTCACCCCGATCCATCCCGTTCTCGACTGGGCGGGTGACCGTGCCGTGGGACGATTCGGCCGCAACGAGATCCCCGTCGTCACCGGCTCCGTCGATCGCGTCTACTTCCTCACCCAAGCCGTGTGGTCCAACGACGACGGACGACCGGCCATCGCCCACTGGGGTGCGGTCACCGGGCTGCCGCGGTCACCCGAGGTCGACGACTTCGAGACCATCGTCGAGATCTCGGGACTGAGTGAAGACGCCACCAACCCCGGCATCGACGACGACCGGCTCGCGGAATTGCAGGATCTCGTGCCCGCCGCTGTCGATGCCGCCCTCGCCCACATCCGCGACCGGCGCGAGGACTTCGAACAAGACCTCCTCGAACGCGTCGACCGATACCGCGCCGGCCTGACCCAGTGGGAACAGTCGGCACTGAAGATCGCCACCGAACCAGGCAAACGCAAGGACAGCAGACTCGAGATCGAGCACACCGCGGGCAGCTGGTCCACCATCATCGACTCCCTCGCCGCATCCGGGGACCCGTTTGTGCGCGTGATCGGTGTCATCATTCCCAAGCCCAAGGGGTGACACGATGTTCGATTCCATCCACAACGTCAACGACTTTCTCTCCGAGCACTGGCTCGCCGAGGTCTTTCCGTCATCCCTGAAAACGCTGACGCGGCAATGGAAGGAATGGTCCGAGCAGGGTAAGTCCACACCGGTCAAAGGACTCACGGCGATCGCGGCCCGCTACATCAAAGACCTCGGCGACCTCCCGGAGGGAGGCGAGACGCTCACCGGAAGGGTCTCGGAGTTGCACGCGGTGCTGCTCGATGCCGTTGGCCTCAAAGCAGATCCGGTCATCCTCGAAACCAGACAAGCCGAAACGCCCATGGACGTGCCGCTGCTCGCGCGATATCCGAGTGCCACCACCACCGACTCTCTCCACATCCTGCAGGCATACCCCGTCGACAACGCCGATGCGCTGTTCGGTGGCGAAGCCGAACTTGTGGAACCGCTGACCATCCACCACAGCAGCGAGAAACTCCAACCCCTTTGTGGTGTCAGCGAAGCGATCACCCAGGTCTTTGTCAGCGACGACGCGCCCCGATACCTGATGGTCGTCGCCGGGAGCGTGGTGCTCCTCACCGATGTCGCCCGATGGTCGGAGGGCCGCTACCTCGCCTTTGACGTCGCCACTGCCCTGGACCGACGTGACGACAAGGCCAACGGCGAACTGTCCTGGCATGCCGGCCTGTGGTCGGCCAATGCTCTCCTACCCGACGAGGACGACGGCAAGGCCGAACTCGACCGGTACACCGAGAGCTCTGAAAAACACGCCGTCGGCGTGAGCGAGGACCTCCGCGAAGGTCTCCGGATCTCCATCGAGAAGATCGCCAACGAAGTGCTCACGCGGCGACGCGAAAAGGGCCTCGCTGTCGACGGCATCCCGGAACTGCCGCGAGATCTCACCACTCAGTCGCTACGGTTCCTCTACCGAATCCTGTTCCTGCTCTTCGCCGAGGCACGACCCGAACTCGGAGTGCTCCCGGTCGGAACGCCCGAGTACGAATCCGGCTACGGACTGGATCGGCTACGTGAACTCGTCCAGGTACCGCTCACCGGACGCTCCGCCGACGGGCACCATCTCCACGACTCCCTCGACCTGCTCTTCACGCTCGTCAATACGGGCCACAACCGTGGTGGCCGCGACACGGACGGTCTCGTGTTCGAGCCCCTACGCTCCGACCTGTTCGACCCCGCGAAGACACCGCTCGTCGACGGCGAGGGCATGCGGATCAGCAACCGCGTACTCCAGGAGGTCCTGAACCTTCTCCTGCTCTCGAAACCGTCAAAGCGCAAGGGTTCTCAGCGCGGCTACATCTCCTACGCGCAGCTGGGTATCAACCAGCTCGGTGCTGTGTATGAGGGCCTGATGTCCTACAGCGGACTCATCGCCACCGACGACATGGTGGAGGTGGCCAAAGACGGCAACGCCGACAAGGGATCGTGGCTGGTTCCGTCCAGCAAGTCAGGCGACTACGACGAGAAGGACATCGTCTGGCGCGAGGACCGGCTCACTGGCCGCAAGGACATCGTCCGACACCCCAAAGGCAGCTTCGTTTTTCGTCTCTCGGGGCGAGACCGCCAGCGAAGTGCCTCGTACTACACCCCCGAGGTGTTGACGAAGTGTGTCGTCAACCATGCTCTGGCCGAACTGATCACTGACGACACGCGGGCGCAGGACATCCTCGAGTACCGTATCTGTGAGCCGGCGCTGGGCAGTGGTGCGTTCCTCAACGAGGCCATCAACCAGTTGGCCGCCGAGTACCTTAAGCGCCGGCAGGACGAACTCGAAGAGCCGATCAAGCCGGAGAAGTACACCGAAGAACTGCAGAAGGTCAAGGCGTACCTGGCCCTGCACCGTGCCTACGGTGTCGACCTCAACTCCACCGCCGTCGAGCTCGCCGAGGTCTCGTTGTGGCTCAACGTGATGCACAGCGGACTGCAGGCACCGTGGTTCGGTCTGCACCTCCGACGCGGCAATTCTCTGATCGGCGCTCGCCGCGCAACGTACGATCTCACCGCCCTCGGTAGGGCAAAGAAGAGTTGGCTCAAAACACCGCCCGTCGACCGGCCGCTGTCGGAAGGCGCGATAGGCGACGGCGAGATCCACCACTTTCTGCTTCCCGCCGACGGTTGGGCCGCAGTCGCAGATGCCAAGCAGGCCAAGGAGCTGGCGCCGGAAGCCGCAGCGGCGCTTCGTGAATGGCGCAAGGGCGTCATGAAGAAGCCGAGTCAGAAGCAAGTCGAGCGGCTCAAGGCGCTGGCGACGCGCGTGGAGCGCCTTTGGGCGTTGGTTTTGCGTCGCATGGAGATCAGTGAGGAGCAGATCTCTAGGCACATCGATGTCTGGGGAGCCGAGATCCCGACGACCGAGGACGCGATCCCTCGCGAGAAGGTAGAGGAGGATCTACACAACCCAGACGGTCCGTACGAACGGCTGCGCCTGGCCATGGATGCGTGGTGTGCATTGTGGTTCTGGCCGCTCACTGGATCAGGGGTCGGCGACGAACAAGGTCATCCTGGACCGCCGGATCTCGATGAGTGGATCGTGACTCTCGAAGAGCTGTTGGGCGCTGCCGGAATCAAGAAGGTCGACAAGGACCAGGGTTCATTCCAAGATCTTGCCGAGGGTTACGAGCAACTGGCGGAGATCGACCAGCGGGATCGAGAGTTTTCCGGCATGCGATCCATCCTCGATTTGGTGGTCCGTCATCAGTGGCTGGGCACGGCGCGTGGGATCGCGCAAGATCAGGGATTCTTTTACTGGGAGTTGGACTTTGCGCAAGTCTTCCAGAGGGGAGGTTTTGATCTGCAGGTGGGTAATCCGCCGTGGGTGCGGCCGAAATGGCTCGATGACGTAACACTGGCGGAAATAGACCCTTACTTTCTCCTGCAAGAAAAGATCTCAGCGAGGTCTTTTAGCGAGCGACGTGCACGAGTACTGGCTGAGCCGAACGCGGCTAGCAGCTATATTGCGGACCTAGCTGCCTGGGCTGGAATGGCAGAATCGCTTGGGTCCACAGTTGAACACCCTGTTCTCGCGGGCGTTCAGACCAATCTGTACACCAATTTCATGGAACGTGTATGGAGGAACTCCGGTGGGCGTAGCGTGGCCGGACTCATTCACCCCGAGACGCATTTCACTGATCCAAAGGCTGCTCCTCTTCGGCGGTCGACCTACCATCGGTTGCGGCGCCACTGGCAGTTTGGGAATAACCTGCTTCTTTTTGAAGACGTCGACAATAACATATCCTTCGGTATTTCAATATACGGCGCAGATGGGCCCGTTCGATTCTTAAACATGTGTACTATTCAGGATCCATCGACGGTTAACGCATCGCTTGCCGCGCAGGATGGAGTAGGCGAGATTCCTGGAACTCAGTTCCCTTGGGGAGGATGGGATTTGCGGCCCCACCCATCACGTGTGAGCATCGTGGATGAGCGTGTTCTACGTGAGTGGGCCAATCTCTTCGATCCTCCCGGGACCACGGCGGTGGAGGCTCGGCTATTACGGCCGCTGACCCGGCACCATATCGACGTGTTGAGAACGTTGGCGCTGCAGGACCGCAGAATGGCTGACCTTGGATATAGGTGGACGCGGTGTTTCGACGAAGACAAAGGCAAGCGTGATGGGTATATCGAATGGAGAACTTCCACTCCGGCGTCCTGGCCGGAGGTCGTTTACCAAGGACCCAATTTCACCGCTGCGACGCCGCTGGTTCGCCAACCTAATGTCCCATGCAAGTCCAACAAAGACTGGACACTCTTCGACCTCGAATCCCTCCCAGAATCGGTGATCCCACGAACCAACTACCAGCGCGCCTGCGACCGCGACACCTACGACGCCGGTATTCCGAAGTGGGGAGATCGGCCCGCGACGGACTTCTGGCGGGTGGCGTGGAGGCGGATGACCCAACCGGGGTTGGAAAGGTCACTGCACGCAGCCCTTGTCAGACCGGGGGTAGCACATGTACACACAGTCAACTCGTTGACTGTGTTTACATGTGCTACCACCTGTAAACAGTTGTCGAGCCCTGACGGGCTTTCCGATGTACGCAAGACGGCGCTTGTCGCGGGATTGTGGGCGTCGCTTCCCTTCGATTACTTGGTCAAGGTCAGTGGCAAGTCCGACGTTCAGGCAGAACTCGTCGACCGGTTCCCGGCCCCCGTCGATCACCCAGCAGCCCAACAACTCCTCCTTCGCACGCTGCGCCTGAATTGCCTGACTCGCGACTACGCAGAACTCTGGGATGTCCTGTACGAGAAAGAGTTCACCAACGATTCGTGGACCGCACCATTTGGCTCGTTGTTGGACCCACTCGGAATAAGCACGCGTAAGTGGACGATGAAGACCCCACTCCGCACCGACTTCGAGCGCCGTGCAGCGCTCGTCGAGATCGACGCACTGTCGGCGCTCATGCTCGGTCTGACCGCTGAACACCTCGCCCTGATGTTCCGCGCGCAATTCCCGGTGCTGCGCAAGTACGAGTATGAAATGTACTTCGATCGGAACGGGCACAAGATTGCGAAAGACCATCACGCACAGGGGGTTCACCAGCAGAAGGACGACTACAAACTGCTCCAGGCATGGATGAATGGCGAGGACTCCGGCGACCTGCTCGACCGCTACACGCCGTTCGCTCCCGACGAGGCCCACGAAGAACCCTGGTTCTACAAGCCGGACCGTGAAGCCGAGATGCGCGCAGCGTATGCCGACTTCGAACAGCGATTGGCCATCGGCGAATGACCGCACCGAATCCGAGCCTCCCCTCGCTGCTTGCGCTGGAGACCCAGGACTCGATCGTCGAGTATCTCTCGACGACGTTCGCGCTCTCGGATCCCGAAGCGCAACAGGCACTTCGTACCTTCCTTGCCGATCCGCAGACCGGGATCTTCCGCGGCCCTTACCTCAAGATCCGCACGCCTTACCAGCCCGTCGGAACCGGGTGGGTGTCACCGCTGGAGTGGATGCCACGAGGCTTCCGTCCCTTCCAACATCAGGCGGAGGCCTTTCGGCGGCTGTCGACGAACGGCACTGCGGCGCAACCGACCATCGTCACCACCGGCACCGGCTCGGGAAAGACCGAGTCCTTCCTCGTACCACTCCTGGACCATTGCCGCCGCGCCGTCGCACGCGGCGACAAGGGCATCAAGGCCATCATCCTGTACCCGATGAACGCCCTTGTCACCGACCAAGCCCGCCGTCTGGCGCAGTACATCCATGATGATGACCGCCTGGCGAGCGTAACGGCGGGTGTCTACATCGGCGGCAGCGGCAAACGCAAACAGCCGAGCGGCCACGCCCTCGTCGACCACCGCGAGACCTTGCGTGAGAACCCACCGGACATCCTGCTCACCAACTACCGCATGCTGGATCTACTCCTGTTGCGCCGCGCAGATTCGAGTCTGTGGGCCAATGCGGCTCTCAGCCTGCAGTACCTCGTCCTCGACGAATTCCACACCTACGACGGCGCCCAGGGCACCGACGTCGCCATGCTCATCCGCCGCGTCGGCGCCAAGGTGGGCGTGGCCGGCGCAGGTGGCCCACTCGGCCGGATCACACCCGTCGCGACCTCCGCGACCCTGGGAGGCGGACCCCAGAGTGTCGCCCTTCGAACCTTCGCCGAAACCGTCTTCGGAACCACCTTCGGTCCTGACTCCCTCGTCGGCGAGACATCCCTCGCCGCGACCGACGTGGTCAAAGAGGTCGACTTCACCCTCGACATCCCGTCCGTCGACGACATCCTCGCGGTCCCGGCACCGGTCAGCGACGACCCGACCACCTGGGTGCCGCTCGCAGAGGCGGTCCTCGGCTCTGCCGCAGCACAATCCACCGATCTGAGCGATCCGGTCGCGATCGGTGATGCCCTCCGCAGACACTTCCTCACCCGCGTCGTCATCGACGTCCTCGGTGACGCCCCCATGACCGTTGCCGACGCGGTGAACGGCGTCGCACAGGCCGGCATCCTCCCATGGGGTGTCCACAACTCCACCAACCCCGGAGAAGCCCAGACCGCACTCCTCCGGTTCCTCGCCCTCATCTCCATCGCACGCACCTCCGACAACACCGGAGCGCTACGACCACTCGTCAACGTCCAGGTGCAGACATGGGTGCGTGAACTCAGCCGAATGATGCGCACAGTCGGCCCAACGCCCGAGTTCCGCTGGTGGCACGACGGGCCCATCGAAGGACAGCGTCTCCTGCCCGCCACATACTGCCGCGTGTGCGGGCGAGCCGGCTGGATGGCCGCCACCACCGAACTCGGCGACAACCTCGCGGGCGAGGCCTCCGCCATCTGGCGCAACAGCGCCCGCCCCGGCAGCCGCGCCAAGACACGCACACTGCTCGCCGCCACTGCCGACGAAGAAGGCGTGCGTTACCTCGACCCCGAAACCCTCGAACTCCACGCCGCATCCGGAACTGACACCATCGCGGTCCACGTCACTCCGACCGATGAGGACGCCGCCAACGAGGTCTGCCCATCCTGCGGCGCCCGAAACGCCGTCCGCTACATGGGGTCGAGTGTCGCCACGCTCCTCAGCGTCGGTCTCACCACCGAATTCGGCTCGCAAGTCCTCCCGGACGACGAGAAGAAGACCCTCGTCTTCACCGACTCCGTACAGGACGCCGCCCACCGCGCCGCATTCATCGAGGGGCGCGCCTTCGCCTTCAACTTCCGCTCGGCATTGTTCCGTGCCGCCAGCGCCGACCGGCTGTCCCTGGCCGACGCCGGAGCAGCGCTGGGCGCCACCACGGCCATCGATGAACTGTATGCCCTCACCCCACCCGACTTCAGTCGGCGACTCACCAACGACGCCGACTGGCTCGACCATGACAACGGGCCGCTCCGATCGTTGCTGGCAACCCGCCTCGCATTCCAGGCACACCTCGAATCCGGCCTCGGCTCCCGAACCGGCCGCACCCTCGAACTGACCTCATCGCTCGCCGTCGACATCGACGTCGACCTCGATACCTACGCACGCCTCAGCCACGACATCCATGAAAACCTGCCACAACTGAGCCTCGGCGGCGCGCTCGTCGAGAGCATCTATCGCCCTTGGCTGTTCGGAGTACTCGAGCACCTGCGCATCGGCGGCGGGATCATCCACCCCTGGCTCGCGACCTACCTCAAGGACGAAGGAAAACGGTGGTCCATCTGGGGTGGAAGCACCGACGGCATGCCCAAATTCCCGCGCGGACGACCGGCCCCGTCCTTCTACACCACCGGGCCCGCCGGAGACACCGACTTCCAATCGCTGAGCCCGCGTGGCGAATCGTGGCTCTCCGACTGGACCAAACGCTGCCTCGGCGTCACCAGCGGAGAGGCGAGAGCACTCCTGCTCGGGGTCGTCGACCAGATGGCAAGCGATACCGGGCCCCTGGCCCGCAGATCCGGTGAGAAAGGATCACAGCTCTACGGCCTCACACCGCAAGCGGTGATCCTCGACCCATCCGACATCGTCTGCCTGGAATGCCCGACGTGTCATCACGTCCAGCCCGCGGCAGGGAACCGACTCGCCCTCTGGCACGGAGCGCCCTGCCCCCGGATGCGATGCACCGGACGACTCGAACCCCGTGCGGTGGAGGAGTCGAACTTCTACCGGAGCATGTACCGCAGTGGTCGCATTCGCCGCATCGTCAGCGCCGAACACACCGGCCTCCTCGAGCGCACGGAACGCGAAGAGGTCGAAACCCGGTTCAAGGTCGGCGGTTCCGCATCTGATCCCAACATCCTGGCCTGCACCCCCACGCTGGAACTCGGCATCGACATCGGTGACCTCAGCACCGTCGCGCTGGCCTCCCTGCCCCGGTCGACGGCCAACTACCTTCAGCGTGTCGGGCGAGCCGGACGATCCACCGGCAATGCCTTCGTCCTCGCCGCGGTACCCACCTCGCCGCGCGACCTCTACTACTTCGCACAACCCGAGAACCTCATCGCCGGAGAGGTCATGCCGCCAGGGGCGTACCTCGAGGCCACCGAACTCCTGCAACGCCAGTACCTCGCCTTCTGCTTGGACAAGATTGCCGGAGAACGCCTTCCGATCACAACGCCCATGCCGACCAAGCTCACCGAATGCCTCGACCACGGCATGGACGACGGGCACTGGCTGCGTTCGGTGGTCGACACATGCGTCAACCACGCCGACACCCTGACCGCCGAATTCTCCGCACTCTTCGGCGACAACATCTCCGACGATGCCCGCCTACATCTGCGGGACTTCGCCGCAGGAGGAATGCGCAACCTCGCCGCCGAGACCGCCGCCCGCTGGGTCTCCGACACCGACGAAATCCGCACCCGCATGAGCGGACTATCGGAAACCATTGCGGCACTGGACAAACACGGTCATCTCGACGACGCCCAGAAGGAGGACCGCAAGCGCTGTGCCGGCGAATTCCGCGCTCTCAGTGAACAACTCTACGAACGTGGCAGTATCGAGACCCTCACCGGACTGTCCGGTGTCGGACTCCTCCCGAACTACAACCTCCTCGACGACGCGACCACTCTCGACATCCACCTGTGGTGGACCACCGGTACTCCCGGCGGACAGCCCCAAACCGAGGCGCTTGATCTCACCTACGAGCGGGGCAGTGCCACCGCCCTCACCGAACTTGCACCCGGCGCATACTTCTACGCGGGTGGTAAGCGCGTCGAGATCGACGCCATGGACATCGGACCGTCGACCAAACCCCACTGGCGCCGAACCCGTCTGTGCCCCGACTGCGGTTGGGGTACAACCGCACCCGACGTCGTGCAGATGTGTCCACGGTGTCATTCCGGGGCGGTCGCCGACTCCGGCTCCGTGCACAACGTCCTTGAGCTGCGCAAGGTGTCGGCGGTCCACCGCCTCGACGATGTCCTCATCGACGACGAAACCGAGGACCGCACCCGAACATTTTTCGGAACCGTCACCGGCGTCGACATCGAACCCCACGACATCGCGCATGCCTGGCGACTCACCGACGCCATCTTCGGTGCCGAATACGCACGAACGGCCACCATCCGAACGATCAACACCGGATACGGCGACGCGCCCGGTGAGACCATCACCATCGCCGGCGACGAACGCAACGCACCCGGTTTCACCACCTGCCAACACTGTGGCGTCGTCGCATCACGCTCTACCCGAACCGAGGACGTCCGCCACCGCGGCTACTGCATCACCCGGCGCGGCGGCACCGAGACATGGACGCGGCTCCTGCTCTCCCACGAACTGCGCACCCAAGCGGTTCGACTCCTACTCCCCGTGTCGTTGCTGAACTTCGAAACCACCCTGGCCTCCTTCAAGGGCGCGCTGCTCCTCGGACTGCGCAAGGACTTCGGCGGCGATCCCCAGCACCTGTCGGTGGTGGCGTCCAGCATGACCGACAACGAAGGAGCCACCCGCCGCTTCCTGGTTCTGCATGACACCGTGCCCGGCGGCACCGGATACCTCGATCGATTCGGCGAGCCCGACCGGATGCGCCACATCCTCACCCTGGCCCGGGATGCGCTCGCCGAATGCCCTTGTCGTACCGAAGAACTCCGTGCCTGCCACCGATGCCTGTACGGAGTACTGCCGGCACGAGACATGACCCACGCCTCGCGTGAATCCGCCCTCCGGCTCCTCGAGGACTTCCTCGGCGGATGGCAGGTCGAGCAGATCGGGACCGTTACCGGCATCGACATCGGCACCGTTCAACTCAGCGAGTTGGAGATCCGGTTCCGGGAACTGCTGAAGACGCTACTCGAGAGCCGTCCAGGCGCGTCGTATGAGATCTCGGTGGGCACCAACGGCGAAGAACTCGACATCCGCATCCCCGGTCCCGACCAGCAACCCCGACGGTGGCGTATGCGGCCACTCGTCCAGGTGGTTGCGTCGGGTGTCGCCACCGAACCGGATTTCCTGCTCACGAGGGTCGACGCCCAGACTGCCGACGTCGCGATCTATCTCGACGGCAAGCAGTTTCACGCGAGCGTCGAGCACAATCGCACTGCGGATGATGCCCGTAAACGCGACGCGCTGCGACGAGACGACACTCGTGTCTGGTCGATTGCGTGGGACGACGTCACCGCCCTCGAATCCGGCAACGCCAAGAACCGGTCGCAGGATATCGTCCACCAGCACGTCAAGAACGCTGCCGCCGAGCAGGTTTCCGACCCGCGGATCAAGTACCTGTGGGACAACCCGATCGAGTTGCTCGTCGAGTACCTCGCCGATCCCGACGCCGACGTCTGGGGTGATGGCGCCGCGGCGACCGCGTTGGCACTGGTGAACCCGTCGGATAAACACGGGTCCGGTGAGCCGACTTTCACGGGGCCGGGGCAACTCGCGAAGATGCTCGTCGATGTCGCAGCCGGTACATCCACGCATCCCGACGCATCCGGGACCATCATGGTGGTCCCGCGACACGGCCTGAGCGGTCTGCCCATCCTGATCTGTGCCGATCCCGAGAACTTCGAACCGACGCTCGGGGTCTTCACACTCCTCGACGACTCCGACGAGGCCGTCGGCGGGAAGATGCACGACAACCAATGGCGAGCGTGGCTCCGATGGGCGAATCTGCTTCAGTTCGTATCACTTCCACACTTCGGTGACCTCCTGCCCCAGCGGATGGCGGCGATCTGGACGACGAAGTCCCTCGCCGACTTCCTCGCTGTGCCCGTCCCCTTGGCAACCACCGCGGCGAGTCGCGGCGACATCATCACACCGCTGTCCGGAGAATGGAAGATCGTCCACGAATACGCCGACCCTGCCGTGGCCGGCCTCGTCGAGAGCCTCGCTGACTCCGGGGCAGCGATCCCCGAAGTCGGACTGGAGCTCGGCCCCGACCAATCCATCTGGCAGGTGGAACTCGGCTGGGAAGAACCACGGATCGCCGTCGTGACCGATATCGTCGACGACCGGGATGGATGGCTCGAGGACAACGGCTGGCGTGTATATCGCGTAACAGACGAGCCCGATATCGGTGTGGTGGACGATGTCGTCGGCGCAGTGACAGGAGGACAGTGATGACGCGATACGTGCAAATGCACGAGATGTTCCAGGAGTCCTACGACAAACTCGACGGAAGCATCAAGGGCAAAGTCCTCAACTTCATGGTGAAGCTCCAACAAGACCCGGACGCCACCGGACTGGACTTCAAGAAGCCCAAAGGGGCCGCCAACAAGTACATCCGAACCGCGCGTGTCAACGACAACTACCGGGCCGTCCTCGTGGACCCGGGCGGCGATTCGTCGCTGTACCTCATCTCGGTGCTGACCCACGACGACGCTTACGACTTCGCCGGCAAGGTCACCCTGCAGGTCAACAAGAAGACCGGAGCTGCGGAGCTGTTCGACCATGTGGCACTTGAGGAGGCGATCGGTAAGGCGACGACTCCCACATCGGGATCCGACGCTTCCTTCATGCCCTCAACGGTGAAGCCGATCGACCTCGAACGTTTCGGCGTCGAGGCGGAACTTGCCGAGAAGTTGACCAAGGTGGTTGGTGAGAAGGCGTTTCTCGCCATCGCCGAAGCATTGCCCAATACCCAGGCCAACGCGGTGCTCGATCTCGCGTTCGGGAAGAGTCCCGATGAGGTGTGGAGTTCCTACGCCATCGACGAGCCCGGCCCCGTCGACCCCGACGACATCCAGAAGGCACTCAAGCGCCCTATCTCGCAGCTCAACTTCACCGCCGCGGCCGGTGACAACGAGGCCGAACTCCGGGCGGTACTCGAAGGCGACTTCGCCAAATGGCGCGTGTGGCTGCATCCGCTGCAACGCAAGCTTGCAACTCACGATGGGTGGAATGGTCCCTTCCGGGTCACCGGCGGCGCCGGCACCGGGAAGACTGTCACTGCGCTGCATCGCGCCCGTCACCTTGCCCATCGGCTGGACGAGGAGAACAGCGCCGCCAAGGTGTTGTTGACAACCTATACGCGAAACCTGGTGCGCGCCATCGAGGCACAGCTCATCGAACTCGCCGGCAAGGAGATCACCCAGCGGGTGGAGGTCCTCAACGTCGACGCACTGGCACGCAAGGTGGTCGCATCCACCGACAATGGTCGCGCTCTGGTCACCTCCTCGACGCTGGTCCACGACGGCGATCCACGGGTCACCCAGCTGTGGTCGGTCGCCGCGCAGCAGTCCACCGAGGGCTGGGAGCCGGCCTTCCTTTCCGATGAGTGGTCCCTGGTGGTGTTGGGGAACTCGATCGAGACCGAGACCGCATATCTGCGGGTGGCCCGGAGTGGCCGCTCCCAACGACTCTCACGCCCTCAGCGCGCCGACGTGTGGAAGGTGATCGAGCATTTCCAACGCCTGATGAGGGCCGATGGACTGATCACCTTCACCGAACTCGCCGCACGCGCGGCGTCGGCACTCACCGCCGACCCCAAGCTGCGGGAGAAGTTCGGGTACCGATTCGCCATCGTCGACGAGGCCCAGGACCTCCATCCCGCTCACTGGAAGATGGTGCGTGCTCTGGTCCCGCCCGACACCGACGATCTCTTCATTGTCGGTGACGCGCACCAACGGATCTACGGTCGGCCGACACCTTTGTCGCGCTACGGAATCGAGACGCGTGGACGCTCACGTCGGCTGACCATCAACTACCGCACCAGCCGCGAGATCCTGCGGTGGACCCTGCAGGTGGCCGATCCCGATGTCGACGACCTCGATATCGACTCCGAGGACCTCCAGGGCTCCCGATCGGTCTTCGGCGGCCCTGCACCCGAGATGGCGGGTTTCGATAGTGTCGCGTCCGAGAACGCTGGTATCGCGGCGTTCATCCGGAGGTGGGAAGCGGAGGGCTTGGGAGCCTCCGGTATCGCTGTCTTCACCTACGAGAAGCGCCATGTCGACGACATCGTGCACGCGCTGGCCGCCGAGGGGATCAAAGCCGCGGCCGTCGGTTCGAACACGGCCGAGGAGAAGCTGGGAGATACCGTCCGGGTGATGACGATGCACCGGGCCAAGGGCCTGGAGTATCGCGGGGTGGTCTTGGCGAGGTTGGGGGAGAAGGAGTTTCCGCCTGCACCAATTGCACGCAAGAAGGGTGACGACCTCGAGCGTGAACTGAAAAAGCTTCGCAGCGTGCTCTATGTCGCGGGTTCCCGGGCGCGCGAGCGGATGGCTGTGACATACGTGGGTGAGCCCGCGAGACTTCTGACATGACCGAGTCCATCGACGTGGACGAGCAGACGGTCTTCGAACTCGACGATTCGCAACGAGCCGTGGCCGAGGCGCCCGCTGATGCGCGATTGTTGGTGATCGCCGGTGCAGGCCAGGGCAAGACCGAGGTCGTGGCGTCACGCATCCAATACCTGGTGGAGGAAGAAGACCTGTCGGCATCCACCGAGATCATGGTGCTGAGCTTCTCCCGAGCTGCGGTGCAGGCTGTTCGCACGAGGCTCGAAGGACACGACATCGCGCGTACCGACGTCCGCACCTTCGATTCGCTGGCGTCATACCTGTTGTCGCAGAACGGACGAGAACCCGTCGGCGGGTTCGACAATCGAGTTCGACAGGCGACCCAGCTGCTGGATGACGACTCCGACGAGATCGAGGGGATCGAGGATCTCCAACACCTCGTACTCGATGAGGTCCAAGATCTCGTGGGTGATCGGGCGGAGATGATTCTGGCGCTACTCCGTCGGATCCCGGAGTCGGCCGGCTTCACCGCCCTCGGTGATCCGTTGCAGGGCATCTACGACTTCACTCTCAAGGCGTCGCGGAGCAAGACCACGTCGGACGAATTCGCCGCTCAGCTCACGGATGTCTTTGGCGCCGAGAAGATGACGTTGGCGCGGAATTACCGGGCGCAGGGGCCGTTCCCCATCGGGGTGGTGGACTTGGGCAATCAGCTGCGAGGCCAGCGAGAAGCCGACGCGGCGGCGGAGACGGTCGCACGGTTCGAGAAAACCTTGCCCCACTCAGGTGTGATAAAGAACTGGAAGTTCCTCGCCGAAGCGGAATCCGGGCGGACTGCAGTCCTGTGCGCGACCAACGGTGAGGTTCTGCGTGTTTCGCGGTTTCTCACCGAGCAGGGAGTGGATCACGTCGTTCGTCGACAGGCCAGGGATTTCGGCGCAGCTCGGTGGATCGCGGGCGTCTTCGAAGACTTTGCCGGGCCGGAGGTCGACCGGGACAGTGTCCAATCGGTGATCGAGAAGAAGCTGGCACAGCGGCTACGTGAGGAGGCGTGGTATCTGCTGAAGGGAGCCGAGGGGCGTTCCCGCACGATGTACCAGCTGAACCTGCCGCGTGTGCGCAGTCTGATTGCCACGGGCTCAATTCCCTTGACACTGACCGAGCCCGATGAATCCCGGGTGATCGTGTCGACGATTCACCGTGCCAAAGGGCTTGAGTTCGAACGTGCCTTCTTCGTGCACCCGAACAGTCCGATGGGTGATGAGAACGAATGGCCGGCATTGCGTCAGAAGTACGTGGCACTGAGCCGGGCTCGCGACGAGGTGGCTGTCCTCGATATCCCGACCGGTTGGATGTGGTTCGACAAGCGCAACGGACGGCAACGAGAGCGGCGAAAGAGTAAGCAGGGCAAGAAGTACAGCGTAGCAATCGAGTTCGGGTCCGGGGATGTGCTCGCCGGCCGGCCACTGTCCGGAGACGCCGCCCGTGTGCGTTACATGCAGCTGTCCCTGACGGAGGCGTCGCCGGGTGAACCGGTTACCGGCGTTGTCGATCCCGGCTACTCGACAGACGATGTGCCGGTCTTCGTTTTGCGCACCGATGCCGGAGACGAACTGGGGATCACGAACGAGTGGTTCGGACGCGCTGTCGCCGACGAGTTCGGCTACCGCTTCCGCGACGGATGGGACGGCGCCGCAATCGAAGGACTTCGCCTGGTTGCGGTGGAAACAGTCGCCGGGGACCCCCGATTGACCGAAGACGCGGGGCTGGGCTCGTCGGGATTGTGGTTGGTGCCCAGGGTTTTCGGGTTGGTGACGCCGCGCGCGCCGTGAGGATCAGCCGGCGGACTTCCGCCGCCGAAACCGTTCCCGAACCTGCTCGAGCGTTTCACCGGTTCTCTCGAGTCGCCAATCACGCCAACCGTTTCGGCTGGATCCCACCGCATCGGACAGCGCTCCTGAAGGGCTGTCATATTCGCGGTTTCCGACGAGGATCCGGCCTGCTCGGCCGATCCTGGCCGCGAAGGAGCGGCCTTTGCGAGGCTGCTCGTGATACACGGTGTCGCCCTCTTCGATGAAGCCGGCGAGCATCAGATCATTGATGGTCTCCTCGTATACCGCCCTGGGACCTGTCCCGTTGCTGGTCTCAGGCGCTGCGTTCGAGAAGTCGGGTTCGACGTTCAGCTGACTTGTGGCCGGGGCGTCGATGTCCGGCGCCGGTGTCGGCACCTCGCCGGGTACCTTCTCGATGTACAAGGTTCCGGCGATCTCGCGAAAGGCGTAGCCGACCAGGGGGTCTTGCGTCAAGACCTCGAGAGATCCGCCCTCAATGGGCGCTATCCGTGACATGCGGTCCTCGACCCGCGACACCGATCCGACAGGTAGATCTTCGAAGAACTCCTGGATCTCCGTCCACGCCTCGTCGACCCAGGTGGGCGCGTCCGATGGGGCCTCCTCCTCGACGTCGTCGTCCGGCGCGGCGGTTGTCGGTGTATCGGGATGTGGCCATGTCCGGCAGAAACCGTCTGCGAGACGAGAGCCGCGAACGGTGATCTGAACCCCCGAAAGTGATTCGGGGAGTTGCTGGTTCAGCTCGAGATCCGAGCCCGACAGGATCGCGCGGCGAGCGGGCCAGTCGGTTGCCCTCGACAGGTCGCGCGACCGCGGAAACAGCGTCAAGTTCCCCAGGGCACCGCGGAGTGTGTCGTCGATGTCGTCGCTCGCAGTCGCGAGTAATACATGCTCCAGAGAATCGAGATCGGGAATCTGGTGTGTGTCCGAGCGGAGGCCGCGCTCACAGCCGCGCAGCACCATACGCATTCGGGCGCGTGTGAGGTTCTTGAAGATCGGCGCGGATATCAGCGCGTCACGAATCTCGGCGTCGGTCGGCCATCGTCCGGATTCCGACGTGTTCTCAAGGAAGAACGTCCGTACGGTCGGTGCGAAAGGCGTGGCGCTGCGCTGCAGGATCTTCAGGAGATCGAGCAGCATTCGGTTGTAGTTCTTGCTGGTCGACCGCAGCACGGCACGTCGCACCAGCCACGACTCGATGTATCCGTAGGCCTCGGCGCGATCGGCCTCATCTGTCCGACGATCCAGATAGAGAACCACCGGCGACAGGACCGTGGTGTCCAGCGTCTCGGCTGTCTCGAGGAGTCGGTCGTGGGCGTCGTCGCCGGAGCGATCCACGATGCCTCGGTAGAGGTCGCTGCACTCGGCGATTTCCTGTGTGAGCGCGACGAGATCGTCGCGCGACATGCCCACGGACACATCCTTGAACCGGTTGAAGAGGCCGGTGGCCGACACCTCGTCGCCGGTGCGCATGGTGAGGTAGTGGGCGAAGAACGCGTCGACGCGCGTCCTGATCAAGCGGCCCTGTCTGACCTCTTCCTGCCAGAACGGGGTCTCTAGGCGACGCCAGTGATCGTCGAAGATCTGCTCGACGTCCGCACCTGCGCGTTCCAACTGTTGGAACAGTGAGTTCTTGACGAGGTCGCTGGGCAGCAGCGGCGTGCCGCGGTCGTTGAGGCTTTCGAAGATCACCTGCGCGTTGTCGTTGGCGGTGAGTTCGATGACGACCAGTTGTAGACCGATCCGCAGTGCGTCGACGAGCGACTTGATTGCCGCGCGGTCCGACTCGTTCTCGGTGAGCCAGGTCAGTGTCTCCTCGTAGAAGAACTGGTATGCGTCGGCGAGACGTGAATCGGGCTCATCGTCCGGCTGGGTGTGGTCGACGATCGAAGCGAAGACCTCGCGGTCGCGGAGGGTGGGCCACACCTTGTACGGGGCGAAGGCCTCCGTCGAGAGCTGATCTTCATTGGTGACCAGTTTGTTCAGGGCTTTGATGAAGACGCGTTCGACCTGGGCGGTGGTGAAAGCGTCACGGATGGCACAGAGCGCGATTTGGAGGGTCGTGATGCGCTGTTGCCCATCGATGACCTGCAGCACGCTGATATCGGCGGAGTCCTTGTCCGTGGAATCGAGGACCACCGCGCCGAGGAAGTGTGGTTCTGATGAGGTGTCGGTCGACATGGACTCGGCCATGGCGACGATGTCGGCCCACAGCGGTTCCCAGTTGCGAACCCGGTTCCACACGTAGGGTCGTTGGAAGACGGGTACGACCAGGCATTGCTCGCCCTCGAACAGTTCGCGGACAAGCTTCCCCTCGGCCTTCATGGTGGTGAACCTCGTCAGTGTCAGTTGATCTAATACTTTGAAGTTCAAACCTAGCGGACGGCGACGACAGGGGACACGGGACAATGCAGACACTCGGTGATTCGGTTCTGGGCGAGATCACTCGAGTCGGTCCGCTGACATCCGTTGAACTGGCCGAACGCCTTTCGCAGACTGTGACCGCGGTGCAGAAGGTTCTCCTCGACAACGACCAGGTATTCGTTCAACCGCCGGAAGGTGCCGACGAATGGCGTGTCGTCTCATCGGATGATCTTGCCTCGCGGTTGGGTATGAATCGACCGTTGCGGCCCTGGCAGGTGGAGGCCTTTCAGAAGTGGCTCGCTGCCGGCCGGTCCGGCGTCATCGAGGCGGTCACCGGCGCGGGAAAGACAGACGTCGGCATCGCGGCCATTGCCGAGGCGCGGCGTCGGGGAGTGCCCGCGTTGGTCCTGGCCCCGGACCACGACCTCGTCGACCATTGGCGCAGCACTCTCGAGGGGGCGTTTCCCGGTGTGGAGATCGGTGCACCCGATGGCTCGAAAGCGCTCGCGATTCGCGAGCAGATCGTCGTCACCACAGTTGCAGGACTGGGCAAGCGGCACCTGACGGCCTTCCGAGACACTGGGTTGCTGGTCGTCGACGAGATCCAACGCCTCGGCGTCGCCGACTACACCGACGTCGTCTTCCCGCGTCAGGAGATAACCGAAAAACTAGGCCTGACTGCGTCCTACGAATGGTCGAATCCGCAGGCCGAACGGATTCTGCGACCGTACTTCGGCGTGCTGATCGAAGGCTGCGACTATCGCCGTGCGATGGACGAGGGGATCCTCGGCGAGCCGTTGGTGCTGACGGTCGGCGTTCGATTCTCAGTTCCTGAGCGGGAGGAGTACGACGGGCTCACCGCGCGCATCGACCGTGCCGAACGCAAACTCCGCGACACCGGCGTCGATCTCAGCGGTGGCGTGTACGAGACCGCGCGTGAAATCGACTCCGGTTCGCTCGTCGGTGAGATCAGTTTCCTGGCGCGTGAGTACCTGGAGGCTGTGGACGCCCGCAGGTGGGTTCTATCGGAATGCAAGTCGAAGGTGGCGGCTGTCGAAGTGATCGCCCGCGGCGTTGTGGACGCACGCCGAACCACCGTCTTCACTGCGTCGCACGAGATGTCGGCGGCAATTGCCAAGGCCGCCCGTAACTCTGGCGTTGTCACCGACGCCGTCCCGGAGAACGGCGACATCGCATTCACGCTCGGTCGTTACGCGAGTGGCTCGGTTGATGTGTTGGCCACTTCTCGGTTGCTCGATGAGGGTGTTGCCGTGCCGATATCGCAGGTGGGCGTCGTGACGGCCTCTGCCCGCAGTCGTGCACAGATGCTGCAGCGGATGGGTCGCGTGATTCATCCCGCGGAGTGGGCCGGGCGGACCGCGATGGTCGTCGTGTACGTGAACGCGACGATCGAGGACCCCGATGTGGGTTCGACCGCGGACACGTATCTCGACGAGCTGTTCACGGTGGCAGCCGAGCGCGATGACCTCGATCCGCGTGACGCTGCTTGGCGGCTGACTGAGTGGCTCACGCCGACCGCGGCGCCCAGCGATGCCGCTGAGGCGGATGAGCCGACCACTGTGGTCGCGCCCCCCGCGTGGAATCCACGAGACGCAATCCTCGATATCTTCGCCGAGCATGAAGGGATCGTGACATGGCGTGAGCTGCGCGAGCTCTTGCCGGATCTCGAAGTCGAACAGGCTCTTATGCAGGGCTTCGACGACATCACCTGGATGCGGATCGGTGACGAGACGGTCGGCGTCGTTGGTGGCCAAACCGGCACTGTGGACGATCGCGTCGTCGCACTCGACACATTGGCGCAGACCTTCAACGCCAATAGAGAGGAGTCGTTGCAGCAAGCGGGGATTCAGGCTCGGCTGGGTGATCGCTCTCTGGTACTCGGTTCGATTTCTGGTGCGCGTCTATCCGAGCTGTGGGTGGCGCTCGGCGGTCGAGTTGCAGAGTTCGAAGAGGTAGAGCAAGCCGAGGATTCGGGATCGGACGACGCGGTCCAAGTGCCCGACGACGCGTCTGATTCGGATAGTTTGGAGGCGCAGGCTCCCATCGGGCCGGCGCTCCGTGCCGTGATCGAACAGATGGAAGCCCAGGGCTGGACGGCGCGGACATCCGGCGAGCATTCGCGTGGAACACTCCTCGTCAGCAATACGCAGGGGCAGAGCAGGGTGGTCCGCGTACACAGCGGAGCCGGAGGAAGCTGGCGGATCAGCACTCAGGACCAGCACTTGTGGCAGGGGAGTGGGGAACACGACGCAGTGGTCTTCCTCGATCAGAGCGAAATGCCCCCCGCTTTCTACATTGCGCCTGTGGGGCCGTACTCGAAGCGAGTGAAGCATGTCATCGATGCGCGGGCAAAGAGCAATCCCCGGGAACGTCACGACGCCCATATCAACATCGAGGCATGGGTCGTCAAGGATGGACTCGGGCGCTGGGATCTGCTGCGGCTGTCGGAACCCGAAAACACCTCGACCGTTTCGGCGACACCGATCGGTGTGCCGACACCCGCAGAGGTGGCTGCCCGCACCGCAGGGGCGCGGACGGTCTCGACCACGACGATTCCCCTTGAGTCGGAAGCACAATCGGATGCCGAGTCTGAGCAAGAACAGGTGCCGGTATCAACGACACCTGGCTTGGTGTGGGAGGAAGGCCGATTGCGCGTGGTCCTCGACTACGAGGGATGTCGGGTGGTCGGTTTCTTCGACCCCGAGTCAGCGGAGTTGCAGATCGTTCTGGCGCAGGGCGCGGCATCGTTGTCCGGCAGAAGATTCCGCAATCCGGCGGTTGCTGCAGGCACTGTCAAGTCAACGATCTCCAACAAGACGGTGTTCGGTGTCGGCTTCAATGATTGGGTGGTTGATGAGAACACGCGAGAGACGTTGGCGGGGTATCTGACCGAGGCGGGCGGGTGACGGATCTCAGCGGTGCGCGACGGTGTCTCTCCTGGGGGCGCCGCCGCTGTGTTGGCATGCGGCAGAGTTCCCCGTGCACAGTCTCTGGCTGGAGCTGACGGGCCGGACCACCGAAAGCCTCCACACCGGATGGCTGCACGCGAAGTGGTGGCGTTTGCTACGCGGGACGTAGGCAGTCGTGAACTGGACTGTACGGAATTCGAAGGTCGACTACGGTGGATCTGGCATTGGCGGGAGAAGATTAGAGGACGAATGGCGCTGACTGATTACCAACTCGGCGGACTGCTGGGCAACGGAGGCCAAGGGCAAGCGTGGGAGGCTGAGGCGCCAGACGGCGCTTCCGTCGCGATCAAACGATTCTTCCCCAAAGTGGGCCCGGAATCGTACGAGGAAGCTTTGGATAGGTTTCGACGCGAGTATGAGATAACAGCGAATCTCTCGCACCCAAACATTGTGCCGATACTGGAGGCCGAGATTGACGGTGATGCGCCCTATTACGTAATGCCGAAAGCGGACGGTTCACTACGCGACATGATCGATTCGAACCAGGGCGGGTTGGAACTAGATCATGCACTGAGTTTGTTCAGAAGTATCTGTGAAGGTATGGCATATGCGCACCGCCAGGAGAGGTTACACCGCGATCTAAAGCCAGAGAACATCCTAATTTTCAGCGGCATTCCCGTAATCTCTGATTTCGGATTGGGTCGACGCATCGATTCTGCGTCTTCCACATTAGCAAAAAGCGTAGCAGGTGCGGGTACTGATTACTACGTGGCGCCAGAACAAGTCCGGTCGCTCCACGATGCCGTGAAGCAGTCAGATGTGTATTCGCTGGGAGTGATTCTCTTTGAAATCGCCACACCATACTCATTTCGGGATGCTCACGCCATGTCCGACGAGTGCCCCGCCCCGGTCCGAGCAATAGTGTATAGGTGCTTGGAACACGCGCCTCAAGATCGTTACGCGGATGCAACAGCGTTGCTAGACGCAGTCACGAGAGCAGTTTCGCGGCTGCAGCAGCCGATGCCTGCTGGGTCGCCGAAAGCGCGGGCTGAAGGTTTAATAGCTCGAATTAAATCCGAGGGCACGGCGTCCGCGGGTGATTTATCCGAAAGTTTGCTCGAGATATTTGAGCATAACTCATCGGATCTCGAACTTCATCGATCGACGTTTCCGGAATTTCCCATTGTGGCGATAAGGGAGCTGAAACAGACGGGCTTGGAGAGGCGCTTCTTTGCAGTATTGAGGCACTACGATGAGGAGCTCGCTTCGCGCAACAGTTCATTTGAGTACGCGGATTCGATTGCTCTCCTTTATAGTAATTGTGCCTCCATCTTTGACTCCTTTGGGATACGCAGGCTAATGTTGAAGCGGACGCTCGCCCAGGCAGTTGACTGCCATCGATTCTACGCTCGTAAGATATTTTTCGAGATGGTATCTCAGAGCTGGATCGATGCGAGTTATGAAGAGTACTTGCTTGAAGCCGTCCAGGATCTAACGGAGGACGGTCTAGCCTTCTTGAAGGAAACCGCTTCGCGATTCTCGCTACCGCAGGGCCTGGCGGATGAACTCATCTGATCTGATCTGAACGATTCGGTAGTTGGTTGGCGGTGTCCAGTGGGGAGGCTGGCCATTTACTTAATGAATCGGCAAATGGTATCCGCTGGCAGCTCGATCTTGCGCGATAGCATCTTGCTAGCCGAAGCAGGGTCGCGATAGTTCACTCTGTGAGTGCCTCCTAAGTCTTCCCGTTCCAGAGATACTCGAACTCGTTGAACGCCAACTGATTATCGAAGTTGGTGATGTTGTCCTTGACGTCGAGAATGAGGCATGCGTCCTTGCCGCCGTTGCGGGTTCCGCGGAGGCCGCGTCCGACCATCTGCTGATACATGTTGGCGCTGTACACGGGGCGGGCGATGATCACCGCACGAGTTGCCGGCGCGTCGAATCCTTGCGACAACACACCGTAGTTGGTGATGACGCGGATGTTCTGCTTGCGGAACTCCTCGATGCTGCGTCTGCGATCGGCAACCGGGGTACCGGAATCGATTGCCACCGAGCGAATCCCACGGTCGTTGAGTTTCGCGGCGAGAACCTTGGCATGGTCGACCGATGTGGCGAACACCAGCACAGGCCAGTGGTCCGGCAGCGCGGTGATCCGCTTGATCAGTTCGGAATTGCGCGCCTCGTCGGCGGCGAGGCGGCGTTCTGCACTCTTGGGGAGCACGCCATTCATCTTTGCGGCCTCGGCGAGTTCGAACTCGGAAAGCCGCAGTAGCGCGCCCTCCAGCTCCGTATGCTCAACGCGCGAAAGGATGTTCAGTTCCTGCAGTCGTGCGATCGGATTGTCGCCGAGTACACCGTCGTCGAGACGATGATTGCCGAACCGGCCCGCGAGTCGGCGGGTGAGTTCGGCATCATTTCGGAATGGAGTGGCGGTCAGGCCCACGAGGTTGCGATGCGTCTTGCTTCTGGTGAGACCCAACAACTCGAGGATACGTGTGTATCGGGGAGATGTGGCGCCGTGCGCCTCGTCGACGATCACCAGTGAGGCGCTGCGAAGCCATTCGCAGTCGTCGGTGTCGAGTCGCTCATCGAGTTTGGCGTCGGTGGCGACGACCAGATGTGGGCGGCCTGTGACGGGTGTGGCCGAGTTGCCTCCCCAGAATCGGTCGAGCACCAGGTTGGTGACCGGTCCGACATGTTCCCACACGAACTTCCACGACTGAATGGCCTGCTCGCAGAGCTCGGCTGTCGGGGCAATCCACAGGATGGGCCCATCCGGCACCCCGGCCTGTCCGATCCAGCGGATCACCGCCTCAGCGGCGACACGGGTCTTACCCGCTCCGGTGGGGAGGCTGAGCATCGCGCGACTCGGTGTGGGTTCTGTGAGGAAGTCGACGAAGCGGCGTGCGATCTCGTCCTGGTAGGCGTGAAGTGCCGGAAAGTCCACCGGCCCATGGGCATCCTCACGCTGCGGCGGTGCTGGGATGCGCGCTCCCGCGAACGAGTCGGGAAAGCCCAGGTCAGAGACAAACTTTCGGGCGGAAGGGCCGCCGTCAAAGTGCGCCGGAGCCGTTTCGAAGGCGGCGCGAATATCGGCCGAGTACGCGCGAAGTACGGCATCATCGAAGGCGTTGTAGGCGAGTTCGGCGATGCGTTCGGGCCCGGGTTCGCGGCCTGATTCGTGCTTCTCGCTGGCGATCAGGCCGTCGGGGAGTCCCGCCCGCAGCTGGTCGCTCTCGACGAGAAGTGACAGCTTCCCGGAAATGGTTGACGCATTTCTGACACGGGCAAGCTGCTCTCGGAACTTCTGGGACTCAACCAGTTTCGCGTAGTGCTCGAGGAGCCGTTCACAGGTGCTCCGTCCGAGCCCGAACCCGAGGGTGCGGTCCACCGCCGCCATCTGGTCGAGCAGAGATAGATCGGCGCGCACCCAAACGGTATCGCCGTCACGGGCGCTCTCGAGCGCCTTCGGTGTTGCCCCGGACGGGGTTCGCGTGATCTCGTCGAGTTCCGAGCACACTTGTAGCGAGATGCCCCGAATTACGCGCTCACCCGGGTTGGTCTTGAACGCAGGTATGCGTCGGCGAGGGGAGACGCAGGTCCGACCAGAACCGGGCGGATCTCCTTCGCGATTACGTCGCCGTACCGGTGCATTCCCCATTCGGAGATCATGAACTCGGCTTGCTCGGCATCCTCGGGGTCTGCGACGAGGAGTGCGGGTTGCTGTTGGCGGACAAGCTCGTCGAACTCTGCGCGTTTCGTGGCGACGGCGACTTCGTGATCGGGTCGAAAATCCCAGTGCGACCCGATGCGACAGCGGACGCCGGGCTCCTCGTTGAGAAGATCGAGCGCAACCCGAATCAGGAGCGCATAGGACTTTCCGATGGCAGCGTCGTCGGTGCTTTGTTTGACCCGATCCAGCAATGCCTGCCACTCAGTGGGGCGAAGGTCGTTCACCGTCGAACGGAGTCGTAGTCGTTGGGCGAGGGCCGGTGACAATCGCGATACAGGAATGTAGTCCTTGAACTCGGCGAGTTCAGGCCCGACTGCGTCGCTCACGAGTTGCAGCCCGAGGCTGGTCTCGGTGTATCCGTACTTGCTGTAGAGCCACCGGATGGGTGAGGGAATCTCGGCACGCGTATTCGACTGTCGTCCAACCTGTCTCGTCCAGTTGATGACGAGACCCTCGGGCGGGGTGGACGCGATGAACTTGGCGCGCCCCTCGTCGGACAGTCGGCGGAAGACGCGAAGCGGTCCGGCGATGGCGCCGCCCTCGATCCGAAGCGTATCCGGCATGACACGTCTGCTGGTCCCGGGAAGTGCCGCGCAGTAGTCTTCGTACATCGTTTGCCGATAGTCGGCGAACCACTGCTCCGATTCACATTCGTGCCCGGCCATTTCGGGTCGATCCTTCATCCCGAGAGCGCGAAGCGTGGAGCGGTCGTCGGCGTGGAACGTCATGTCGACCGCGACGTCTCGGTCTCTCGATCCGTCGGCGGGAACGACGGGGCCGGGGATCAGGCAACTACTGGCGGCGACGAAGTCACCGGCGATGTTGCGTACTCGCAAAATGGTTGAGGCGTCGGGGTACTTGTCGAGGATGGCGCGGGTCTGACTGGCGCCGCCTGCGGTGCGCAGCAGCTGCCAGAACCGAGTCCAGTGATCGTCTGTGTATCCGCCGAAGCCCTGGTCGAGGATACTGCGGAAGCGTCCGTCCGGGTCGGCCTCGCGGATGCCCAGCTGATCGAGAATCCAACCCATGTCGGGGTCGTCGGCGATGGAATCGGCGACGTAGACGAGGTCGTCGCGCAGGACGTCGTCGGATGTTCGGCGAAACACGCTGCCGGGCAACGGGGCCACAAGGTTTTTGGATGACGTCAGCACGACCTTCGCCGATTTCGCTGCTGCCAGAAGCGTTCCGTTCCCGGCGATATCGTGGGAGAGGAGTCGACTGAGCACGCGCAGAGCGGCCTTCGAGCCTTTCTCCGACCCGTCGGAGACCAGTGCCTCAAGCCATTCGGTGATGGATGCGGGCTCCAGACCAGAAGACGCCTCGAGGACGTGCTTCATTTTGCCGCGCCGCAATCCGACGGCGTCAACCGAGTGGTGCACCCAGTTCTTGGGACGGCCGGGGTACTCGGACCACAGCTTCAACGTCACGTGTCCGATGTCATCGGGTCTGAATCTCAGAGCACCGGGTTCGCGGAGGCACCCATCCTGGTCGGGCAGCGAGGGATGTGCGGATGCAAGCTCCCACACCTTGCCGGTGAGGTACTTGCACGCCCAGTTCGGTGACTCCCGCGTCCGTCCGGGTAACAGCGCGAGATAGGCAGCCGGGTCCTGATCAATGACGAGTTCCGGGAGCGAGTCGATGACCAACTGTGCTGCGACATCCAACAACTCGCGGTTGAGATCTGCGCTGTCGAGGAGGTTCTGGCGATCCTCGTTGGTCTTCCACGCCGCATTCAGCGCCCCGCTGAGGGTCATCGAGTACTTCGTGGGGAAGTACGACCAGAAGGTGCCTCGTTCGCCCGGCACGGTCCACAGCGGCTCTTCACCGGAGCTGTCGGTCCGATAGTCGGGAACAGCCCAAGCGATGTCGAGCGTCGCACGATCGTGCAGCTCACCTGACGTGGCGCGCACGTCGTCGGTGACGACATGCTCGACAGCGAAGACGCGGTAGCGTTCGTCCACCGAGTGGAATCCGGTCCGGGACTGGTGAATGACCGAGACGTCACCGTCGTGGCCGATGGTCAACTCGCGGCGTACGACGGGAAGAACACTGCGGTCGTCGAGGACGACCGTCCCGACATGGGGCGAGAAGAGCTGGAACAGTGTGGGAAACTCCTGGGGCGTTGTTCCCAACTCAGCAGGAGCATGCATGCTCCGGTTCAACTGAGCGGCAGTACCCGGCACCAGTGGCAGGCGGACGACAGTCGTCGCCCACGCGAGGAGTGCGTCGAGAATGGGGTCTGCTGCCCGTTCTGAGGCAGGATCGAGTTGGCGCGCGAGTCGCAGCACCGGGGTGTCGGTGAGGTCGAGCCCGGGGAGCCCCTGCTTGGACCGGTCCTCGTTGACCGCGGTTCTGATCTCGTGGGCCGACCAGTCGGCGTCGAATCCGAAGGCTCCCGAGGTACTGAAGAACTGCGGAGACTTTGTCACGGACAGCACCGATTTCACACCGACACCGAAGCGTCCGATCTGTCCGCCGCGTTTGCGTGAGACGCCCATGCGGAGGATGGTGTCGGCGCCGGCGGGCGTGATCGGTGAGCCCTCGTTGGCGCAGTAGAGGTAGGTGTCAGTGAGAACAGCCTCGATGCGTCCGCCGTAGAACGCTGGTTGTCGCAGCTCATCGGCCGCGTTCTGGATCAGCTCGAAAAGCTGGCGATCACCGTATCCGCCTTGATGGATGCGCCGCTCACCATTGGCGTGCTCCTCAACCAATCCGGGATTGATCTCGTAGGTTCTCAGGGCCAGCGCCGTGAGCTGCCGCACGGTCTCGATGACATCCGCTGTGGTGTTCGTGCTCATTGCTACTACTCGCTTCTCGCTCGTAACCTCCACATCCCCGTGATGTGGGCCCCAGGTGAGATCCTATTGAGCCCTCAATCACTACAGGAGGGTTCCGACAGAACGCTCAGCGAACGGTCGGCCGGAGGGAGTTGTGCGACCTTGCCCACGGCAGCGCGACCACCTGGTCGAGGTCGTGAGCCGTGACCTCCAGGCCCAATGCAGCGCAGAGAACGTGCGCACCGAGACGCGGAGGGATTGCGTTGCCGATCTGCTGGCCGATGCCCACACCCGACCACGGATAGTCGTGAGGGAATGTCTGGAGTAGGCCGGCTTCGGCGTGGCTGAAGCGATTGCGCCATTTGCCGTCGGAGTCGAGGATGCGATTGCGCGTGACCTTTCCGGTCACGGTGAACGAGGGCTCGGAGGAATGCCGCCGGCCGCGAGCCTTCGGGTCCCCTCCGGAGCCGTAGTTGGAGACGACTTCGAAGGGGTAGTTCCTTGTCGATCCGGGGAGGAGTGAAAGCGCCCCGGACATGGGCTTCCACGAGGGGGGTGAGCCGGGGATCGGCGCTTGGTCGCGGACGAAGCGCTGGTGGGTGCGGCGGGGGAGTTGGGGCTTGAAGTTCAGATTCGCCAGGAGGACCGCGCGTCGTCGGGTCTGTGGTACCCCGTACTGCTCGGTCCGAAGCACGCCAGAAACGGTCTGATATCCGATTCCTTGGAGGACTTCCTCCATGGCCTCCCATACTGGTAGCACTGCAGGCACCTGCTCCAGAACGATGGCCTCGTAAGGATGCTCTTGGGTCTTGGCGTCCAGTGCCCATCGCAGTGGCTCCAGGACGAGGCCGGTCCGCTCGTCGGACAGGCCCTTCAGATCTTCGGCGATGTCGTCGCCGACCGACATCCGCTTGATGAACGCGAGGACGGTGTCGAGTGCGAGGCGGCCCGCGCCCTTGCCCGCCACGGTGAACGTCTGGCAGGGCGGGCCGGCGGCCAGAATGCTCGCGTTGGCGAACTCTGCGGCGTTGAACTTCCGGACATCGCCCTTGTGCGAGTGGATCTCCGCCTTCTCCCGTGTCGCGGAGGCGCCTTCATCCCACTCGATGCCGGTTGTGCCGATTCCCAGCCAGGTGGCTGCTACGTCCAGACCTCCGGGGCCGGCGAAAAGATCGATGATGTTGTGGCCGGCGGCACCGCTGGGTGGGCCGAAACTAGCGGGCGGCATGACCGGATTGTAGCTCTAGACCAAACCCTACGGCCGCGCCGCAACAAGGATGTTGGTTGGCTGGCAACGCGTACCCAACCGAGCATCTGCCGAAGTTGTGGTCGACGGGCATACGCTGAATATGCATAGGTACGGTGATCGTCAATGAGCTGAACCCGCCGACGGTCAGGGTCGATCCCGCAGGTATCGGCGGATCTGTTCAGGGTTCGATAATCGTCAATCGCACCTTGAGCGACTGGCGACCAGGTTCCCGTCCTTCCTGACTGCAAGATCAAGGCCGTTTGATCTCATCAGTATTTCGTCAATCAGGTACTCCGCATACTCTCGATTCAAATTTGTCGCGATCCACAGTGAATCTCCGTTGTCGAGATCCACCCTCTTCGGACGGGTGTTGCGGGGGAGGTCGTCCTCGTAACTGAGCGCCTCAGGAATCTGAAGATCTCGATTGCTCCCATTAGTCGCGACGATTCGCGCTACCTCTCGCACGGCTCGTGCTGCGGGAAGTAATACGGACTGCAAGTCAGCCGGGCATGCGTCGCCTTCGAGTGAATATATGCTGTAACCGGTCTTGCCGCGGAGCCTGTCGAATCGCCATGCAAGTTGCTTCGCACGCGTGCTGACCACTCCGATGTCGCCAGTCATGTCAATGTAGTTTTCGCCGAATCGCGCCAGCAGTTCATCGTCAAGGCGTCTCACCCGTGTGACTTTCGTGTCCGCGTCCATAAGTGAGCGGATCTCTGTGCTGTCCTGGTCCTCGAGCGCGACCTCGAGAGATTCGATTGTGTGCAAGCCGCACGCTCGTACCAGTTCGCATGCGAATGCAACCCCGGCTGTGGACCCTTCTTCGTCGTCAGGGAACCGATTTCCGAGAAAATCTGCGAGGTTGGTCTCGACGACAGCGGCGCCAGCTGTACCAGGACCGACGCTTTCGTCGTCTTCTGCGCTTGGCTCCGGCAACTGGGTGGGCACCTGTGCTGTCGCAGGGTTGGCCAGAATCCTGTCGATTGCAACGAATGTCTCGTCGAGTGCGCGTCTGCAGTCTGAAGCTGCGCCGAAGAGCTGATCGATCGTCTCTTTGTCGTTCTCGCCGATGTTTGCGTACTGCGCTCCCTTGTATCTCCGAGAGTGCTCGAACTCTGCCCACGCATGCCCTGCGACAGTGCGGATCTGTATCTCAAGTCCGCCAAACCGACTAAAGTACTGGGAGAGCTTCCCGCCCGCAATAAGCCATCCCGGTTCGGCATCCTCGCGCTGACCCGTGACCACCATATGGTGGCAATCGTATCCCCGAAGACGTGGAGGATACGTTTCGCCTGGATTTCGATCCTCTCCGTCCTTGATGGCCAAGCGGTCGCGGATTAGTTCGACCGACCGATCCAAGTCGGTTCTTGAGTAGGTAATTACTCTCACCGCGACAGAGTCGGTAACCTCTTGAATGGGATTCGCGTAGTTTTTCGCTTCGCACTTATTAATGAATGATTGAATCGACTTGGACCTTGCCGTTACATCGTGGGGAACGACACCCGCCTCTGCCAGCAGTCGACTCAAGTAGGTTTGCATCTCGTCGGCTGCTTTGGGTAGCCAGTCCCAGTTCGTGTAGTCGACGCTCACTTCTTGGTTTCCCATCATCGTCCCCGCGTGCGATTTGGTGTTGCCGCTCGTGGACAACACATACATATTTATCAGATAGAGCCGACACGGTCAGTGATGGTGGTTCTCCGAGCTGTGATGGTCCATGGTCCCGAGTACGCACAGAGCAACCCGACCTGGATGTGCTCGCACGAGCTACCCCTTGTTGAGGACCGCCCGATGTGATTGGAACGCTCCAATCACCCTCGATCGGTCATCGCCAGCGAAACAGTCAGCGGAGCCAACGTTTCGAGGTAGACGGACGCGAGGAAGTCAGACTCGCTGGCGGCCCGTCGAATTCGTTCGCCCTGACGTCGGTCGACATCTGAGTCCACTGCCAGCGCAAAGTCGTCTATCTCGCCGACTTTCCGCATCCACGCAGCCTTGTCGTGACGGTCCTGAGTATGACCGACCACGATGCGATAGTTGTTCAGGGACTGCAGACGATCCAGCAGGCTGTCGATTCTGGCGTCGAGGACATGCGCTTTGTCGATGTACAGGTTCACGACCTGCTGGTCGTCGCACAGTGCGCCGGCAGGCGGTGGGCCGAGGACGTTGCGTTGCGCCCGAAGCCGTTGAGCAGTCTTCGTGACTTCGGTGACCTCGGCTTCGAGGTCGACCCGAACTGTGTGCTTGTCGAAGAAGGGTAGGCGCCACGCCGGGTACTGGTGGATGCGGGCGGCAACAGTGCCGGCGGCAATCGCGATCCGACCCGCTGGGTCGCTCTTGATTTCGTCGAGGAGTACCTTCTCCTCACCGTTGAGCTTGTACACACGGGCGAGGCGCGCGGTGGTGGTCTCAGCCGTCTCCTCATGCTCGGGAGCGTCGACAAACGGGAGCCAGCTCAGTCCGACCGCGCGGTTGCGCAGCGTGAAGTCCTTGCCTCGCCATACGTCGAGGGCCAGGACGACATGACCAGTGAACTCGCCTTCATCGAGTCGTTCTTTCGGGGCAATGCTCGCCCGGGTCGACACCATGATGCTGTCGCACGCCACGCGCCGACGATCGTTCGCTGAGCGCCGGTCTGCTTTCAGGATCTCAAGTGGGCTCCTCCGTCGAACGATGCGCCGCTTGGGCTTTCGCGTTGACGGCGCGGCGTTCGTATTCGATTGGCGGTCGGCGATCATGATGCCGAGGATCGCAATCACGATCACCGACACGACGCAGATCGTGGGGAGCAGCATGCGGAGATTAGATCACGGGTGTCGGACAAATCGGCCGGGTGTCGGACACTGGCCCTCGAGGCTGCGGGTGAACCAAGTGGCCCGGTCGGCGGGCAGAGCGGAACCCTTGTTGCATGACCGACGGTCGGCCCCGCCGCTCTTGAACAAGTGACGGGACCGATAGTCGAGCGGCGATGTACCCCGCCGCCACTCCGCGTCAGGCGCCGCACTCAGGTGCGTAGTCGTTGGGTCGGCAGAAGGCGATCGAATCCTGGCCTGGATGCAGACTGACCAACAGAACGGTGTGGCCGCCACGTTGCCCGAGTGCACCCTGGAAGGTCTTGCCGGCGGCCAGAACTCCGTAGCTGCCATTGCCGAGCTTCTGTGTCTGACGGTCCGTCTGGATCGCCACGCCGCACTTCGCAAACAACGGTGTCTGCTGAGCACTCCAGGTCTGCGTCCAGGTTTCGCTGTTCGCGGCGCCGCTCCTCACAGTGATAGTGCCGGTCCCGTCGGCATTGAGGAGAACTCCTCGTCCGTGTCCGGACCACTGGCCGACGAACGGCGCGCGATCCGAGCAGTCACCGGCCGACGAAGCCGCCGGCGGTTGACTGTAGGCGGGATCGTGGGTTCCGCCGGCATGTGCGATTGCCGGGGCGGCAAGGGAGAACGCGGCTGCGCAGAACGCGACAGCTCCTGCGGTCCTCAGACGACTCACGGGGATACCTCCTGGGATGTCACTCAATGTGATTGCATCGCAACTGTAGTGGCTCGAGGTCAGCAGAGTTGTCACCCAAACGAGGGGATGAGTGTCGGCCGAACGGGTGAATTGTCGGATCTGACGAATCTACGTGGATCGACTCAGACCCACCCCGGCCGCAACGCCTCCGGCCTACCCTGAACCCAATGTCCCGTCCACGCAGAGTCCACCTCCTGCGGGCAGCAGTCGCCGTCGTTGCTCCCGCAGTGGTCCTCGCTGCCTGCACCGCGTCGGACTCCGACACGACGACGGCAACCCCGGTGACCTGCAGCGAGATCGCCACGGGCACTCAACTCGACGCCGGTGGATCGCCACAGGCCTCGGCCGACATCTCCACCCGACCGGAGGCGTCCACCGGGTACCGCACCGGCATGCAGCCGGTCCACACGAACTCGTATGCCGCGGCCACGGCGAATCCCCTCGCGACCAAAGCCGCATGTGAGGTGCTGCGTGACGGCGGGACCGCGGCTGACGCGCTCGTCGCCGCGCAAACCGTGCTCGGTCTCGTCGAACCGCAATCGTCGGGCATCGGTGGCGGCGCGTTTGCGCTCTACTACGACGCCACCACCCACACGGCCAGCGCCTTCGACGGCCGCGATACCGCGCCCGCCGCGGCCACCGAGGACTACCTCCGCTACATCAGCCCCACCGATCAACGTGCGCCCATCCCCAGTGCGCGTGCATCGGGCCGGTCCATCGGCGTCCCGGGCGCTGTCCGCATGCTCGAAGAGATCCACAACCAGCACGGCCGCACATCCTGGCGAGATCTGTTCGACCCGGCAATCCAACTGTCAGACAACGGCTTCGACATCTCGCCGCGCCTCGCCGCCGCAATCGCCGACTCCGCCGACGACCTCACGGCCGACGATGAGGCCCGCAGCTACTTCCTCAATCCGGATGGCACGCCTAAGGCCGCCGGCACCCGACTGACCAATCCGGCCTACGCCAAGACACTCGGAGCCCTGGCCACCGATGGCGCGCAAGCCCTTTACACCGGCGCGATCGCCGAGGCCATCGTCGCGAAGGCCGGCTCGACGGCGAACGGGATGACACCGAGCCTGCTGACCACCGAGGACCTGGCCACCTACCAGGCCAAGCGACGCGACCCGGTCTCCACCGACTACCGCGGGTACCGCATCGTGGCCATGCCCAGACCGTCGTCGGGCGGCATCACCGTCGCCTCGACGATGGGCATCCTGTCCAACTTCGACCTGCCGTCGATGGCACCCGACGCTGCCGACCGCGACGGTGGACACCCCAACCCGGCGGCCGTACACCTGGTCAACGAGGCCGAACGCCTCGCCTACGCCGACCGCGACAAGTACATCGCCGACCCCGACTTCATCCCACTCCCCGGCCAAGGCGTCACCACCCTCCTCGACCCGGCTTACCTGAGACAACGGGCGTCACTGATCCAACCGAACACCTCGCTCGGCGAGGCTCAACCGGGCGACCTCGGCGACGTCCCGCTGGGCTCCTACCCCGGCACTGAACACGGGACCAGTCACATCACCGTCGCCGACCGCTACGGCAACGTCGCGTCGATGACCACCACGGTCGAGTCGGCGTTCGGCAGCTTCCACATGGTCGACGGCTTCATCCTCAACAACCAGCTCACCGACTTCTCCGCGCAACCCCGCGACTCCTCCGGCGCACTCCTGGCCAATCGGGTGTCACCGGGCAAACGCCCCCGCTCGTCGATGGCCCCGACGCTGGTGATGCGACCCGGCACCAACGGCGCCCCCGACACCCTCATCGGTGCGCTCGGCTCACCCGGCGGCTCGACGATCATCCAGTACGTCGTCAAAACCCTTGTCGGGATGATCGATTGGCAACTCAATCCGCAGCAGGCGGTGTCGATGATCGACTTCGGCTCGGCCAACACCCCGGTGTCCAACGTGGGTGGCGAACATCCACTGGTGAACACCGCCGACGACGGCACCTCCGATCCGCTGGTGACCGGCCTGCGGCAACGCGGCGAGCAGGTGTCCGTCGACGACCAGTCCAGCGGCCTGAGCACACTGTGGCGACTCAACCCCACCAGCGGCTGGGTCGGCGGTGCCGACCCTCGCCGTGAAGGCGCGGTGATGGGCGACGACGCGCAACTGCAGTAGTCAGGCGCCGTTCGCCAACCTCGTGTCGGTGGCATCTGCCAAGATACGCATTGGCCGCCATCAACGGAGAGGTGCGACGTGGACGCGAGCACGGTCGAGAACGAGATCTGGGATCTGATCGATCAGGACCCCGACCTCGACGAGGATGTCGCGCTGATGGTCGCCGCCGCACTGCGCAGCGACGACGAACTCGCCGAACAGTTCGGCGACGACGCGCCACCCGTGACACGACCCGCACCGGTGTCCGGGCCGCAGACGACGCCGGTGACCGCCTACATCCGTTCGGTCACCGCTCGGGGCTTCCGGGGGATCGGCCCAGAAGCCACGTTGCAGCTCAACCCCTTTCCGGGTATCACCGTCGTCAGCGGCCGCAACGGTTCGGGCAAATCGAGCTTCGCCGAGGCCATCGAGTTCGCGCTCACCGGCACCAGCTACCGCTGGAAAGAACGGTCCAAGCACTGGCAGGACTCCTGGCGCAACATCCACCAGAACATCGACGCCGCCGTCACCGTCCGGTTCGCACTGGTCCGCGACGACGGCAAGCACGCCACTGATCTAATCGTTGCCGCCTCCTGGAACGACGGCGACGGACTCTACGACGCGAAACTCTGGGCACAAGTCCACGGCGAACCGGCCACCGACGTCGCCGGAATCGGATGGGCCCAGCCACTCGACATCTACCGCCCGATCCTCTCCTACGAGGAGGTCGGCGGCGTGTTCGAAGAGGGGCAGGCAGCCTTCTACGACCGCATCAACCGCCTCCTGGCACTCGACCAGGTCAACGACGCCGAAGCGCGCCTTGCTGCGGCGCTCAAGGAACTGAAAAAGCCTGCGACGGAAGCAGAACGGGAACGCAAGGCGATGCGTGCCCAGCTCGAGGACTCAGACGACCCGCGGGCGGCACAGGTACTCGGCTTCACCAAACGCCGACCCTTCAAGACCGCCGACGCCGAGGCCACCGCCGTCGGAACCGGATCGGCGGCCGCGGAAACGGTCAGCCGACTCCGCGGCATCGCGGCCGTCGAACTGCCCACGATCGCGGAGGTCGGCGCACTGACCGCCCAGCTGCGCGACGCGCTCGCGGCCGAAGCCGACAGTGCCGGAAGCCTGTTCGACGCCCTCTCCCAACGCAGCAACCTGCTGCAAGCAGCGATCGACTGGCAACACGACCACGTCGGCGAGACCTGCCCGGTGTGCGGACAGGGGACTCTCGACGCGCAGTGGCGCGAACAGGCACAGCAGGAGATCGCCGAGTCGGCACAGCTGTTGGGTCAGCATCAAGAACTTCAACAGGCCAAACGTGCTGCGCAAGAAGGTATTCGCCGACTGACCTCGCGAGTCCCGGAGTTGACTGCACCGGCCGGGGAGCAGCTGTCGGCGCTGACCGGGTACGCCGCCGCACGAGCAACACTGGCTGCGCTGCCCCCCGACGTGGCCGAATGGCCCGACCACGTCGACACCGCCTTCCTGCAGATCCAGGACGCGGCGACCGCCGTCACAGACCAATCCCGTTCCCGCGCAGACGAACTCGACGACGCGTGGGCACCGCTGGCCGGACGCATCCTCGGTTGGGTTGAGCAGCAACGGAAAGCCGAGCGCGCGGACACGCAGAAGAATCGCGCCACCCACGCCTTGGAATGGCTACGACACGCATCCACCACGCTGCGCGACCGGCGACTCGATCCGATCGTGGAACGCACCCGCGACATCTGGGCGCGCCTGCGGCAGGAAAGCGACGTCGACCTCGGCACGGTCACCCTGACCGGAGCCGGCAACCGCCGACGAGTCGACGTCACCGGCTCCATCGGCGATCACGAACTCGGCGCGATGTCGGTGATGAGCCAGGGCGAACTGCACGCCTTGGCCCTGGCGCTGTTCATCCCGCGGGCCACCGCCGAGGCGAGCCCGTTTCGCTTCCTGATCCTCGACGACCCGATCCAGGCCATGGACCCGGCCAAGATCGAAGGCTTCCTCGGCGAACTCGAAGAACTCGCGAAGACCGCCAGGTGATCGTCTTCTCCCACGACGACCGACTACCCACCGCGATCCGCAACGCCTCGGTCCCGGCGGAACTATTGTCCGTCAGGCGATCTGCCGGTTCGGTGGTCACCGTGACCACCAACACGACTCCCGCAGCACGCTACGTCGACGACGCCATCGCCCTGATCAAGGACGACGGTGTCAGCGATCAGGTCAAGAAGAAAGCACTTCCGGGCCTCTACCGGCTTGCCGTCGAATCGGCGGCCAAGCAGGTCTACTTCAGCAAGCAGGCGCGGCTCGGCGTCGCCCCCGAGACCTCGGAGTCGACGTGGTCCGAGCACCTGCGGACGAAACCGCGTGTGGCGCTGGCCCTCTACGGAGATGCGACTCGCAGCATCGGTGGTTGGCAGTCCTACCGCGACTATCGGGAACCCACGATGCGGTTCTGCGGCGGGGCGGTGCACGAGGGCACCGACGATCTGACCATGGAGAGCATCAAACGACTGGAACGCACCGTCGACGACCTCCGGAGAGAGGGCAAGACGTGAGCGCCGACGGGCACACCACCGCGGCGGCGCTGCTGGCACAGGCCGACGCCATCCTGGCGGGACACTCGGCGAGCCACTCCGCGACACTCGCGGCATTCCTCGCCCGGCAGGCCACCGAGGCGCTCATCGAGGCGCGCTGCGCCGAACTCGTCGGACCGGTCCCGGACGCGACGACGAAATCCAAACTGGCGATCCTCAAATCCCTCGACCACACCGAAGGCGGGAAGGCACTTGTGCTGTCGTGGTACCGGCTCAGCGGATACTGCCACGTGCACGCCTACGAATTGTCGCCCACCGTCGGGGAAGTCCGCGCGGCATGTGAACAGGTGATGGCTGCGGTCAAGGTTGCCTGAACCCGCGGACAACGGTCAGCTCTTGTCGGCCTCGTCGTACTGCTCGGTGGACATGGCGTCGAGCGGGAACAGAATGGTGACCAGGTGCAGCACCAAGAATGCGAGCGCCCAGCCTCCGATCACCCACGTGAAGGCAAGCGTGGCGATGGGCCAGAGAACCGAGGCCAACGAGAGCACGTAGGCGGTACGGAACACCCCGGCGTCGAGGTCCGGCCGAAAGAATCCGCGCTTGACCGAGTAATACATGAACGCGGCGAATCCGCCCATCGCGAAGATCATCACGATCGCCATCAAACGAACCGCGGAGGTGAAATCGGTGGCATTGTGCCGGGATTCGCCGAGCACGGCAATCGTGAACGGCGTCAGGATATAGCCGATCTGCGATGCAAATGCGAGCAGCAAGGCGTAGTGGTCCAGGCCGGTAGACCACGCCGATACTCGACGCAGAACCGACCATCCGCCGGCGATCTGCACGAAACCCAATAGGTAGATCAGATAGAGCGGCCATTGGTTGAGTAGTGCGTGGCCGAGTCCGCCCTCGTCGACGTTGGGCGGGCGCAACTCCAGCACGAGCAGGGTCGCGGCGATGGCGAAGACAGCGTCGATCCAGCCATCGAACCGATTCCAGGGGAACCGGGATTGGAGACCTGGGTGAAACGGCGGTACGGCAAATCGACCAACATGGCGCTCAGTTCTGAAAGCCAACAGGACAGCTCCTTCATTTCAACTCGAACGCCATTTACGCGGTGGGCGAAAGTCACAGACAGCTCCTTCGTTTCAACTCGAACGCCATTTACGCGGTGGGCGAAAGTCACAGCCACTGGCGAATTCTGGCGGGGTATTCCTTTGGAGAGTCAGTGGCCGGTCAGGAGCCGGTACGTGCCGACACGACCGGCCGACGACGGCCGATCAGGAGCCGGTACCGCTGCCCCCGGTCGAACCAGCAGCGCCGGTAGCACCCGGGTCTCCGGCGGCCCCGGCGGAGCCGGGTTTCAGATCTCCGTCGTCCCGTGAGCCGCCGGCGCCGCCGGTTCCGCCGGCTCCTCCCGTGCCGCCGGTCCCACCTTGAGCGTCGGCGCCGTTGGTGCCTGCCGAACCACCCAAGAGACCCGTCGTGCCGCCGGAGCCGCCCGCGCCCCCGTCTCCGCCATCCCCTCCGGCGCCGCCGGTACCGCCGGTTCCGCCGCTGCCCCCTAGTCCGGAGTACCAAGGGGCCCAGACGCTTATGCCACCCGCTCCGCCTGTTCCTCCGGTCCCGCCGACGTCACCGTTACCGCCGTTTCCGCCGACGCCACCGGAAGCTCCGTTCCCGCCGTTGCCATAGAGCACGCCACCGGAACCTCCGGAGCCGCCCGCTCCCCCGGAACCACCCGCTCCACCTGCGGTGCCGGTTCCCCCGGTCCCGCCCATGCCTCCGTCGCCACCGACAAACACGACGTTGCTCACACCTGGCGTTCCGCCGAGTCCACCATCGCCACCGTCACCACCGGCGGCACCGATTCCTCCGGCGCCGCCCGTGCCGCCTGCGCCGCCGTAGTATGTGCCCGCACCGCCATCGCCACCTCGACCACCTTGTCCGCCAATCGATCCGGTCGCGCCGGACCCACCTTTGCCGCCAGTGCTCCAGGAGCCGTCGCCCGGGGCGCCGCTACCTCCGTTACCGCCGTTGACGCCGACGACGTCGCCGGGAGCCATACCGTCTTGTCCGTTGTCGCCGTTGGCTTGGCCGCTGGAGCTATTCACGCCGTCAGCGCCGTTCAGAGTCGGGTCGGTCATCGTCGGGCCGAGGTAGTTGACTCCGTCAAGGCCGAGAAGTCCGAGCCCTCCCTGACCACCGTTGCCACCGTTGCCCCACAAGCCTGCCGCTCCACCAGCACCGCCATTACCACCGTTGCCGGTTCCGGTGATCGCGGTATCCTCACCGAGGAATGCGATGCGGAATCCGTTGCCGCCCGGGCCACCATCACCACCGTTGCCGAACACCAATCCGCCACGGCCACCGGCACCGCCATCAAGGGCGCCGGCAACCCCGTCGCCACCGTCGCCGCCATCACCGAACAATCCGGCATCCCCGCCCTTGCCGCCGGCAACGCCGTCACCGCCGTTGCCCCAGAGGATGCCGCCCGCGTAGCCGTCGGGATGCTCCGCAGTACCGTCGGCGCCGGTGCCAATCCATAAGATCCCGGTGGGGCCGACCACCCGTAGACCGGTCTGCGGATCAGCCGAAACCGTGAACAAGAACTGTATGGCCGAGGTGCGGTCAGCGGCGGCGACCACGTAGGCGGGCACCGACGAGGGGCCGGATGCATTGCGCCGAATACCGGCCGATGCGCCGCTCGTCGACGACTGTGTCGCCGAATCGGACGCCACCGACGCGCCATGGTCTGAAGATGTTCTGCCGGAGCGTGTTCCGATGGGGCTTGTTCCGCCCGACACGGCAAGCCCCGACCGAGAGCTGCTATGCGGTGCGGTCGGCCCGTCCGCACCCACCGCACGCAATTGCTCGGCGAGTGATCGAATAACCGCCGTCGCCCCCGGTGTGCTCGCTTGATCGACGATCGCCGCCACGACTTCGTCGGTGCGCACCACCGCGATCTGCCCACCCCGGAACGGCGCCGGCGCTTGTAGTGGGGTGACTGCAGCAGCCAGCGACACCGACCCCGCAACCGGCGGCGTGGTGGACAGCGACGGCGCGATCACCGCGGCCGCCAACAACGGCGAGAGTCCCACCACCACCGGTACGAGAGTCCCCGACCGAAAACTGACTGCCGTCATAACAGTTGACCTCCATGCACATTCGACGCGACGTTGCTTCTGGTCACGCTAGTGGCGTGGGTACCGTCGGTCATGCCCCCTCTTCTGGGGGCATGACCGACCGGTTGGCCAACGCGACCGCAAGTCAGGGAGATCGCTCACTCGTCGCCACGCCAGACGTTGGAGCAGCTGATCTCCGGCCGCCTACACGCCGCAAGCTGAGACCGGGCTTTGGCATTGGCCTTTCCGCCGGCCGGCGCCTTCCCGAAGTTCTCCGGCAGGCATCGATGCTCGTGGCCTCACAGACTCGAGACCAACAACCCCACGCCGGCGATCACCGACAACGCCATGCCCGCGCGGGCCACCGCCGCCGCCGGAATCCGGTGCATCACGACCCGGGCGGCCAGGATTCCCGCCGCCATCGGCACGAGGAGTGCCAGCGCGACGAGAAGATCGTGAGAATCGCTGCGCCCGGTGGCGGCCAGCAACAACACGGTTGCCGCGGAGATGATCGCGAACACCGCCGACATCGTGGCGCGGATGCGGGCGGCCTCGGCCGCGCGGAACGTCAACGCCAACGGTGGACCGGGCAGGGCGGCGGCGTAATTCAGTGCACCGGAGAAGAATCCGGCGGTCAGTATGCTGCGAGTGGTCAGCGGGACGCGGACACCACACAGTCCGGCGCACCCGGCGGCAACCACCGTCAGCGCGATGATGACGGCCAGGGTCTGGCCGCCCACGAGATGCACCACCGTGACTCCGGCAGCGGTTCCGGGAACCGCGGCAAGAACACACCGCGTCACGAAACCGCGGTCGATCCAGGCACGTTCGCGCCACGCCGTCACGGTACAGATCACGGTCGCGAGCATCAGCAGGGCGCCGGGCACGAGGTGCGGATCCACCAGGATCAGCGCCGGGGCGGTCACGATGCCGAAACCCGAGCCGGTGGTGGCCTGGATGAGTGCACCGACGGCAATGATCGTGATCACGGCGGCCGCCGACCACGGCGTCAAGAGGTTCACCGATCTAGACTGAACCCCGTACTGTCATGAGGAAAGCGCCAGTTGGAGCAGAAACATTGAGGCCAGATGACCGAGTCAACCGCAGGTGATCCGGCACCGCTCGCGTTGGACCCGTCGTCGGCGACGCCGCTGTACCGGCAGGTGAGGGCACTGTTGGAGGACCAGTTGGCGCGTGGGGTCTACGGACCGAGCCGGCCGATGCCGTCTACCAGGTACCTGGCTCAGGCACTGGGTGTCTCGCGTAATACCGTCGCCTTGGCGTATCAGGAGCTCACCGGCGCTGGGCTGGTGGAGAGCCGCCCGCGCTCAGGTCTGTATCCGGTGAACCTCGCCCCGACGTCCGCGACGCCACGCACGACACGACGCGACCGGACCATCCAAATGGATTGGCAGCCACGACTGGAACGCCATCAGGCGGGTCTGCATCAGCTGCCGGTGACCAAGGCGCCGGCCTTCCCCGAGTGGCAGGACTACCCCTATCCCTTCATCTCCGCGCAGCCTGAGATGAAGTCCTTCCCGGCGCGCTCGTGGCAACGGGCAATGGTTGCCGCGCTACACAATCCGCACCTGACATACAGCGTGCGCGACGCCGGTGACTCCGACGATCCACTGCTGCTCGAGGCGCTGTGCAACGAGATCCTGCCCTCTCGGGGCGTGCACGCGACCACCGATGAGGTGCTGATGACTTCCGGTGCGCAACAAGGACTATCACTGATCGCCGACGTCCTCCTCGGTCCGACGTCGACGGTGGTGGTGGAGAATCCCGGCTACGTCGACGCCTGGCAGATCTGTTCCCGCATCGGCGCTTCGGTCGTTCCCGTCCCGACAGACCAGTGGGGTGCGGTGATCGAGGATGCGCCCGGCTTCGACGCCATCTACCTCACCCCGAGCCACCATCACCCGACGAACGTGACGCTCAGCCTGCCCCGCCGACGGCTGCTGATGGACCAACTCGCCGACCGCGACGCCTTCGTCATCGAAGACGACTACGACAGCGAGTTCCGTTTCCGCGGCCAGCCCACTCCGTCGCTCAAGGCGATGGACACCTCCGGCCGGGTCCTCTACATCGGTTCCTTCTCGAAATTCCTCGCCGCGGGACTGCGCCTCGGGTTCGTCGTCGGACATCCCGAGGTGATCGCCGCGCTGCGTGCCGAACGCCATAACCGATCCAAACACCTTGCCGGACATCTGCAACGGGCGCTTGGTATCTTCATCACCTCTGGCGACTACCACAAGGTGTTGCGCGGTCAGCGGCGTCGACTGCGCGCCAACTGGGACACACTGACCGCGGCGGTCAACCGGTACCTGCCACTCCCTGATGAGGGTGGCTCCTACCCGCCCGGCGGAGTGAGTCTGTGGTACACGGCGCCAGCCGAGATTGATTGCAAGCGTTGGGCATTGCGAGCTCGTGAGCACGGGGTTCTGGTGGCCGACGGGTCGCGCTACTACTTCCCCGGAACCTGGCGCAATCACAACCTGCGGCTCGGGTACAGCTCCCTGCGCACCGAGCAGATCGAACCGGGGATCAGGGCGCTGGCCGCAGCGCTGCCCTGATCCCCGACCCGACGCAGGAAGTCTCACACTGCGCAGAGTGCGTCATCGAGAATCGAGAGAGCCTGCTTGGTCTCCTGCGGGGAGACGATGCACGGCGGGGTGAGATGGAAGCGATTCATGTTCTGGAACATGAGAAGTCCATTGCGTCGCGCCCGATCGGCGATCGCCTTCATCTCCGGGGAGTTGCCGCCGTAGGGCGCCAACGGCTCTTTGGTGGCGCGGTCGGAGACGAGTTCGATCGCCCAGAACACGCCGAGTCCGCGTACGTCGCCGATGATCTCGTGGCGCTCGGCGAGTTCGCGCAGGCCGGGTCCCAGGGTGTCGACGCCGATCGCCGCGGCGTTCTCCACCACCTGCTCGGCGTGCATGGTCTCGATGGTCGCGACGGCCGCCGCAGCGGCGAGGGGATGACCCGAGTAGGTGAGCCCGCCGGGATATGGGCGGGTGTCGAACTGCTCGGCGATCTGCTGGGTCATCAGCACCCCACCCATCGGTACATATCCGGAGTTGACGCCCTTGGCGAAGGTGATCAGATCGGGAACCGCGTCAAAGTGCTCGAGCGCCAACCATTTTCCGGTGCGTCCGAAGCCGGCCATCACCTCATCGAGGATCATCACGATACCGTGCCGATCGCACAGTTCGCGGACGCCGGCAAGGTAGCCGGGCGGGGGTGGCATGATGCCGGCGGTCCCCGGGACGGTCTCGAGGATCAGCGCGGCGAAGCTGTCGGGTCCCTCGAACTCGATCAGCGACCGCAGATGCTCCAGGGCGCGGACGCACTCCTGCTCCTGCGTCTCGGCGTGGAACTGACTGCGGTACAGGAACGGCGCGAAGAAGTGCACCGCGCCCGACGAACCGTAGTCGCTGGGCCAGCGCCGTGGATCGCCGGTCAGATTGATGGTCTGATGCGTCGCACCGTGATACCCGCGGAACGCCGACAACGTCTTGTAGCGGCCGGTGGTCAGCCGCGCCATCCGCACGGCGTGCTCCACGGCGTCGGCGCCACCGTTGGTGAAGAACACCTTGGTGAATCCCTGCGGCGCGATGTCGACGATCAGTTCGGCGGCGCGGGCGCGGGCCTCGTTGGCATGCGCCGGCGCGATGGTGCACAAGGTGCGGGCCTGCTCGGCGATCGCCTCCACCACGCGCGGATGCTGATGGCCCAGGTTGGTGTAGACGAGCTGCGAGGAGAAGTCCAGCAGCCGGTTACCGTCGCCGTCGATGACATGCGAGCCCTCGGCGCCGGTGATGACGATCGGATCGAGCGTCGATTGTGCCGACCACGAATGGAAGACGTGGGCGCGATCGGCCGCGTAGATCTGCGCGGCGTGGGGGTTCTGTGGTGCGGGCATGATGTGTGCTCCTCCGTGAATCGGGTGTGGCAACGTCGCGGTAGTCGCCGGCCTGACACCACCGTCGCAAGAGCTTGGCCTTGGCAAAAGGGCCAGAAATGGGCCAACTGACAGTGCCAGTTGGGGTGACGTGCACAACACGGCGTTCCTCGCGCCCGAAGCCTGAGACGGTTTGGGCTGGTGACGCCGTCACAAATGGTGTTCGACGAGTCCATCCGGTTACATCTGGCACCGTCAAACTCCGTACCAGTGGACCTTCTCGGGGCTCCAGATCTTCGACAGTCTGAGTTCACGACGCGGCGATCGCCGCCGCAGACAGACGACGCATCACCACACGAAGGGGGAATCGCCTCATGGCACACCAGTCCGACTCCACCGACATCCGGCCACGGGCGGTCATCACCGGCGCCAGCAGCGGGATCGGTGCCGCGACCGCCGCTCAGCTCGCCGATGCGGGCTTTGACCTGCTCCTCGGCGCACGGCGCGTTGAGCGCCTCGACGACCTCGCCGGCAAGATCCGCGCCGACCACCCGAACTGCGAGGTGATCGTCCGCCACCTCGACGTCACCGATCCCGGCTCGGTCATCACCTTCTGTGCCGACCTCGACCGTGCCGACGTCCTCGTCAACAACGCCGGAGGCGCGATCGGCACCGACTCGATCGCCGAATCCGTGGACGCCGACTGGCAGGCCATGTTCGACATGAACGTGCTCGGCGTCTTACGCGTCACCCGGGGACTGCTGCCGCTGCTGCGGTCGTCGGCGTGCGCCACTGTCGTCACCATCGGCTCGATCGCCGCCGTCGAACCGTATCTCGGCGGCGGCGGGTACAACGCCGCCAAGCACGCGGTGCGCGCACTGACGCGGGTGCTGCGACTGGAACTACTCGGCGAACCGGTACGGGTCTGCGAGATCGACCCGGGTATGGTGGAGACGGAATTCTCCATCAACAGATTCGGCGGCGACACCGACCGTGCCGCCGCCGTCTACGACGGACTCACCCCGTTGTCGGCCGACGACGTCGCCGACGCCGTCACCTGGGTGGCCACCCGCCCGGCGCACGTCAACGTCGATTCCATGCTGCTGCTGGCGCGTGATCAGACCAGCGCTCAACGGGTTCATCGAACGGCGGCGGTATGACAAGCGCCATCACCAGCCGTCTCACGCCCTCATCATCAACATTGCGGCACTGGGGAATCCGGATCGCCGCCCTGGTGGTGTTCGTCCTGCTGTGGTGGACAGTCACCGCCGCCGGCGTCATCAAACCGCTGTACCTGCCCGGACCGGGAGCGGTGTGGGATGCGTTCGTGCGCGCCAACACCTGGCATCAGGTGGCACCCGGTGTGCCGCGAGAGGTGCTCGGCGAACAGAACTACTTCCTGTGGGAACACCTCATCGCAAGCCTGCAGCGCATCTTCGCCGGAGTCGGACTGGCAATCATCGTCGGCATCGCGCTGGGAATCGCGATGGGTACCTCGAAAGTCATTGCCACCACGGTAGATCCATACCTCAACTTCCTCCGCGCGCTACCGCCGCTGGGGTACTTCAGCCTGCTCATCGTCTGGTTCGGCATCGGCGACACCTCCAAGATCTGGTTGCTGTTCCTGGCCGCCTTCCCTGCGGTCACGGTGGCCACGATGAGTGGTATCCACGGCGTCAAGGCCGACTACCTCAACGCGGCGCGCAGCCTCGGCGCCTCACGCGGACAGGTGATCCGCGGAGTCATCCTCCCCGCGACAGCCCCCGACATCATCGGTGGCATTCGTCTGGCCGTCGGATTCGCCTGGACGACAGTCGTTGCCGCGGAACTCAACAACGGCATCCCCGGCATCGGAGGACTCGCCTACATCGCCGGCACCCAGCTTCGCACGCCGCTGGTCATCGCCTGCATCATCGTCATCGGAATCACCGCCCTCGTCCTCGATTCGATCCTCAAGTGGATCGGCATCCTGGTGGCGCCGTGGAAGGGAAAGGTATGAACCCCACACCCGATCCGCACCGCGGACCGCGGCGGCTGCGACGGTCACTTGCCGTCGTCGGCCTGTGCGCCGCGGTGGCGATCTCGACCAGCGGCTGCATCGTCGAATCCGGTCGCGGAGAACAAAGTCGATCACTCATCACCGAGGTGTCCTGCCCGGTCACGCCGGACCAGTCGATCACCGGCACCATCCGCATCGGCTACCAACAGATCCCCAACGGCGACCTCGTTGTCAAGGACTCCGACATCCTCGGCAAGTGCATGCCGAACGCCGACATCGCCTGGACCCAGTTCTCCTCGGGCGCCGACGTGGTGCGGGCCTTCGGTGCCAACTCACTCGACCTGGGGCTCTTCGGTTCGGCACCGGCCGCCAAGGCCCTGTCGGCGCCGCTGAACCTGCCGGTGTCGGTGGTGTGGATTCAGGACGTCATCGGTGGCGCCGAGTCACTGGTGGTCCGCGATCCCTCGATCACCTCGGTCGATCAGCTGCGTGGCAAGAAGATCGGGGTCCCGTTCGGTTCCACTTCGCATCTGAGCCTGATGGCGGCCCTGACCAAGGCGGGTTTGACCTCCGAGGTCACCGTCATCAACCTCGAACCCAGTGCGATTCTCGGGGCCTGGCAGGGCGGACAGATCGATGCCGCATGGATCTGGGAACCGACGCTGTCGGAGCTGACCCGCGACGGCCACGTCATCATGACCGCGAAGGACACCGCCGACGCCGGCAGCCCCACCTTCGATCTGTCCGGTGCGCGAACCGATTTCGTGAAGGAGAATCCGGCCGCGATGCGACTGTGGACGATGGCGCAGGACTGGGCAGTCCAGCAGATCACGCAGAACCCGGAGGAAGCCGTCGCGAGGATCTCCGGTCAGCTCGGCGTCACACCGGATCAGGTACGCACCCAACTCAAGGGCTACATCTACCTGACCGCCAAAGAGCAGGCTGAACCTCGCTGGTTCGGTGGGGGACTTGCCCGTTCGTTGTTCGACACCGCGTCGTTCCTCAAGGATCAAGGTGAGGTCGACGGTGTCAGCCCGCAGCAGGTTTACGACAATGCGGTGTACGCCGCCGCGATCAAGGAGGTGGCGGGCCAATGACCGAACCCGTGACGAACCCCGACAACGAGACGGGCGCAGACCTTTCCGACCGGCTCACCCTGACGTCGGTCGGCCAGACTTACGGCTCCGGCGACGACCAGGTGGTCGCGCTCTCCCCGATGGACCTCACCATCGATCCGGGCGAATTCGTCTGCCTGGTGGGACCGTCCGGCTGCGGCAAGACCACGCTGCTGCAGATCATCGCCGGATTCCTCGAACCCACCGAGGGCACTGTGATGATCGGCGGGCGCCATATCCGCGGTCCGGCACCCGAACGAGGCGTGGTGTTCCAGGCTCCGACGCTCTATCCATGGCTGTCGGTGCAGCACAACGTCGAATTCGGACTCAAAGCCAGGGGAATGCCGAAAGCCGAACGGGCCCAGAAGGCCACCGAGATGCTCGAAACCGTCGGGCTCGGCGGCTTCGGCAGTCGACGACCGTACGAACTGTCCGGTGGTATGCAGCAACGCGCGCAGATCGCCCGCGTCCTGGTGAACGATCCGCGGGTCATCCTGATGGACGAGCCCTACGGTGCGCTCGACCCGCTCACCCGTGAACGCCTGCAGGTGGAGTTGCTCAATCTGTGGCGACGAGAACGCAAGACGATCATCTTTGTCACGCATTCGGTGGAGGAGGCGGTGTTCCTGTCGACGCGGGTGCTGGTGATGTGTGCCCGCCCCGGGCGGGTGACCATCGACCGCCGAATCGAACTGCCCGGTGACTCTCCGGATGGTGTCCGCTCACCCGACGTGATCGCCACCCCGGAGTTCCAGAACATCAAAGTCGAACTGGCAGAGGCGATTTACAACGCGCACAGTTAGGTGGCTGCGCTGGCTCGTGTCTCACCCGTCGACGTTGACGCCGTATGCACGAGCCAACGCCGCCAGCCCATCGTCCCATCCCTGTCCGAGCGCGCGCAGTTTCCACCGTGCTCCGGCGTCGGGCGGGCGATACAGATAGATCTCCACGAGGATGAGAGCCCGAACCTGCGGTTCCGGACTCGGTGTGAATGACCAGCATTGATTCTCGGCGCCGATCCGGATGTGGCACAGCCCAAGTGAGTCGAACGTCGCCCCGGAGGCGGCGTCGATGCTCGCGGCGACCAACACCTTCGCGACACTCGGCCCCACCTCGCCAGGCCGGACCACCGCCAATTCGACTGTGGCCGAACCAGTGTGCTGCTTACTGATCAAGGTGACACCGTCGCCGACGGGCTGGTTGTAGAAGATCATGGCATTGTCGTCGAGCACCTTGTCATCGCGGTCGAGGAGAAGGAAAACCAGATCGGAATCGGCGCCCGCGGTGGTGAAGGTGATGCGGAGCGGGATCGCGGCGGCGTCACCGATCACGACGGACTGGCCCGCGCTCAGGTCGTCCCCGACAGGGACAGGATGTTGCGGCGCGGGAGGTCGTGGGGCAGGGGACTGTGGGGCAGGGGATTGCGGGGTCGCAGTGACGGGTGTGGGCGACGGCGTGGGTTCGGCGATCGGCGCCGGCCGAATCGGGGTGGGGGCTGGGGGAGCGGCCGGGGGCGGTGCCGCACGCGTCTGCAACCAGTGGTCAAAGGGCGCGAGCCGGAAGGGATTCGGAGGGTCGGGCTCGGAGACCGGCGTGCTGCTCGCGAGATCTGCATCCAGATCTGCCAGTGCCGCATCTCCGTCGTCGTCGCAGTTGGCGAGAAGGGTTGCGACACCGGGGAGCTCGTCGAGCGGCAACGGCTTGACGACCGAGGAGATGTTGCCCGAGGCGGTCGTCCGAATACTGCACTGTACGTCGGTGCCGATGTCGAGGATCCGCCACGCGTCGTCAGCGCACCCCCACGGGCCGCGCTCGATGGCGGTCCTCGACCACGAACCGTAGGCCACCAAGCCGAGCCGATGAGTATCGGGCATCCGGGTGATAACCGCCGCGTTCACCTCGGTGATCGACGGTGCGGTGGCCAGCGCCTCGAGCACCGTGGCCGCGAGATTCGAGGCGAGGATGTGCATCCACCACAGCATCCGCTCCCGTTTGGGCATCGCCTTGAGGGTGGGCCGTCCGGCGGCTGTGGTCGACGGCATCTGATCGGGCAAGGTGTCGAGATCCTGCAGCCGCATGATCACCGACAACGACGCACCGTCGACGCCGACAGCGCATCCGGCTGCGGGGTTATCCGCAAACGCGGCATTGACCGCATCGCACACAGTCTGTTCATCGTTGGCGCACAATGCCGTCCACCACGCATCGGCTCCGTCGCACAGCTCGGCGTGGATCCCGGCCAGGCGCCGTGACTCGCTGTCGACGTAGGCCGCGACCGCGGCATCGGCCTGAACGCGGGCGCGTTCCTTCTCCTTGCGTGCAAATAGCCCGAGCCCTTGCTGGTAGATCGAGTAGGCCTGTGCGCGAACGGCTTCCGCCGGGATCGGCGGCGGCGGCGGAATGATCGGCGCGGAGGAGATCGCGAACCGCTCCAGATGTGCGCGTGTGGTGTCACGACGCAACTGCCGAAGCTGCTCGATGGCGGCGTTACGCTCGGCCTCCTGCTGTGCGCGTTGCGCGGCGCGCTGTGCCCGTGCGAGCTGGGTCGGCGACGGCCCGCCGCTCCGCGTCGTCGACGACCGTCCTCGACTCACGCCGCGGCTGCGGCTCAGCGCCGTCGACGCGTAGAACGGCCCCATCCCGCTCGACACGCGTGTACGACCCGTACCCACGTGGACGCGCGCTATCCGCGGCCCGACCGACGCGCGGACGCCCCGCGTCGACACCCGCACCCGCATACCGGGCACACCGACCCGAAAACCCAAACTCATTGTGCTCGCCCTCCACATCGCGCACAGTCATCAGTACCACGTCAGGGTCGCAGGCGGTCTGCGGTGAACAACCACGTGGTGGAGGTGTCATGAGACGACGCAGCCGTCGGACGGCCGCCCTGGGACTGGCGTTGGGTGTGGCTGTGGGGACCGTCGGTCCGGCTCTTGCAGGTGGTGCGCTGACCCCGATCGCATTCGGCGATACACCGAACCATTCGGTGAGTACCAGGCACTTCGAGGCGACCGGTGAGGACGGTGCGCCCTGCGACGTCGTCGCCGACGTCTACGTCCCCGCCGGGGTGGACTCGGCGCACCGCGCGCCGGCGATCCTGACCACCAATGGTTTCGGCGGCTCCAAGAATGACCTGAAGCCGATGGCCGAGATGTTCACGCGCCGCGGCTATGTGGTGCTGGCGTACTCGGGACTCGGCTTCGGCGGATCGGGATGCCGCATCAGCTTTGACACCCCCGATCCGGATGGCCGAGCCGCCGCACACCTCGTCGACTATCTCGGCGGAAAGGCCAACGCCTACCTCGATGCCGCACACACCCAGCGTGCGCCCGCCCTGGATGTGGTGATGCGCGACGCGGTGGCGCATGACGGCCGCGCGCATCCGAATGACCCGCGGGTCGGCATGGTCGGCGGTTCCTACGGGGGACAAGTCCAATTCGCCGCCGCGGCGATGGATTCGCGGATCGACACCATCACCCCGATGGCCACGTGGAATGATCTGTCCTACTCGCTGGCGCCCAACAACACCGGCCAGACAGTGGGCGTCTCGACCCGGGTCCCCGGAGCGCCGAAGACCAATTGGGATGCGTCCCTTGTCTTCGCGGGCGTGGCGTCGGGGTTCGCCCATGGCGACGTCGACCCGACGCGACTGACCGGCTGCCCCAACTACCCGACGCAGATCTGCACCGCGGTGACGCAGGCGGTGACGACGGGTGTCGTCACGCCGGACGTGGTGGCACGGCTGCGGGCCGGGTCGGTGGCAAGTTATCTCGATCGGATTCGCATCCCCACGCTGCTCCTCCAGGGCCAGAGTGACACCTTGTTCAATCTGAACGAGGCCGTCGCCACCTATCGTGGGCTGACCTCGCGGGGCGTCGACACCCACATGATCTGGATGAGCGGTGGTCATTCCGCTCTGCCGGAGACCGGAGATTACGTCGAGAACGCCCCCGATCCCGCCACCCAGTACGTCACGCGCAGGATCGTGGCGTGGATGGATCACCACCTCCGGGGAACAACGGCATCGCCGGGACCGCGATTCTCCTACTTCCGCAACTGGATCCGCGTCGACGGTGACACCGAGCCCGCCTACGCCTACGCCGACTCCGCCGATGTGGGATCGGCACTGACCTATCGGCTCTCGTCCACCGATCGGCTGGCGACCCAGGGGGTGCGTACGCGTCCGGGCACCGCGCGGTTCGTCACACCTCCGTGGGGTCTGCCGACCACCCACGACCATCCCGATTCGCTCGGCTTGATCAGCGTGCCGGAACGGGATGTGCCGGGAACCGCCGCAATGTGGGATTCCGCGGCACTGGCGCAACCGCTCGACGTGGTCGGTTCGCCACGCGTCGCGGTGCGGGTGAGTACCACGGTCCCGGTGAACATGCCCGCCGAGAGGCAACTCGTGCTGTTTCTCCGGATCGTCGACGTGGACGCGGTCGGCAACGCGACGACGGTCGGGAATCTGGTGGCGCCGGCACGTATTGCTGATCCCTCGCGGCCGGTCACCGTCACCATGCCCGCCATCGTGCACCGCTTCGAGACCGGGCATCGGCTACGCCTGGTGATATCGGGAGGATCGACCAACTATCGGGGCGGCCAGGACTCGCTACCGGTGGCGATTCCCGCGGGTGACGGGCAGACGGTGACGGTGCCCGTCATCGGCGGGGCGTGACATCAGGGGCGGGCGGGGTCATCGTCACACCCGATGGACCGGCAGTTGCTGCGCCCGATCAACACCCTGGTCGACGCGTGCCCACGCGATGGGGTCACCGTCACCACTGCTCCGCGGCCGTCTGCCGGGGTTTCCCGACGACGGATATCGGGTGGATGTGGTTGTGTGAAACCCATGGGGGACCGCTGGACGACCGATCAGGTGCTGGGTTCGGCGCCCGACGCGTCATCGGCCACGGCAGGGCAGAAGCTCGCCACACCGACCCCATGGACCGATCTGGGCGCCACCGACCTGCTGGTCTGGGGCCTGTGCAAGGGCAGCGGGAAGACGCCGTATCAGACCATCGTCGAGCTCGCGTCACCCGCGTACAAATGTTCGTGCCCATCGCGGAAGTTCCCCTGCAAACACGCCCTCGGCCTGCTGCTGCTGTGGGCGCAGCACGAGGTACCCGACGCTCCCGAACCGTCCGATTACGCCGCGACCTGGCTCGCCGGACGCGTGGAACGAGCCGAGAAGAAGACCGCGGAGCCGGCCGCACCCAAGGACCCCGAACGCGCCGCGAAGACCGCCGCGCAACGCGTCGACCGCGTCCGCGGCGGCATCGATGAACTCCAACTCTGGCTCACCGATCAGGTCGGTCACGGCCTCGCCGGATCGGAGGCCGACGCCTACAGCCGCTTCGACGCCGTCGCTGCGCGCCTCGTCGACGCCCAGGCGCCCGGACTCGCCGCCAGAATCCGCCGACTCCCCGGCCTGTTCTACGGAGGTGACGACGACGCCGTCGACTGGCCCGGCCGGCTCCTCGAGGACTACGGCCGCCTCTGGTCACTGACCACCGCGCACCAGCGCATCGACCAACTGCCCGACGACCTCGCCGCCACCGTCCGACGCCACGTCGGCTACCCGGTCGCCAAGGCCGACGTCCTCGCCACCGACGGCATCACCGACCTGTGGCTCTGCCTCGGTCGCCGCGACACCGACGAAGATCACCTCCAGAGCCGCCGCACCTGGGTGTGGGGTGCCGGCACTTCTCGCTTCGGCATGCTGCTCGACTACGCACCCACCGGGGCCACCCTGCCGGTACGACCTGTCCCCGGCGCCACGATCGCCACCACCATGCACTTCTACCCGGGCACGCCCGCACTGCGCTGCCTCTACGACGACTCGACACCCCCATCCGAGCAGCTGCCCCCGCATCTCGACCCGCTGGACACGGTGCAGCCGATGACGATTGCCGATGCCCGACGCGCCCGTGCCCGCGCGATCGCCGACGATCCGTGGGCGTTGAGTTGGCCCGTGCTCATCTGCGGCCGCCTCGGGCGAACCGCGTCCGACACGCCCGCACTCATCGATGCCACCGGCTCGGCCATCCCGGTTGCCGAGATCGGCGACGCCTGGCCGCTGTTGCTCGCCGTCACCGGTGGCCGGCGGATCTCGGCGTTCGGGGAACTCGGACCAGGTGGCCTCGACGTCGCGTCGGTGATCTGCGACGGTGAGGTGATCGCGCTGTGAGCACCTGGGACGAGGTGGTCTCCGCGGCGCTGGTCGGCGTGCGCAGTCGACCGGTCACTGCGGCGGGAGCCGATCCGGTCATCGCGGTGCACCTGCCGGATTCTGATGCAGCGCAAGGTGATCCGGCCGACCTTGCTCTGCAGATGGCGTCGCTCACCGCCGCGGCCCGTGCCGCCTGCGGACCAGAGTCGGTGTCAGCGGAGCCGATTCCGGTGGCGCCGGATGATCCGCGCGGGGCCATGCCGCAATTGGTGTCCACCTATGCCGTCCGTGCCATGGAGATGACGCCGCGGATGGCCGAGTGGTGTCTGACCCTGCTGGCCGACTCGGGGTTACGACCCCCCGCGACACTTCTGCCGTACCTGCTGTCGCGGACCGCGCGGCAAGCAACGTTGCGACCGGCGATCTCCACCATCGTCGGACCTCGCGGGCGCTGGCTCGCGTACCAGGCGCCGGAACTCAAAGCAGTGCTCGATGATTCATCCCTCGTGAGCGCTCCGCCCGATCCGTCAGCGTGGACGCACGGCGAACCCGCCGAACGTGTCGCCTACCTGACGGCGTTGCGTGAACGTGATCCCGGTGCGGCGCGTGAACTCCTGGCCGCCGGCTGGAGCGGGGAATCGGGGACCGACCGGGAGTTGCTGCTACCGATCATGTTTCGTCGGGCCTCGCTCGACGACGAGACGTTCCTCGAGGCTGCACTCGATGATCGGCGCGGGAAGGTCCGGGCAGTCGCGGCCGATGTTCTCGATCGGGTGGACGGGTCGGCGCATCGGGGGCGGTTGGTGCAGGCGGCGGTGGGGGCTATGGAGTGGGTGGGGGGAGAGTCGGGCTTGGTGCTGCGGTCCAGTGGCCTCGACCTCGACAAGCTCGGCCCGGCGGATTCACCGCTCGCTCGTGACGGCATCAACCTCACCACACCCAAGGGCGTGGCGCTGCAGGATCATGTTCTGGCGCAACTGCTGTCGCGCATCCCGCCGCTGCATTGGGAGCAGCAGTTCGGTCGGGCGCCCGAGACGATCGTTGCCGCAATCGACTCCGACGAGGCCGCGATCGCACAGGGACTGTGTTCCGCCGCCGTCACGTTCGAGGACCGACGTTGGGCCACCGCACTCATGACCCATCCCGGCGCGTCCGCCCGGGTCATCGCCCTCGCCGACCCCGAGGCCGTGGTGCGCGCCTTCCCCACGCTCGCAGCGGAACGGCAACTGGTCGGACTGCACGCGCTGCCCGCACCGTGGTCGGACCAGATGGCGCGCCACGCACTGCGGCTGCTGGACTCGATGCTCGCCAACGCCCGCGTCGTCCGCGGGAACGTCCTCAACCTGTTCGACCTGATGTCCACCGGACTGCCCGCCACCGACGACTTCCAGTCGATGATCACCGTTGTGCGGGAACGCCATCCGCACGCCACCATCCCCTGCGCAACGCTATCCGAAGCCCTCCGTATCCGATCCGTCCTCATCAGGGAGCTGCCATGACCACCGATGACAACCTGCTGCGCCCGCACGCCGAACAGCTCTACGCCGACGAACTGGCGGCACTGGCGCGCGACGACACCGCCGCCCGACCGGCCAACTGGTTGTTGAGCCCATCGGCGGTGGTCACCTACCTGCTCGGCGGCACCCTCGATGACGGCACCGAGATCACGCCCAAGTACATCGGGCCGCGTCGCCTCATGGAGGTCGCCGTCGCGACCCTGGCCACCGACCGCGCGCTGCTGCTCCTCGGTGTGCCGGGCACCGCGAAAACCTGGGTGTCCGAACATCTCTCCGCCGCCATCAGCGGCACCTCGACGTTGCTGGTGCAGGGCACCGCCGGCACCCCGGAAGAAGCGATCCGTTACGGCTGGAACTACGCCCGCCTCATCGCCGAAGGACCGTCCACCGACGCGCTGGTGCCCTCGCCGATCATGACCGCGATGCAGGAAGGCAAGATCGCCCGCCTGGAAGAGCTCACCCGCATCCCGTCGGACGTGCAGGACGCCCTCATCACCATCCTGTCCGAGAAGACCCTCCCCATCCCCGAACTCGGCCGGGAAGTGCAGGCCACCAAGGGATTCAGCGTCATCGCCACCGCCAACGACCGCGACCGCGGCGTCAACGATCTCTCCTCGGCGCTGCGTCGACGCTTCAACACCGTCGTCCTGCCGTTGCCGGCCACCGCGGACGAAGAGGTCTCCATAGTCACGCAACGTGTTGCGGCACTGGGAAAGTCGCTGGATCTGCCGGAGTTGCCGTCGGCGGCCGAGGAGATCCGGCGCGTCGTCACCGTCTTCCGCGAACTGCGTTCCGGTGTCACCGAGGACGGCCGCGCCAAGGTCAAACAACCCAGTGGCACGCTCTCCACGGCCGAGGCGATCTCGGTGATCACCCACGGCATCGCCATGTCGGCGCACTTCGGCGACGGCGTCCTCCGCCCCGCCGACACCGCCGCCGGCATCCAGGGCGCCGTCATCAAAGACCCCTCCGCCGACGCCGTCGTCTGGACCGAGTACCTGGAAAGCGTTGTCCGAGAGCGCGATGACTGGGCCGACTTCTACCGCGCTGCCCGTGGGTCGCTGCGCTGACGATGTCCGTGACCACCGCCGAATCCGCTCTCGGGGCCACCGACACGGTGGCGCCGGGCACCTACGTGCTCGGCATCCGCCACCACGGACCGGGATCGGCGCGCGCCGTTGTCAGTGAACTGCACCGCATCCAACCCGACGTCGTCGTCATCGAGGGACCGGCCGACGCGTCGGATCTCATTGCGGCGGTGATCGACCCCGGAATGGCGCCACCGGTCGCGCTGCTCGGCTACGCCGCCGACGACCCGTCGCGCGCCGCGTTCTGGCCGTTCGCCGAGTTCTCCCCCGAATGGCAGGCCATGCGCTGGGCGGTGGCCCACGCGGTGCCTGTCGAATTCTGCGACCTCGCCACCTCCATGGTGCTCGCCCACCGTGCAGAGACCGCCGACGCCTCCCGTGAGATCGACGCGCCCCGCGAAGTGGATCCGCGCCGCGCCGACCCCATCGGTGCCCTCGCCACCGCCGCCGGATACAGCGACCCGGAACGCTGGTGGGACGACGTCATCGAAACCCGGGGTGAGGGTGGCGGTTTCGCGGCCATCACCGAGGCGATGGCCGCGCTGCGGGAAGATGACTTCCTGCAGGCCACCGACGACTCCGACCCCGAAGCCCGGCACGAGGCCCGCCGCGAAGCCCACATGCGCCAAGCGATCCGCAAGGCCCTCAAACGCGACGGAGTGCACCGCGTCGCCGTCATCTGCGGTGCCTGGCACGCACCCGCCCTCGCCGGGAAACTCCCACCCGCAGCCGCCGACACCCGAACCCTCAAGGGCACACCAAAACTCCGCAGCCGCCTCGCCTGGGTGCCCTGGACACACTCCCGCCTGGCCACCGCCTCCGGTTACGGCGCGGGCGTCATCTCACCCGGCTGGTATCACCACCTGTTCACCACCGACGACGACGTCATCGTCCGCTGGCTCATCCACCAGGCCAACCTGTTGCGCGACAAGGACATCGATGTGTCCTCGGCGCACATCATCGAAACCGCGCGCCTCGCCGAGACGCTCGCCGTGCTGCGGCGCAGACCCCTCGCCGGCCTCGCCGAGATCAACGAGGCCACCCTGTCGGTCATGTGCCACGGCGACACCGCCCTCGCCGACCTCATGCACCGCGAAGCCGTCATCGGTGAACGGCTCGGTGCCGTCCCCGACGACGCCCCCGTCGTCCCCCTGCAGGCCGACGTCACCGCCACCGCGAAAACGGCTCGCCTCAAAGTGGATCCGGTCGCCAAAGAACTCGTCCTCGACCTCCGCAGGACGGCCGACAAGGCGAAATCGCTGCTGCTACACCGACTGCAGATCCTCGGCGTCGACTGGGGCACCCCCAACGAGGTCACCGGCACCGGCACCTTCAAGGAGGGCTGGATTCTGCAATGGCGCCCCGACTACGTCATCGACATCGTGATGGCCTCGGTGTGGGGCACCACCGTGTACGGGGCCGCCGCGGCGAGGGTCACCGATCAGGCGAGCACCGGCGAGTCCCTCGGCACGGTCACCGGTGCACTCGAATCCGCATTGCTCGCCGAACTCGTCGACGTCATCCCGGCCATTCTCACCGCACTGCGCGACCGCGCCGCGGTCAATCATGATGTCGCCCAACTGATGGAGGCACTCCCGGCACTCGGGCGTGCCCAACGCTACGGCGACGTCCGCGGCACCGATACCGCCGCCCTCGGCCTGGTCGCGTCGTCGCTGCTGACACGTGTGTGCGTCGGCATCCCGGCCGCGATCTCCAGCCTCAACGACGACGCCGCGAAGGAGTTCAAGGAGCGCCTCGACGCCGTCCACGAGGTGGTGGCACTCCTCGACACCGACGACCGGCAGCGGTGGACCGGGGCACTGCGCACCATCGCCGACCGCACTGACGTCAACGGACTCCTCGTCGGCCGCGCCACCCGGCTCCTCCGCGACGGAGGGCACATCGAGAGTGCCGACGCCGCAACACGACTCCAGTTCGCGCTGTCGACGGGCGCGACACCGACCGCCAAAGCGCAATGGATTGACGGCTTCCTTGGCGATGGCGGCCTGCTCCTCGTCCACGATCGCGACCTCCTCGTCATCCTCGACGGCTGGCTCACCGGCCTCGGCGACGACGACTTCACCGACGTCCTCCCGTTGCTGCGCCGGACCTTCGGGGTGTTCGAGCCGTCGGTGCGTCGCAACATCGGCAACCGCGCTGCCGCCCTCGACCGGCAGCGATCCGCTCCTGTCCCCATCGCCACCACCTTCGACGCCGAGCTCGCCGCACCCGCGGTGGCCGTCGTCGCCGGAATCCTGGGATTGCCATGACCGACAACAACATTGAATCAGACAGTGCCGCGGCCGATCGCGATCGCCGGTGGCGACTCGTCCTCGGCGACCCGGCCGCCGACGATTTCCCCGCCCTCGGCGGCGCCGACCTCGCCATGGACAACGCACTCGCCGCGCTGTATGACGCCAACGGCGGCGGCTCTCGCAAAGGGGGACTGGGCAAGTCGGCGCCGTCGGTCGCGCGGTGGCTCGGCGACATCCGGGAGTACTTCCCGTCCACCGTGGTCCAGGTGATGCAACGCGACGCCGTCGAACGCCTCAATCTCTACGCCCTGCTCACCGAACCCGAACTGATCGACAGCATCGAACCCGACATCGACATGGTGACCACCCTGATCGGGCTCGGCCGTGCCATCCCCGCGAGTTCCAAGGCGTCGGCACGGGCGCTCGTCCGCAAGGTCGTCGACGAGGTGGAACGCCGTATCGCCGACCGCACCCGCAGTGCGGTCGGTGCCGCCCTCGACCGCGCCGCCCGGGTGAACCGGCCGATGCTGCGGGACATCGACTGGAACGCCACCATCGGCCGCAACCTGCACAACTATCTGCCCGAACAGAAAACCGTTGTGCCCGAACGCCTCGTGGGCCATGGCCGCCGAGCGCAGGTGGTCAGCAAGGACATCATCCTCGCGATCGACCAGTCCGGGTCGATGGCCAGATCGATTGTGTACGCATCGATCTTCGGTGCGGTGATCGCCACCATGCGCTCGGTGCGGACCTCCCTCGTCGTCTTCGACACCGAGGTCGCCGACCTCACCGACGAACTCGACGATCCCGTCGACGTCCTCTTCGGCGCCACCCTCGGTGGCGGCACCGACATCAACCGGGCCATCGCCTACTGCCAAAGCCTCGTCGCCCGCCCCGAGCACAGCATCTTCGTGCTCATCTCCGACCTGTACGAGGGCGGCGTGCGCGACGAGATGCTCAAGCGCGTCGCGCAGATGCGCGCCGACGGCATCACCGTGGTGGTGCTGCTCGCGCTGTCCGACGAGGGCGCACCGTCCTTCGACCGGGACATCGCCGCCGCGTTGGGCGCCATGGGCGTGCCCGCCTTCGCGTGCACTCCCGACGCCTTCCCCGACCTGCTGGCCGTCGCGATCAACCGCGGCGACATCGTCGGCTGGGCCGATGCCAACGAACTGTCGCAGCGGGGGATGGAGGGATAGGCGCCGCCCGGCGCCCGGCGTCCGGGGTACAGAGTCGACGGCAAACGGACAATTCTCGCCCACGTTTTCCGGACCGGAATTGTCGGCGTCGACTCTGACCTGCGCTGTAGCACCCCTGGGACGGGCATGGCTGCCCACAGCGTCGTGGAGCTGACACGGTGGTCATGTGTCTGTTGGGGGCACATCTCTCATCATGAGGAGTGGAACACATGTCAATGGGCAGTCTCTAGGTATGGTCGACAACGCGAAGAATCGGGCCCCGATTTCCACGGTCGCATTTGTTGTGATGATCGGCTGGGTCGCTTTGGGTGCCACGGGCACGTCGCGGTGGAAAGTCGGCATTGGGCTGGTCGTCGCAGTCGGAGTCTTCTTTGGCGGGATGTGGCTGTATGACACGCCGGCCCCGGACGACTCCTGGCCACCCGACGATCGGTCCGACACTTGACCGTCAGCCGGCTATGAGGCGAGCGTCGGGCGCGGTAGCACCGTTACCGGGAGGTGACTCTGCGTTGATCGCCATGTCGGTTGGGCAACAGACGCATTGGAGTGGTGGTGCGGTTCGGCGCGCCGCTCAATCCTGAGATCCATGTCCCTCAAGAAGAATGACACCGTCGAATGGAATACCTCCCAAGGACCCACCCACGGCACGGCGCGCGAGAAACGTACCTCGCCCTTCACCTTCGAGGGCCAGAAGTTTGTCAAGGGACAGCGGGAAGTGCCCGCAGGCGGTCGTGGAAACTGCCCGTAGGCGGTCACGAGGGGGTGCCCGGTGGCGGACATGAATCTGCCCGCTGGTCCGCCACCGGGGGATGTCAGTTCAGCGCGGTGACCCCCTTTCCGGCCAGGGCTTGGGCCAGGCGCACGGAGTCGCCGCTGGTCTGGCAGAGGTGGGCGTGGTGCAGCAGCCGGTCCACGGTCGCGGTCGCGAGCGTTTTGGGCATCAGCTCGTCGAAACCGGATGGGTGCAGGTTGGAGGACACAGCGACGGATTTGCGTTCGTAGGCGGCTTCTACGACCCGGTAGAGCCCTTCTGCGGCGTCAGCTCCCACCGGCAGCAGGCCAACATCATCGATGACGACGAGTTCGGCGCGCACGATCTTGGCGATGGCCTTGCCAAGGGTGTCATCGGCGCGGTGGGCGCGGACCAGGGTGCCGAGTTGTTCGAGACTGAACCATGCTACGGGCATGCCGGCCTCGATCACTTTCTGCCCGAGCGCTTCGAGGAAGAACGTCTTGCCGGTGCCTGCGGGCCCGCACACCACGAGATTCTCGCGTCGCTGCACCCATTCGAGGGTTTGCAGGGCGTGCTGGGTGGGCACCGGGATCGAGGACGCGGTCTCGTCCCACACGTCAAAGGTCTTGCCGGTCGGGAAGTTCGCCGATTTGCGGCGTGAGGCCAACATCGATCGGGCGCGGCCTGCGGATTCTTCGGCGAGGAGCGCTTTGATCACTTCGGCGGGGTCCCAGCGTTGTGCGCGGGCGGTGGCCAGCACGTCACCGGCGATCGCGCGGGCATGCGGCAGCCGCAGTTGCCGCATCAACGTTTCGACTTCTGCAGGCAACATCGTTGTTGTGGTCATCGTGTTTCCTCCTCGTCGAGATCAGTGCCGTCGATAGTGTTGTTGCCCAACATGTTCCAGCCCTTTGTTCCTTGGGCCAGGGAGGTGTTCTCCGAGGCCTGGTGCCGCGTCGGGTCGAGGTCTTTGGCGGCCAGGATCGAGTCGAGATCACCGGTGGCGAATCGGCCGTGCACCGCGGCATGACCCAACGCCCAGTCCACATCCGAAGTGGTATGCAAGGCGGCCAGTGATACGGCATGGCGCATCTTCTCTCGCATGCGTTCGGTGCCGACGGCGGCGGCTTCTTTCAACCACAATCCGGCGCCCTCGCCGATCGCCAGGAACGCGTGGTCGTCGGCGTTGCGTGCCCGAATCCGGTAGTCGCCGGGGATTTTCGGTTCATGGTCGGGGAAATGGGCGTCATCGATCGCCGGGGTACCGCGGGTGGTACGGCGGTGCCGGGCCACCTCGGCCGGTCCGCCGTCATCGAGCGCGCACACGATCACCTCATCGGTGGCTGGGTGATGACGCACCCACACCGATTGACCCAATAGCATTGCCGGAACAGAGTATTGACAGTGGTCGAACGAAATCATCGGCGTGTTGCGGGGGACCTGGCGAGTCACCCCCAACCCGGTGGTGTGCGGCAGATCGGGGATCGGATGCAGTCGGGTGCGTTCGGCGGCGAGCATCTCGATCGGACGTCGCCCTGTGGTGCGGTGCTCCCGATCATTGACCTCACCCATGAACTGCTCACACGCGGCCACGACATCGGCGAACGACCCGTAGGCGTCGAGCAAGTTGGTGTCGGTCGGCACGATATCGGCCTTGGCCAGTTTCACCGCGTTCTCCACCCCACCCTTGGTGGCCGGGTCGGCCGGCTCACAGGTAAGCACCGTGACGCCGTAGTAGCGGCCGAACGACACCGCCTGCCGGTTACGGACCGGCACCCCCGCGATATGGCCGGTGGTGACAGTTTTCTCGTTGTCGGTCAACACATACGACGGGGCGCCACCGAGAATGCGGAACACCCGATCCAGACCGGCGAACACGCTCGGCGCGGTCCGGTCGTGCAGCGCGATCACCACCCGGTAGCGGCACCACGCCAGCCATGCCACCAGTAGCACCACCTTGCGGCCATCAACAACCGGCCCGTCGCCGAAGTCGTACTGCACCCACAGACCGGGTTCGGTCACCCACGGCCGGTGCACCCGCGTATTACCCACGCGCCATTGGGCTTTCACTTCCGCGACCGCACGCCGTGTGGTACGTTCATTCCCTGTATAGCCAAGGGCCACAAGCTTTTCGTGTGCCTTGTCGGCGCGGATCTTTCCGTGCGTGTCCTGCACCCACCCCTCGATATGGGGCAGGTAGTCGTCGATCAATCGGGCGCGACGCACCGCCGGCGCCAGCCCGGCCGCACGGTCGTCAACCGCCCGTTTCACCGTGTGATGGCTGCAACCGCACAACTCGGCCGCAGCCCGATACGACCCCGTCAGGTCGTAGGCATTGAGTATGTCCATGAGTTCTCCGTCAGACTTCAAGAAGGGTCTCTCCCGTGAGTGAGTTCGATACGACTAGGCATCGCTATCGAAGCCACGGGAGAGACCCGCACAGCGCAGACGCGCCGCCGGATGAGACAGGTGTGGGCAAAATCGTGTCCGCCAACGGGCACTTTCCTGACCGCCTGTGGGCAGTCCTTATTGGCCGTCAGTGGGCACTTTCGTGACCGCCCATGGGCAGTTTTTCATGTCCGCTGACAGAAGTTCAACGCGAGCGACGACGACCCCTACTGGATCGTCGAATCCGACAAGACCGGGGCGAAGGCGGCGCACAAGGAGTCGTCGTTGACGAAAAAGTCACAGTAGACCGGTGCATGCCAGCCCGTCCTCAGTCACTGGCTCAGCTAACAGATCGTCCTGACCTGCGGTTTAACGCCCGAGCTACTCGAGGAATGACTGAGGACGGGCGGGAGCACTGGAAGACAGCGATCGTGGGCCTCGGACGAAGTCGTTGCACCGTCCACGGACCGATGCAACGCCGCCCGGTACCCTGCGGCACGTGGCACCACCTGTCCTGATCGCCTCCGACGCCGACCTCCGCCGTGTGTTCGGTGCGACGACGCTGCAGCGTGCCATGCAGTACCGGCGCAGCGGGATGATCCGGCGATACGGGTGGTCGCACCAGGGCCTGGTCTTGTCCGGCACGTGCCGGGGCACCAACCGCGCCGAGTATCAGGTGTCGGTGACGTTCCGCGGAACACCATCGATGGCCACCCTTTCGGAAACCCGATGCAGCTGCCCGGTCGGGATTCGTTGTAAGCACGCGGCCACCTTGATCCTGGTCGCGATCCAGGATTCGCAGCGTGCCGGCCCGATCATCGCGAAGGCGGCACCGGCGCCGGTCGCCCCGACCTGGCGCGCCGCCCTGAGTGGCGTCATCGGCACAACCAGCAACGAGTCCGAACGCCGGCCGCTGGCCCTGATCGTCGGGCGTGGTGAGCCGTCGCGGTTCATGCCCGAACCCGGCCTGCACGTTCGGCCGATGGTGATGGGCAAGCGCGGCCAGTGGATCAAGACCGGTGGGACCTGGCAGGACGTCCTCTTCACGCACAACACCGAACTCGACGTCGCGCACTGTGACGCCCTGCGCACGATCTATCAGGTGCTGCACCGCAACAGCTACGTCAGCAATCCCGACACGCTGTCGCTGACGAATGCGCCGCGATCTCTCTGGCCGGCGCTGCGCAACGCCGTCGACGCCGGGGTCACGCTGATCCCGCAGACCACGCGCAGCTTCTCCGTCACGAAGGTCCGATTGAGTTCGGCGACAATCGATTACGACGTGACGAAGGACGACGACGGCGCACGGGTGAGTGCGGTCATCCGGGTCGACGGCACCGCCGTCGAGCCCGGAATGGTGTCCTTACTCGGCACCGCCGGGCCCCAACGGCACGGACTCTCCTACATCGCCGACGACACCCTGACACTCGCCGGGTTCACCGAGCCGGTGCCGAGTCTCGGCGAGGTCGAGTTCGCCACCCGGGTCCGCACCGTGACCGTGCCCGAATCGGATCTGCCAGAGTTCGCGTTGGAGTTCCTGCCCCGCATCGAACGCCGACGCGCCGTGGCCGTCGACGACGGCCTGCTCACGCCGCCGACGATCACCGGGCCGGTCGCCGTGCTCACCCTCAGTGATGCCGGTGATCATCATCGGTACACCTGGAGTGTGGGCTACCTGGTCAACGACAAGCGACACGTCTTCGACGTCAACGAACCGATCGGCGCCATCCCCTACCGCGACGCGACAGCCGAAGCGGCACTGTGGAAATCGATCCGCTCCGAGCTGCTCCTGCTGGCCACGACGACCGCCCACTGGGTGATGTCGGCGCGGGTCTCGTGGCGTGCGGAAACCGTGAGTCACCCGGGTCCGCGCGCGCAGGAGGCGGTCACTCTTCTCGACCAGGTCCTGGCCGACGAGATCGGCATCGGGGACCTCCCGGAGCACATCCTGCGGACGGCGGCGGATATGCGCCCGGTGGACGCGGCATTCATCACAACCGAGATCCTCCCGGAACTCGAGCAGGAGCCGAACATCCTGATCGACAACAGGATCGCCACCGACTACCACTACCTGGACGCGACGCCGGAGATCCGATTCGGTGCCGGTGAGGACGGCACCGGCAACGACTGGTTCGCCCTCAATGTGGCGGTGACCGTCGGGGACCGGGAGATCCCATTGCGACAGCTCATCTCCGAACTCGCGATGGGGTCGTCGTTCATCGTCCTCGACGACGGCGCCTACGTCGGCGTCGACACCCCGGAGTTGCGACGCCTGTCCGAATTACTCTCCGAGGCACGGCAACTCGGCGAGATCGAGAACGACCGGGTGAACACGTCGTCGATGAACGCGACATTGTGGGAGGAACTGCTCGAACTCGGTGTCGTCGATGCGCAACTCAAGGCGTGGCAGGCCCGGATGGCCAAACTGGCCGCGGCCAAACCCCCTCGGCGAGTGGCGACTCCACGTACCGTGAAGGCGACGTTGCGTGACTATCAGAGGGACGGCCTCGACTGGCTGAGCTTCCTCGCCGACAACGATCTCGGCGGAATCCTGGCCGACGACATGGGTCTGGGCAAGACGCTGCAAACGCTGGCGTTGATGGCGCGGGCGGCCAAGAAGAACCCCGACGTGCGTTACCTGGTGATCGCGCCGACGAGCGTTGTCCCGAACTGGGTGGCCGAGACCCGACGCTTCGTCCCTTCGCTGCGGGTCACGTCGATCGTCGCGACCGAGGCCAAGTCGGGGATACCGACTGCCGAGGCGGTCGGCGACGCGAACGTCGTGGTCACCTCCTACACGTTGCTGCGGTTGATGTTCGACGACATCAGCGAATTCTCTTGGGATGGAGCGCTGTTCGACGAGGCGCAGTTCATCAAGAACCACACCGGTAAGACCCACCAGTGCGCCCGCCGGTTGGACGCGCCGTTCAAACTGGCGATCACCGGTACCCCGATGGAGAACAATCTGATGGAGCTGTGGGCGCTGCTGTCGGTGACCGCTCCGGGATTGTTCCCGTCCCCCAAGGCTTTCGAGACCTACTTCCGCAAACCCATCGAGTCCGGTGAGGAGTCGGGCCGGATGGACACGCTCCGCCGCCGGATGAAACCGGTCATGCTGCGCCGCCGCAAGGACCAGGTGGTTCTGGACCTGCCGGCGAAGCAGGAGCAGGCGATGATGCTGGAACTCGCTCCCCGGCACCGCAAGATCTATGACACCCGGCTGGCCCGGGAACGCCAGAAAGTGTTGGGACTGCTCGGTGATTGGGAGAAGAACCGCTTCCAGGTGTTCCGGTCGCTGAGTCTGCTGCGCCAGCTCAGTCTGCACGCCGGACTGGTCGACGAGACGAACGGTGGAGTCGAATCGGCGAAGGTCGAGTTCCTGATGGAGAGTCTGCCGGAGCTGATCGCCGAAGGGCACAGTGCGTTGGTGTTCAGTCAGTTCACCGGATTCCTCGCCATCGTCCGTGCGCACCTCGCCGACGCCGGGATCGCCTACAGCTACCTCGACGGCAGCAAGACGGCACGTGAACGTGCTTCTGCCATTGCCGAATTCACCTCGGGTGGAACGCAGGTGTTTCTGATCAGCTTGAAGGCCGGTGGATTCGGTCTGAATCTGACCGAGGCAGACTATTGCTTCGTGTGTGATCCGTGGTGGAACCCGGCGGCCGAGGCGCAGGCCATCGACCGTGCACATCGGATCGGTCAGCAGCGTCCGGTCACCGTGTATCGGTTGGTGTCCTCGGACACCATCGAGGAACGTGTTGTGGCACTGCAGGATCGAAAGCGCGCACTGTTTGACGCGGCCATCGACGAGGGGGAACTGTTCGGTACCGCCATCACCGCGTCCGACATCCGGGAGATGTTGGGCTGAGCCGTTGTGGCGACATCCGTTATGGCGCATCGGATATCGCCGCTAGTGTATATCAGGGACTTTCGTCCCTACTGAAAGTGGCGCACCTTCAGTAGAATTGATGATGACAGAGAGGGAATCCCGGTGGTGCGTAGGAGTTTCGAAGACCCCGCCACGGGCGAGTCCATCCCGATCTGTCGAATCCGTTGATTGCCACGGTAAGTCGCGCGGCGAGGGTTTGTCTTCCCTTCCGTGCGGTCGGGGTACGAGGTACACGAACGTTCTCAACGGATTCCTGCATCACTCGACGCAGATGATGTCGTTGGATTCCTACGGCTGTCAGTCCTTGTGATGGACAGCTGAGCTCGTCGTCGGGGGAGTCCAGCGCCGCATCCTGCGCTCCCGTGTTGGGCGGCACGTGTTCCCGGGTGTGCATTCGTCTCCGACTCGGCTGCAGTCGTATGACTGCAGCCGAGTCGGTTGTGTTCGGCCCACGTCGTCGAGGCCGATCCGTGCGCCACCGGTTCTGTCGGTGCTTCCTCGTACAGTGGCCACCATGACCGATCACCTTCCCTTTGTGCGTTCCGACCTCGTGGGTTCCTGGCGCATCACCGAGATGAGCGAGTGGGACCAGGACACCATCGACCTGATGGGGCCGGCGTTCATCATCTTCGACGACCATGGCCTGGGTTTGCTGGGATTCATCGCGGTCGAAGGCGGAATCGACTGGGAGCCGCCCGGTGACCGTGACCCGTCGCGGGTCGACTTCACGTGGGTCGGATTCGACGACAACGACGAAGCGAGCGGCGCCGGGTGGGTCACGTTCGTCGAACCCACGGTGATCGCCGGCCGCATCACCTTCCACCAGGGCATGCGCAGCACGTTCCGGGCGGTTCGCGACGAATCTGTGGGTCCGCGATGAGTGAGTACCAGTACTACGAGTTCGTCGCGATCGATCGGCCGCTCGGCGACGAGGAGCAAGCGCAGATGCGTGGGCTGTCGTCACGTGCGGACATCACCGCCACCAGCTTCGTCAACGAGTACGACTACGGCGACTTTCGGGGCAGCCCAGGGCAATTGATGGGACTGTGGTACGACGCGCACCTGCACGTCACCAGTTGGGGTACCCACCGGCTGATGGTTCGGATCCCGATCGCGCTGGCGGATTTTGATGCGTACGAAAGCTACATCGTCGACGGTGAGGTCGATATCTGGTCGACCGACGAGCACGTCATCATCGATCTGACGAGCAACGACGAGGGCGACGACTACGATCTCGACGCACCCGCGATGCTGTCGTCGATGGTCGGAATCCGCGGGGAACTCGCCGCCGGTGATCTCCGGGCGCTGTATCTGGGCTGGCTTGCGGCGCAGAGTCGCCCGTTTCGGTGGGTGCGAGAGAACGGCGTCCTGATCGACGACGAGGACGAATCGACGCCGACGCCACCTGTTCCGCCCGGACTGCGGGCCCTCACGTCGCCGCAACGTGCACTGGCCCGTTACCTGCGTGTCGATGACGATCTGCTCCGAGCCGCCGCTGAGTCTTCCGCCGACATCGAGGACACCACCGACGAGTACGAGAGCTTTGTTCGAGGTCTTGCCGCGACGGAGAAGGACGCGCTGCTGGTCCGGGTGCTGCGTGACGGGCAGCGTCAGGTGCATCTCGAGTTGATGGGGCGGTATCGCGAATCGTTGCCGCGGGTCGACGCGCCCGCCGGGCCCCTCGTCGCCGAGCTCCTGCGGCGTGCCGACCAGCTCGCCACCACGCGGGAACGGTCGGCGGCGCGCAAACGTGCGCGGGAGAAGGCCCGGATCGAGCGCGAGCGGCTCGCCGCCCATGAGCGGCGGCTGGCCGAGTTGTCCGAGGACCGCGTGCGGAGCTGGTCGCGAGTCGAGGCGCACATGCAGGCCACCAAGGCCGCCGACTACGACTGCGCGGTCGCCCTGCTGACCGACCTGCAGGAGGTGTACCACCGCGGTGGTGACGACGACGAGTTCGTCGAGCGGGTCGCGGTCTTGCGAAATACGCACTCCCGCAAGGTGAGTCTGATGAAGCGACTTACGGACGCCGGGTTGTGATCGCCAAAGCGGACAGATCGAGTCGCAGGAGCGCGGTGCGGCGCAGCCCGGCCACATACAGGAATCCGCGGTATTCGACGGCGCCGGTCGCCATTTCGTAGTCGTCGCGGTGAGTGTGGATGTCGTCGATGACTTCACCGTCGGCGGTGATCGAACGAAGCCACACGATGTCGTCGGGACCGGGCATCAGCCGGTCGGGTAGGCGCCATGCGATCCGGCGGATCCAGCCGGGCAGTCGCCCGGAGCGGTCCAGGGATGCGCTGCGCGGGTTGGTGAGGGCGACCCAGGCGTGCCAGTCGCGGAATTGTGACAGGTTGTCGGGATAGCCGGGGAGGTTCTCGGCGAGGATGGTGCGACGCGCGTCGCTCAGGTTGACGCGGCTGAGTCGGTATCCGGCGGTTTCGACGAGGATCAGCGCGTCGCGGGACGGGGTGAGCGCGAGGCCGTTGGGGAAGTCGAGGTCGGTCAGGATGACCGACGTGGTGCCGTCGACGTCGTGGCGGAGCAGCCGCCCGGACGGGCGGTGCTCGAGGAACGCCCCGAGGTAGTGGTCGAAACCGAACCGTGTGGACGATTCGGTGAACCAGATCGCGCCGTCGGGGGCGAGCGCGGCATTGGAGCAGAAGTTCAGTGGCACACCGTCGATCTCGGACACGAGCGTCGTCACCGCGCCCGTAGCGACGTCGACCGACAGTAGGCCCCGGTAGGCGTCGCAGACGATGAGACCGTCGGGAGCCGGCTCGAGTCCGAGGGGGCGGCCGCCCGTGTCGGCGACGATGCGCGTCGTGTGGCCATCCGGATCGATCTGGACGATGCTGCCACCGTCCACACCGCAGTACAGCATTCCGTCGTGGCCGACGACGACGTCCTCGGGAAACCGGCCCGGCAGGGGAATGAAGTGCGCCGCCGGGAAAGGGCGCGAGGGTTCCGGTAGCGGAGGTGCGGCCGGCACCACCCGGCGCTGTGGTCGAAGTGGCGGTTTACGAGGCACGCGATTCGCCGACGTGCTCAGCGCGGAAGGCGTCGGCAAACCCGTCGGCCAACCCTTGTGCGCGTCGGTGGTACTCGTCGTTCGTCAGGTCGTTGCCCGGCGTCAGTCGCCGCGACGCGAGACGCGCGAGGGCGTCGGCACCCTCGTTCAGCAGGTGACCGCGATGGCCCGGCTGCCACACGATGTCGATGCGGTCGCGGTGCGTCTGGATGCGCCGCTGCGCCTGGACGAGGCCGGCCGGACCGTTACCACGGTCAGTGATGTAGCCGTCGGGGAGAACCGTGATGCCCGCAGCCCATTTGCGCACCATGGCCACGGCCAGTCGGCTGTCGGTGAGGATGGTCAACGGTGCGTGACGGATGGCCCGCACGGCGTCGTCGATCGCACGGAGCTCTGCGACGAGAACCGGGTTCGACCCGATCACCTTGCGGCAGTGCGAAAACCCGCGCAGACCGTACATGCCGTCGGTGGCGAGCCAGCCCCAGCCGGTGATGGACCCTCGGACCGATCCGTCGGTGGCGACCGTGACCGGCTCGAAATCCTGGACGCTCGGCGGCACCGGCGCCACTTCGGCGTTGATCCGCGTGTGGGCCTTGTGGAACAGGGCGGCGTCGGCGGGGGCTGCGAACTCGAGAAGCACCCCGGGAAGCAGCGTCTCGATCTCGATCTTGCTGCGCCACAGCAGGCTTCCGGCCGACAGCTGGACGGCGAACCGCAACCGTGGTTGCCCGACCGTCCGACGCCGGATGTCGACGAGGGCATCGAGGATCGCGACGTGGGTGCTCGGCGCGGACACCCGGCCGAGCCACTCCACGTCGGTGCCGGCGGCGCAGTAGACATACCGGGCGTCGGCAACCCGTTGAACGGCGAGCGCCACCGAGGTCATCGGTTGTGCCTCCGCCGGGCGCAGGCAGCCGATGTCGAGACGGGGACGACGCGTGGGCAGTGGAATCGGTGCGGGATGTGCGTTCGCGCTCTCCATGATTCGTTGTCCTCTCGTCGGGTGCTGCGTTCGATCATTCCCGCGTGTGATCATTCCATGGGGGTCCGACATTTTTGGGTTACGTGCGGCTGCGAACGTTCCGATGGCCGACGTCGCTTGACTCCGTGCGGACGCCGTCAGGACCGCACCTCTTGTGCTGTCGCTGACAGGGCCTTGTCGGTCAGTGTTGCCAGATCGGTGTAGGTGGTCGCGTCGCCGTCGACGAACGGCCAACCGTGCACGGCGTCGCGGTGGGTCCCCGACACCGCACTCGCACCCCACCGGGCTCCCAACAATCCGCCTGCGATGGCCGCGACGGTGTCGGTGTCGTCGCCGATACATATTGCGGTATACAGGGATTCGACAAGAGTCTGATGCGCATCCGCTGACGTGTGGGGTGTCTGCAGGACCGCCGCTGCCGCGGCCTGCAGCGCTCTGACCGTGAAGCCGTTGGGGGCGAACCCTGCCGGATCGCCGGTGGCGGCCTCGTCGAGCCACATCGACCACTGTTCGCGACGTTGCGAGGGCAGGAGGTCGAGTCCGGCGGGGATGTTGACGCGCCCCTCGCGGATGGCGACACGAATGGCCTCGCACCAGATGACGCACGAGTCACCGGCCAGTGCGTCGCTGTGGGTCAACCCGGCGACGGCGCGGGCGGCCTCGGCGAGGGTGGTGCGGTCGTCGAGGTGGGCGAGTGCGACGGGTGCGGTGCGCATGAGGGCGCCGTTGCCGGCCGAACGTGGATGCTCGGCGGCGTGGATCAGTGACTCCTCCCGCATGATCGCGCCGACCGGCGCGTCGGGATCGCCGTGCAGCCTGCGTCGCGTCGCCGACAGCACGGCGTAGGTCTGGTTGCCGATGTCCGGTGGGCAATCGCCCGGAAAGTCGTTGAGCCATCGCAGGAACTGGCGTGCGACCGCGTCGAGTCCGGCGTCGGAGGTGAGGTCGTGACCCTCGGCGGCGGCGGTCGCGATGGCGACGGCCATGGAGGTGTCGTCGCTCCATTCGCCCGGCTGATAGGAGCCGAGTCCGCCGCCGATCATCTCCGGGATGTCGGTGGGGCCGAGGCGTCGGCCGAACTCGTACGGGACGCCGAGGGCGTCGCCGACAGCGGTGCCCAGGAGGGTGCCGTGGGCGCGGTCGAGTTGAATGTCGGTGAGTGAGGGCATGTGGGTCCTCTCGCGGTGTGTGCTGTGGTGGGGTTTCGTCGTCGTGTCACCGGATCTCGACTCGGTGCTCGCCCTGGGGGCTCGCACCGCTCGACCGGCGAGATGGTGGTCTCGATACGCCGACTCGCAAGCTCGTCGGCTACTCGACCAGCGGCAGGCTACTCGACTGGCGGAAGGGAGGCGGGCCGACCAGCGGGGGCTGGGGAGGCGGGCCGACCAGCGGGGGTTGGGGAGGCGGGCCGACCAGCGGGGGTTGGGGAGGCGGGTCGGCAACAGGACGGTGCGGCCTACCCACGCCCCCGCTTGCGGTTGCTCTGCTGGTAGGAGTCGCGGGAACGCTTGGAGGCGTAACCGGCTCCCAGAGTGGATACTTCGGCCTCCAACTGATCCAGGAAGGCGATCTCGTCGGCGGCACCGACGACCGGGGGCGCGCCGGCCACGTCCATTGCGTCGAGGAAACTCGCCCGCGACCGGGCGAGGTACTCGAGTCCGGCTGCGGTGTCGCCGGACTCGTAGGCGCGCGACGCCTCCAGCTTCGCCTGTTGCCCTTCCTGATACAGCTTCTCCGACTGCACGGTGGGGTCGGGGATGCGGTCGCCGAGCTCGTCGCCGGGGACCACGTTCACCGAGATCGGCAGGGTCACCGTGTGTTCGGTGAGGGTCGCCGTCTCCACCCACCGCAGTTCGAGGGTCGCGATCTGGGCGAGACCCAACGCCGCGAGTCCGGTGACGCCCATGCGCAGCAACAACTTCCGACCTTCCTCGGCGTAGAGGTCGCCGAGCTCGATCATCACCTCTCCGTCGGCGGTCTGGTGTGCGGGCAGGTCGTTGTACAGCGACAGTTCGTTGACCTGCTCGACGTAGCGCACGGTGAGTGTGACGGCCTGGGCCGACTTCGACAGCAGCCCTTGCACTTCCGCACCGATGGCGGCGCCCGCGGCGTCGGGGTCATCGGCGAAGGTGTGATTGCCGTTGCCGGCTCGGGTGATCACCTCGAGCAGCGACTCGTCGTAGCCGCGTCCGTAACCGAGCGTGGAGGTCACGATGCCCTCGGCGGCGGCCTTGGCGGCGACGCTCGCGAACTCGTCGTGATCGCGGATACCCCGATTGATGTGGCCGTCACTGATGACGAGGACCGTCCCGCCGGAGATCCCGGCCACACCGGCGGCGCGACGCAGATCCTGCAAGCCGCGCAGGTATCCCGACGACAGGTCGGTGCAACCGCCCGGGGTGACGGCGCCGATCGCGTCGACGGCGCGCTGCTTGTCGGCCAGGGGTGCCGCGGGGACCACGACCATCGCGGCGTCGTCGAACGCCACGACGCCGAACACATCCTTCGGATCGAGCTGTGCGACAACACTTGTCAGCGCCTTCTGGGCGCCTTCCAGCGGCGGTCCGGACATCGAGCCGCTGCGGTCGAGCACGATCTGCAGTGCGGTCGGTGGGCGCGGCGCATCGGCGGCCGGCGCTGCGGGGGCCTGCAGTTCGAGCATGACGGTCACCTCGTCGGCGGTCTCGTGGGCGACGACATCGACATCGAGGGCGGCGGAGAACTTCATGGTCTGACTCCTTCTCTCCGCCCCGGCGTCCGACCGAGGCGACTTTGCGCATTTCTGAGATTACTACTTTGCGCAGATTCTCGCATAGGGTGTTGGCGTGGCTGCTGCGCGAACCAGTCGATTGACCGACTATCCGCGACCCAGTGTCGCCGTCGACATCGCTGTGCTCAGCGTGGTCGATGCGGCCCTGTGCGTGGTCGTGCAACGCGACGGCCACGGCACCGCGATGCTGCCGGGGCGATTCATCCGCGAACGACGCACCGTCGCCGATACCGTCGGCGAGGTACTCCAACTCAAACTGGGGCTCTCGCCCGATCACATCCACCCGCACCTGCTGCGGGTGTTCGATGACCCTGATCGAGATCCTCGGGGGTGGACGATCTCGATCGCGCACGCCGTCGCACTGCCTGCCGCGCAGCTGACGGATGTGGTCGGTGAGCTGATGCCGGTGACTCCCACCGGGGCGCTCGCCTCAGGAGAAGCGTTGCTCTACGACCACACGCAGATCATTGCAGCCGCCACCGACAGTCTTCGGGAACGCTACGAGGACCGCCCGGATCCGGACAACCTGCTGCCGCAGCCCTACACCCTCAGTGAACTGCGCGAACTCCACGAGGCCATCCTCGGCAGGCAGCTGATGCGGGATTCATTCAACCGACGGGTGCAGCCTCTCCTGGCACCGCAGACCGACGCGACCGGGTCGCCGGTCACCCGGGCGGCCGGGGGCCGCCCGGCACGCCTGTACGCCAAGGACGGACCACCGACCGCGACCTTCGGATGGAAGCTGCCCAGCAGGGACGACGGATGAGCAACCGGCACTCAGACTCCCGGCTCTCAGACTCCCCGCACCCGCACCCCCGGCGTCGGCGCATCGTGGTCGCCGCGATCGGGGTGCTGGTCGTCGTGGTGATCGCAGCGGTCTGCTGGGCGGTTGCACACCGAGACTCCGGCGCCAAGAAGTCCGAGTCCGTCACCGCGTGTGAGGCGGCGCTCCGGCACGAGGTCGCCGCGGAGTATCAGCAGAACAACGGGATCGACGCCGGTGCCGCCGCCGACCGGGCGGCCGCGGTGCGCTTCAGTGGTGGGGATGTCCGGAAGACCATCATCAGCGAGGACCTCCAGATCGCGATCAGCAGCGACGGTCGTCGGGACTCCGACGTCGACACGGTCTGGGAGATGTCGACCACGGTCACCATTCCCCAACCGCTACCGAAGAATTCGAGCTACGCGCCGACGGACTCCGCGAGTTGCGTCATGACCGTGTACACCGACGGCACGATCAGCGTCAGCAACCAGGAGATCACCGCACCCGTGGGATGGTCGACGCCCTACACGCCGTGATGGTCGTGGTGGACGGTGAACGGTGGACGACGCCCCGACAACCGGGACAACCGGCTACAGCCGCACGGGCACCGCATGCCGGCGTCGGAGCTCGGACTTGTTGATCTTGCCGGTCGGCGTCGTCGGTAGCCTGTCGAGGATGGTGATCTCCTCGGGCTGCTTATAGGGTGCGAGTTTTGTACGGCACAACTCGTACAGTTCCTCGACGTCGACGGGTTCGTCGACGGAGACGTATGCCAGTCCCGCCTCACCGAAGCTGTAATCGGGTATCCCGATGACTGCCGCTGCCGTGACATGCAGATGGGAGGTGAGGAGGTTCTCGATCTCGGCGGGGTACACGCTGTACCCGCCGCGGACGTACATCTCCTTGCGACGGCCACGCAACACGAGGTGGCCGTCGTCGCGCTGCGCGACGATGTCACCGGTACGTACCCACCCGTCGTCGCCGAAGGTTGCTGCGGTGGCATCGGGCCGCTGCCAGTATCCAGCGGCGGTGATGCTGCCGCTGATCAGGAGTTCGCCGTCGTCGCCGGGCGCAACGTCGTGGCCGTCGCCATCGATGACCCGCACCTCGGTGTCCCCGACGGGGACACCGAGCGTCGTGATCAGCGTGTCGAGGTCGTCGCCGGTCCCCGAGATCACGGCGCCGCCCGAGGTCTCCGACAGGCCGTACAGATTGGCCAGTCGTGCCGTCGGGAACGCTTCGGCCACTCGGGCACCCAGCGCCGGTTCGAGATTCGCGCCACCGACCACGCAGGTCCCTACTGCCGACCGGTCCGAGTCGGCGAACTTCGGGTGCGCCATCATCAGCTGATACATGGTCGGCACGCCAAGACAGACCGTGGCGCGATGGGTCAGCATCGCCTCCAGGGAATGCTGGGGATGGAACTCCGGCACCAGGATCAGCCGCGCGCCGATGGTCAGGGCGGCGACCACCGTGCAGGTCAGACCCCCGACATGGTTCATCGGCATGTGAGCGAGGAAGGCATCGTCGGCGGTGTGACCCAGGTGCTGCGCCTGCGCACGAGCTGAGGCGAGAATGCTTGCGTGCGTGAGCATGGCGCCCTTGGGGGCTCCGGTGGTACCGGAGGTGTAGAGCAGAAACGCGGGTGTCATCGGATGCACGGGGGCCCACTGCTGTTTGGTCTTCGGTGCGGCCGTGATCAGGTGATTCCAGGTGCGGCTGGTCGAGAATCCGCCGTCGCCGAGAAACACGAAATGCTTGACCCCGGGGAGTCGATTGCGGAAACGCTCGAGGAACCTCGCGAAGTCGAAGTCTCGGGTTCTGTCGGAGCAGATCAGCACCGATGCTCCGGACTCGTTGAGCATGAAGTCGAGCTCGCGTTCCCGGTACAGAACGTTGAGGGCCACCACCGTCGCACTGAGTCGGGTGGCGGCAATCAGGGTCAGGATCCATTCCGGACCGTTGGGCGCTGCGATCGCGATGCGATCACCACGGCTCACCCCGATGGTGTTGAGGCTTCGTGCGAGGCTGTCGGCGGCGTCGGCGACCTCGCGGTATGTCCAGGTGCGTTCGTTGGTCACCAGAAACGGCGCGTCTGGAGTGCGCTCGACGACGTCATCGAATACGGCAGGAATCGTCGGGGCCGTACTCATCGAACCGGTCATGCGCGAGCCTCTCCCAGCTGACGACGCCTGATACGTCCTATTTCCATACCTAATCAGGACCAGGGGCAACAGGCAATGGTGTGACGGCGTGCGCGGGGGTGCACCAGGCGGCACCCCCCACCCACTGACCGTCAGATCAGCGTCGCAGCAGCGTGAACACACCCCAGCCGAGGTGCTCCCGCATGCACCGCGAACAGCGTCCGGATTGCCGTCGAGGCAGCGGCGGATGGGCAGCCTTTGCGCTGCCGCGTGGCGATCCCAGCTGTTCCGGTCGGACGGGTTCATCTCGACAACGTCATACGCGAGGTCACCGAAGCGGCCCATCAGCTCGGGCAGCGGCAGAAGATCGACGACACTCGTTGCACCGCATCCCTGTGCGGTCTCGTCTCGCCTCGCACGATTGCCCTCACCACGCCGACGGTGGTAGCCGGGCTATCATGATCAGGTGGCGACTGCCACAGAAGTGTTCCTCCAGCCTCGGGGAGCGCCACAGCTGAACCGACATCGGCGGTAGGTGACTTTCTTGAGGTCCACGAAACATCAACGGTCGGCACCCTCCGACGTCGAACCACGGTCCGATCGTCGATCCACGGTGCGGCATGACCGTCCAGCCTGAGCGTCTTGAGCCGGTGGTGCTTGCCGGTGATCCGCCGGACGGCGAGAGCCTCGACTGCCTCAGGGCGTTGGTCGACGACGTTCCGGTGCCCGTGAACACCATCCTCGAGCATCTGTGTGAGCTGGGCCGCGCAACACGAGCACACGCGAATGAGGTCTCCCGCTGGTCGCTGCTCGCCACCGTGGCGGCAATCGATCTCACCGTCGCCCGAGTACTCGAACCACACCTTGACGCGCTCACGATCCTCGACGAGGCCCACTCCCCGGTGGCCCTCGATGCCGATGGCCTGCGCTGGGGTGTCTACGCTGCCGAAGGACCAGAACGCTTGTACGCGAATCATTCCGGCAATCGATGGGAGCTCTCCGGCATCAAGCCGTGGTGCTCTCTGGCGGACCGTCTCGACCGCGCGTTGGTCACGGCCTGGACCTCGCCCGACACGAGGCGGCTGTTTGCGATCGACCTGACCGATCCGCGAATCGCCGTCGGCACCGAAGCATGGGTGGCGCGAGGCCTCACCGCGGTGGCATCGCCGAGTATCCATTGTGAGTCAGCCGCGGCGATACCGGTGGGCGGGGATGGCTGGTACCTCACACGAGCCGGATTTGCGACCGGGGGGATTCGGGTCGCGGCGGTGTGGTTCGGCGGCGCGGTCGGCATCGGTAGAGTCCTCCGAAGACGCAGTGACCGTGACGATCTGGATCAGATAGGCAGGATGCATCTGGGCGCTGTCGACGAGGCACTGCATCGGGGCCGCTGCGTCTTGAACGACGCGGCGGCCCGTGTCGAAGCCGACGACACCGACGGTGCGGTACTGGCCTGGCATGTTCGCCGTGGGATGCGCGGTGTCGCCGAGGAGGTCATGACACGGGCCGCTCATGCGATGGGGCCCGGGCCTGCGGTACATGACGCCCGCTACGCGGCGCTGGTCGCAGATCTGAGCGTCTACCTGCAGCAGGAGCATGCCGACCGTGATGCCGCGGCGCTGGGGCAGGCGGTCGCCGACGGACGGGGCCTGGTGATATGACGACCGCCGAGGACTTTGATCCAGCGGACCCCGGGACGCTGGAAGTTCACTGGCGCAACCACTTTGCCTCGTCGTCGCAGCTGGTCCTCGATATCGAGAAATACCGGAATATGGTCGTGGTGGCCGCGCATCCCGACGACGAAGTCCTTGGTTGCGGTGGTCTCATCCACCGTGCCCTGAGCTCAGGAGCCACCGTCACCGTCATCCTGGCCACCTGGGGTGAGGCGTCGCATCCCAGTTCGAACACGATCAGTCCGGCGGCTCTGGGCCTGCGTCGACAGAACGAGATGCGCAGTGCTCTGGCAGCCCTTGAAAGTGACACGGGCGCAACGATCGATCTGACCGCACTCGGCTTTCCTGACGGACGCGTTGACGCGTATCGGGCAGACCTCACCGCGGCGATCGTCGACGCCGTCATGTGCATGGGCGGCAGCACCCTCATCGTGGCACCGTGGCGACACGACGGTCATCCCGATCACGTGGCGGCAGGCATGGCGGCCGCCGCCGCAGCGGCGCGTGCCGGGTGCGTGCTCGGCGAGTACCCGATCTGGTTCTGGCACTGGGGAACACCCGAACAACTGCCCCGTACCGGAGTGGCGATACATCGACTGTCGGCGGCAGAACACTCAGCAAAGCAATCGGGTATCTCCTGCCATGTCTCCCAAGTTCGGCGGCTCTCCGACGAGCCGGGCGATACTCCGATCCTTCCCGCTCACGTACTCGATCATTTCGACCGCGACTTCGAGGTCGTCATCCTCGATCCGACGCCCACCGATGTCTCGGCCTTCGACGAGTTGCATCGTCGGCACCGGGATCCATGGCGGGTGTCCTCCGGTTACGAAGTCGCCAAACGCCGTGCCACCCTGGCCTTGCTCGACGACCTGCCACGACCCCACCGCGTCCTCGAAATCGGCTGTTCGGTGGGAGCGTTGGCGGGAGACCTGGCCGACATGTGCGATTATGTCGATGCCATCGATCCTGCGCCGGCCGCCGTCGAGGCAGCCCGTCGACGTACTTCCGAGCACCGAAACGTCACCGTCTCGGAGGGATGGGCACCCGATCATCTCCCGACGGGCCCCTACGATCTCGTGGTCCTGTCCGAAGTGGGCTACTACCTGAGTGCGTCACAGCTCGCGCGGACGTTGTCTGTCATTCAGCAAATCCTCAGTCCTGGAGGATATCTCGTCGCCTGTCATTGGAGCCACCCGATCCGTGGGTGGCCCCTCGACGGTGCCGCCGTACACGCCGCCATCGACAGCACCTCCCATCTGGAGATCGTCGACGCAGCCCATGACCCCGACTATCTCCTCGGTCTCTGGCGGCACCGCTCCTCCCCGTCGTCGATGCCATGAACACCCAACTGACGCACATCCATGTTGTGGTGCCTGCCCGAAACGAGGAAGGTCTCATCGATCGCTGTCTGAGCATGATCGCGAGGTGTCGGGACGAACTCGTATCCAAGCGTGCTCCGATGGCCGTCAGTGTCACCGTGGTGCTCGATCGATGCGACGACGGGACTGCCGCGATCGCTCATCGACATGGTGCCCGGCTGGTGGAATGCGACGCCGGGACTGTCGGAGGGGCACGCCATCTCGGCGTCACCGCGGCGCTGGGCAGCGTCGGAGACAGCGAACTCGCCAATCACTGGATCGCGAATACCGACGCCGATTCTGCGGTCCCGCATGACTGGCTGATCGCGCATGCCGAACTCGCTTCGGCCGGTGCAGATCTTGTCGCGGGACTGGTCACGCCCGACGAAGCTCCCCTGACACCGCATCAGCGAACTCGCTGGCATCTCGCCCATCCGGTAGAGTCCGGGCACTCCCAGATCTACGGTGCCAACCTGGGCATTCGCGGCGACATCTACCGCGCGATCGGAGGTTTCGAACCACTGGCCACCGGCGAGGACCGGGCACTGGTTGCGGCGGCCGGCGTGCTCGGTGCGATCACGGTGGCCACCGCCCGCGGTATCGTCAGCACCTCCGCGCGTCGATATTCGCGCGCGCCCAACGGTTTTGCCGAATGGGTGCACAGCGCTTCGCGGTGACGGGTCGGCTTATCGTCGACGCAGTCCTACCGTCGTCGCATGTCGATCGGCAGGCCGTCGGCAGGGGTTGGGCCCGTTCCGTATTCGAGACTGAGTCGGTAATCGGCGGGGACCGACCATTCGAAGTTGAGCAGCAACTGATGCATGATCGACTTCACTTCCATGCCGCCGAAGTAGAGGCCGATGCACTTGTGGGCGCCGCCGCCGAAGGGTGACCACGCGAAGCGGTGCACCTTGTCTTCCCGGCGTTCGGCGGCGAAGCGTTCCGGATCCCAGACGGTTGGATTGGGCCACCATTCCTCGCGAAGCATCGTCGCCCACGGGTGGATCGCGATGACGGTACCGGCGGGGACGAAGTGGCCGAGGATGTCGGTGTCGGTGATGGTCTTGCGGAAGAGCATGCCGACGGGCGCATTGATGCGCAGGGTCTCCTTGAACGCGAGGTCGAGGCTGGGCAGCTTGTCCTGGTCGTCGTAGTCGAGGGTTGCCTTGCCCAACGCCAGCGACTCATCCCGAAGTCGTTGCTGCCATTGAGGATTGCGCCCCAGATAGTGCGCCATCATCGACAGGGCGATGGTCGAGGTGTCGTGTGCGGCCATCATGACGAAGATCATGTGGTTGACGACGTCCTCATCGGTGAAGGTATTGCCCTCGTCGTCCTCGCTGTGGCACAGCACGCTGAACAGATCGTCGCCGGGATCGCTTCGGCGCGAGCCGATCTCGGACCGGAAGTACTCCTGCAGGGTCTCACGACCGCGGAGGCCGCGGGCCCAGGTGAAGTTGCCGACGTCTGCCCGGATGATCGCCTGCCCGCCGCGTACGGCGGCCTCGAAGGCGACTTCGAGGCGCCGGTTCTCGGCCCCCTCGAGGGTCGATCCGACGAACACCTCCGACGCCAGCGAGAGCAGCAGCTCCTTGGTTTGTGTGTACATCGGAAATCCTTGACCCACATCCCAATTGGCGAGCGTCTTCTCGATGTGCGGGGTCATCAGATCGAGGTAGCCCAGCAATCGCGGCTTGGCGAAGGCTTGCTGGAGAATACGGCGATGATGCATGTGCTCGCCGAAATCCATGAGCATGATGCCGCGACGGAAGAACGGGCCGATCATCGGTTCCCAGCCCTGCTCACTGGAGAACGCCTTCTCCCGGTTCATCCATGCACATTCCACGGCCTCGGGTCCGACCAGGGTGACGATGTTGTCCTGCAGCGAGCCCGACCACGACACCGGGCCGTACTTCTCGAAGCGCTCCATCGCGCTGGCGAGCGGGTCGGCGAGCATGTCGACGGTGTGGCCGAGGAACGGGATGCCTGCGTCACCCATCACCGGCTTGAGGCCGGAGTCGGCCGGTGGCTCGGCGAGCGGCTTGGCCGGATCGGGGTAGTAGGAGGTGGCCTTGTTGAAGGCGTGCTGGAATCGTTTGGCCATCACCGTCGACATCGTCAAATCCTCCGGCTCCTCGGTTGGCTCGGTCGGCGGGAACTCCGCCGGAGCTTAGACACAAACTGCATTAAGTGTGTCAATGAGGCTGAGTGTACCGCGCGGTGTGGCCGACGTCACGCCCGTGTTTTCCGGGGTTCGGTGTCGACTAACGCCCGGCGATGCCACTGTCCACGACCCGGGGAACACGCCCGAAGACGAGGCCGTCGTTGACCTTGTCGAAACGGTGCTCGAGCAGGTCGCGGTAGTAGTTGTGCCGCACCTGCCACCGACCGCGGGTACCCGACTTCGGATGCGCCTCGGGGCTGCGCCGGACGTAGTTGGCCTCGAGGTCCCACACCGACTTGCTGGGCATCGACTGGCTGCCCAGATGCGGGTACGCGTGGGTGTAGCCGCGGTCTCGCATGTACTCCACCAACTGGGCGATCGACTGTGCCGTCAGGTCCGACCGCAACGTCCACGACGCATTGGTGTAGCCCAGTGACCAGGCGATGTTCGGGACATCCTCGAGTAGATGGCTCTTGAACAGGAACCGGTCATGAGGCTTGATCTCGTCACCGTCGACACGAATGACGACCCCGCCGAAGGCCTGCAACGTCAGGCCTGTCGCGGTGACGACGATGTCGGCGTCGAGATGGCGACCCGAGGTCAGAGCGATGCCGGTGCGCTCGAAGTGATCGATCGTGTCGGTGACCATGTCCACCGAACCGTCGGAGATGGCCGCGAACAGGTCACCGTCGGGCACCATGCACATCCGCTGATCCCACGGGTCGTAATCGGGGTTGAAATGCACGTCGACGGGATAGCCCTCGGGAAGTTCCTTGACGACCCCCGCGCGGATCATCTTCCGGCCGAAGTTCGGGAACCGGTGAGTGGCGTGCACCAGCGCGGCGGTCTGCAACGCGTAGCGCGACCGCACGACGCGGTGCGCGGCGTTCTCCGGCAGGAGTTTGCGGACCAACGGGGCAAAGTACTGCTTCTGCGGTGAGGAGTAGATGTAGGACGGCGATCGCTGCAACATCGTCACGTGTGACGCGGTTCGGGCCAGCGCGGGGATCAGGCTGACCGCAGTCGCGCCGCTGCCGATGACCACGATCGGTTTCCCGGAGTAGTCGAGATCCTCCGGCCAATGTTGCGGATGAACCACCCGGCCGGTGAAGTCGCCGATCCCGGCGAAGGTCGGAGTGTAGGGGTGGTCGTAGTCGTAGTAACCGGTCGCAAACGCGAGAAACCCGCATCGATGCTTCTCGTCGCCGGCATCGGAGGTGACCGTCAGCGTCCAGGTGTCGGTGGCCGAATCCCAGTCCGCGGAGGTGACGCGGCGACCGAACCGGATGTGGTCATCGATGCCATGAGTGTGCGCGGTGTGGGCGATGTAGCTGCGGATGTGCTCGCCGTCGGCGAGTGCCTCGGGACGCCGCCACGGTTCGAACGGGTAACTGAGAGAGAAGATGTCGCTGTCGGAACGCACCCCTGGATAGCGGAACAGGTCCCACGTACCGCCGATCCGCTCGCGGCGTTCGAGGATGGCGTAGGTGACCTCGGGGTTGCGCTCCCGTAGTCGGTAGGCGATATCGATCCCGGAAAGGCCCGCGCCGATGATGACGACGTCTGTGCGGATTTCGGTGGGGTTGTCCTCGGCAGCGTCGCTCATACTGACCCGTCTCCTTCGCGTGTGGCTCCCTCGTATGGTTGACACGCGGACACGGTGTACGCAGGCGTTCGCCGAAATCAGCTCATCCGCGGGCGAGATGGAACCTCAGCAACACTGCCCGACCGTTGATGGTGTCGCCCCAGTACCCGCCCCGCCCGTCGGGTGTCAGTTCATCCCGGACGAAGCCGATCGACGTCCCGCTGTAGTCCACGACGATCACCGGTGCATTGTTCAGTACCGAACGGCCGGGGTATGCGCGCCCGGGGAACGCCCACCCGATCGCGGTGTTGTTGATGACGGCACCACCGGTGAAGCGTTTGCCGTACCAGACCGTATTACCGGGCGGAAAGCTCGTGACGTTGCCGGCGTAGTACCCGCTCGGCATCGGCAATGCCGCTGCGGCAGGCGATGCGACCGACAGGCCGATGGCGACGGCGGCGGTGGAGATGATGATGGCGACGAACGCGCGAATACTGGTGCGGTACATGATGACTCCTCACCGGGGGTGGTGCCCGGAATCAGATGGTTGTCCGACCCTGCCTTCTACGATGGCACAGAATCGCTGACGCCGAGAGTCTTTCGGAGCGAACCCGGACCTGCGCCGACGCCGCCGGACCTACGCCGACGCCGAACCGGCGTCGGCGGTGAACAGATTGATGCGATATCCGGTGACCATCGGTGTCCACCCGATGGCCCGCATGCCGTAGCGGTAGATCGCCGGCCAGGTGCGGGCCACGGTCGGTTGTGGCTGGGCGAGCGTTCTCGATTCGACGAGCCGTAGACCGTAGGGCTCCAGGGTCCTGGGATCGTCGCAGATCCATTTCATCCGCGCCGGAACGGCTTTGAACACCGGATTGCGATCCTGGCTCTTCATCATCAGCGAGCCGCCGGTATCGAAAGCGATCGGCGAACCTGGGAAAGCTGTTGCCAGGGAGCGCAGTTCGTCGACGACTTCGGACTCGTCGAAGTACAGCAGTACCGCCTCGGTGACCAGCATGATCGGTCCGCCACGTTCGGTGACGATGGCGTGCCAGGCGTCGTCGAACAGCGATGCCGCGACCATCGTGTAGCGGTCGGAATCATCGAAGAACCGGCGGCGCAACGACATCGTGTCGTCGACGTCGAGATCGAACCAGCGCACCCGCCCGTTGTCGAGGCGGTCGAACCGGGTCGACAGTCCGCATCCGAGATCGACGACGGTGCCCTCGGGGTGTTCGGCGAGGAAATCGCGAATGTAGCCGTCGAAGATGTCGGCACGTAGGACCGCCCCGGCGAGCGACGGGCCGCGAAACTTGGCGAAGTCGTAGTCGATGGCGTCGACGAGTTCGATCGCTTTTCGGTCACCGAGGATGCCGCCACCGGATCGACGGGCGTCCTTGGCCCGCCCGTACAGCGGGATGAGAAGGGTTTCCTGGATGTCGCCGAGGTCGGGGGGTGCCACGCCGCCCAGCCTAATTTAGGGTTACCTAATTAGCCAGGGTATGGGGGCCTGATCTGATCGCTTCGTCCGCGGCCCGTGGTGGAATACGGCCGCCGAGGCGCAGGCCGTGGACCGTATGCACCGCATCGGGCAGCACAGGTGTCACCGTCTATCGCCTGGTGTCGGCGGGAACCATCGAGGAACGGGTTGTCGAACTGCAGACCAAGAAGCGTGCGCTGTTCTCCGCAGTGGTCGACGACGGCGACATGTTCGGCGCTGCCCTCACCGCGAGTGACATCCGCGAGATTCTGGGCGGGGATCGGTGATCCGCGGTGCGGGCGACCGGAGCAATGCCGCACCACTGGGTGATCCGCCCGGCCGTGCCCGATGACGCCGATGAGTTCATCGCGACCGTCGGCGGGCGCGTGGCCATCGCGTTGTACGAGAAGTTCGGCTGCGTAGCCGAAGGCCGCCTGTATCGGCACTACCGGCGACGCAGCGGCGAACTGTGGGATGCCATCGTGATGGGCCTGATCCTCGACACCACCTCGCCCGGCTCGCCCTACACGTGAGGCGTCATCGTCGGCACCGACCCGCCGAGGCCGACGGTAAATGCGTGGACGGCACCCCGCAGCGGCGGTACCCTGGGCGCGTTTGGTGGGAACAATCTCACCAATGACTGAGCGCAGCACAATGCGAGCATCACTGGAAGGAGGTGGCACGAATGACCGCCAACGAATCACGGCGACGCGCTGATCGCGGATTCGGTTGTCGGCGTGAGCTATCGACGTATCGCACGTTCGATCAGCAGCACGACCCAGCACCCATTCACAGTCTGTTCATCCACTGTGCCACCGGAGTAGGCCTGCTCGAAGGCTGACCTCCCGACGGTGGTGCATGGCGGGTTCGTAGGACACGAATCCGCCCCACCGAAGAGGAGTGGCCATGACGACCATCTTCGTCACCAACGCGAGCCTGCAGATACTCGCCCGCGTCACCTGGCGTCGCGCGGCGGTGCTGCTCACCACCGGTGTCGCCCGCAACGTCGAGGGCACACCGCTGGTTCGGGTGGTGCATTCACCGAGCATCAGCCAGCCGATCCACAAGGTCGTTGCGATCAAACGTGACGCCTACCGTCCGTTTGCGGGCAAGTCGATGGATTCCTACGCATCCGGCGCCACCATCCTGCGTCGCGACCAGTGGATCTGCGCCTACTGCGAGGGGCCGGCCGACACCGTCGACCACATCGTTCCCCAATCACGGGGTGGCCGATCGACTTTCGGCAACCAGGTGGCGGCGTGCAAGTCCTGCAACGGATTCAAGGCCGACCGCACCCCGCGGGAAGCCGCGATGTCCTTGCGCCACGCACCCTTCGTCCACGACCCGTGGGCGCAGGACCAGAAGGAGGTCTGGGAGCTCTTCGCTCTCGGATACGCGATCGAGTAGCCGCAGGGAGCGGCTCACGGAAGGAGGCCGCCGATGACCACGATGGATCAGCGGCCTCCGACCGTCCTGCCCCCGACCGACCTGCTCGGCGCGCACCACCCCGGCGACCCCGACTGGCGTCGTGCCCGGTGCGCGGCGGCATGGGAGGACCCGGAGGACTGGTTTCCGTTCCCCACCGACGATTTCACCCATGCCGCGCAGGTCTGCGCCGGCTGCCCCATCCGTCCCGACTGCGAGGCGCACGGCCGTGCCCACCGCATGAGCGGTGTGTGGGGTGGGGTGCGGTTGGAGAACGGCCGACAGCGGTGAACGACACCGGTGAGCAAGGACGGGCGTGGCGACCACCGATCGCCACGCCCGTCGACTCGTCGATCCGCGTCTGATCTGAGGACTTCTCAGGTCAGCGGCACGTCGATGATCGGGCGGTGCACGCCGGCACCGGGACCGTCGAAATGCCACCACTCGCCGCTGTACACCGACAGTCCACCCGCGGCCATGGCGTCGCGTAACCGTGCTCGCGACCGCTGCGCCGCCGGCGACACGCCCTCGGTCGCGAATGCCGTCGCGGCTGGCGTGAAGGAATCGAAATCGGTGCCCATGTCGACGAGGCAGTGGCCGTCGACGCGGCGATCCGCCGGGCAGTCCGAGCGTCGTGTCGCGAGGGTGACGTCCACCGACCGGCCGGATTCGTGACTGCGTGAATACGGTCCGGGCGCGGCCACCCATGCCGGGTTCGGCACCTCCTGGAACATGGTCACCTGCACCGAATGGGGGCGGTAGCAGTCCCAGAAGACCAGCGTCTCGCCTGAGGTGCGCAGCCGCGCGGCGGCCGCGCGGAGACCGGCGGCGAGTGACTCGTGGATCAGACACCGGGCGTTCGCCGGATAGAGCCGCACGCCGACGAAGTTGTTCGTGGTGGCATAGCGGAGGTCGATGACGGCATCGGGGACCACGGTCCGCACGTCGACGAAACCGACCGCGCGGGCGGCCTCGGAGATCGGCGGCAGGGGCACCGGCGTGGCGGCGTGTGTCGCGGCAACCGACGCCGGGGCGGTGGTCCGCGTCGGCGACCGCGTGGGGTCTGCGGCGGCCGGGCCGTTGCCGGCCTGCGCCGAACAAGCCACGGTCAGTGCGACGACGAGCGCCCCGGTGAGGGTGGGCAGCCCCCGGATGACCCGTCGGTATCGGTTCACCTGTGTGTTTGTAGCACGTGCCGCCGAGGTGGACGCGATCCTCGACGCTTCCGCTGCCGACGGCGGCTCGGTGGGTGATGATCACTTGCATGTGTTCACCCGGTCCGGCGGTACGTCGGTGTGTCCTCGTCGTTGTGATGGTGTGGGCGGTCGCGACGGCCGTTCTCACCGCGCCGCCCGCGTCGGCCGCACCACCGGAGCTGCCCACCTCCGACCCGTTCTACATTGCCGGCGCCGGGTTGCCGGGTGCCGCACCCGGCACGGTCCTGCGGTCGCGGGACGTGCAACTCGGCCTTCGCGGACAGGGGCTGCCCGCGACGGCCACGCAACTGCTCTACCGCACCACCGACCAGTTCGGTGACCCCGCGGCGACGGTCACCACGGTGATCTCTCCGCCCGGCGTCGCCGCCGGCGCACCGCGACGGCTCATCTCCTACCATGCCTTCTACGATGCGCTGGGCGCGCAGTGTGACCCGTCGTACTCGTTGCGCGGCGGCGACACCTCCAACGCATCCCTCGACGCGGTGATGATCAGCGGTCTCGTCACCGCCGGCTACACGGTGGCGGTACCCGACTACGAGGGGGAGAACCTGCGCTGGACGATGGGCCTGGAATCCGGTCACGCCGCACTCGACGGGGTGCGCGCCGCGCTGCGATATCTGAAGGCGCCCACCACTACTCCGGTCGGACTCTACGGGTACTCCGGCGGATCGATACCCACAGGATTCGGTGCCGAGATCGCACCACGGTACGCACCGGAACTGCACATCGTCGGCGCGGCCGCCGGTGGTGTGCTGGTGAATCCCGAGAACAACCTCGCCTACGTCGACGGCAGCCAGAAGTGGGCCGGAGTCATCCCCGCGTTGATGACGGTCTACAACGAGACCTTCGACCTCGGGCTGTCGAACTACCTCTCCCCCAAGGGGGTCCAGGTGCTGGGCGAGGTCCGTGGCGAGTGCATCATCGACTTCGCGTCGAAGTACCCAGGACTCACCGACGAGTCACTACTGAAGCCCGGCGTCGGCGGCCTCATCAATGTGCCCGGCATGCGGGCCGCGGTCCGGCAGAACGTCATGGGATCGATGGGCACACCCCGGTCACCAATGTTCCTCGGAATCGGCAAGTCCGACAACACCGGTGACGGAATCATGATCACCGGTGACGTGGCAGCCCTGGCCGCAGACTACTGCCGCCGTGGAGTTGCGACCACCTTCCGCACCTATCCGGGGCGCAGCCACACCGAGGCGATCGTGCCGTGGAGTGCGGATGCGGTCACCTTCCTCGCCGCGCGGTTCGCCGGGCAAACGGTGAATGGTTGCGGCTGAGCAGGGTTGGATGCGGTGGGTTCTTGCTGGCGCGGCATCTGCTCACTCGCGCTGTCATTGCAAAGACCGCGCGACCATGGGCGTGCCGCGCCGACGAGAAGCGCCCGCGTCCAGGGTCGGTCGTGCCCATTCGTCACTCCCGCCATCGCGTGATCTCCAACGCCGCGGCGATGTCGACGAGGTTGTCGGCCAGCGGGCGGGGGAGCAGTTCGTCGGCGCGGGCCAACCGCCGGATGATGGTGTTGCGGTGGGTGTACATGACCTCGGCTGTACGAGAAGTGTTGCACTGCAGGGTAATCCAGGTGCGGATGGTATCGACGAGTTCGTCGTCGGCGGTGGCCAGGGCGCCGAGGGTGTCGGCGACGAACTCGTTGCCGGCCGCCTCGTCGGTGGTCAACAGTGAGGCCAGCCGGATGTCGTCGTAGTGCACGATCTGGCGGCTCGCGCCGAGCCGGGCGTGGCGACGTTGGGTGCTCAGCGCCTGAAAGTGACTCGACCGGAACCCTTCCACGTCGGTTCCGGGACGTCCCACCGAGACCCGGATGTCGACGAAGCCCGACAGGTCGGGGCTGCCGATACCGTTGGTGGGCAACCACATCCACCACGACGACGCGCCCGCGACGATGGGCAGTGAGCGGCCGGTAGGAGTCGCCCGTGACAGTTCCTGCGCCGCCGCCTCGAGTTGCGTTGCGGCGCCGGGGGTGACGCTCCACAAGATCAGTGCGGTCTGTGGGCCCGACAGGCGGTAGCCGAGTTGCGACTCCGCCCGCGTGCGCGGGATGGGCGCGCCTTCCAGCACCAGCGACACCGCTTCCTGCCGCTGCGCGTGGGTGCCCCGGGCGAGTTCCTCCCGCTCGGCACGCATCTGTTCGCTCATCGCGGTGACGGTGTCGTCGATGAACGTGGAGATCGACAGCGAGGTGACGTCGAGCAGTTCCCGCAGTACCGCGGGATCGTCGGTGAGTCCGAAGCAGATGTCCATCCACATGCGCCACGCGGCGCTCTGCGCGGTGCGGAAGGCGTCGAGGGAGGATTCGTCGAGGCCGCGGCGGACCAGATCCCGCGCGGCGGTCATGATCTCCGGGGTGAGTTGGGCGGGGACGCGGTCGCCCGGGTGGTCGACGTTGTGTTGCGCCCACCGCATCGTGTTGGCCAGGTTGGTGCGTCGGGTGCCCTCGGCGAGGACCGGGTCGTCGGCGATCGCCTTCATCCGGACGCCGGACAGCGACGCGTCGTGCAGGAGGCTGACCCAATCCGCCGGCGGATCGGTGATCAGCAGGGATGCCTGACGAATCAGATCCCGAACCGCGGGCGATACCGGGGGCCAGTCAACGTCCATTGGTGCATTATGCCCTTCTGTTGGCCAGTAGTATGGGCACTATGTCCCTGGTGTGATCTGTGCTGCAGTCGCATGCTGGAATGTAACAACGCCGGGTGTCATATTCCTGGCCAGTGTGAGGAGTCAACAGGTGCCCCAGACAGCCCCCAGTGTCGATGTCGTCGACGTCCTGATCATCGGTGCCGGCATCTCCGGTATCGGTGCCGCCCATTACCTGACCAAGGAGGTGCCCACCAAGACCTTCGCGATCATCGAGGGCCGCGACGTCCCGGGTGGTACCTGGGACCTGTTCAAGTACCCGGGCATCCGGTCGGACTCCGATCTGCACACCTTCGGTTTCGCGTTCAAGCCGTGGACCGACAAGCAGTCCATCGCCGACGCGAACCGTATCCTCGACTACCTGCACGAGGCCATCGACGAGGACGGCCTCGGCGACAAGATCCGCTACCACCACAAGGTGATCTCGGCGTCGTGGTCGTCGCAGGAATGCCTGTGGACGGTCGAGATCGACCGCACCGACACCGGTGAGCGGATCCAGATGAAGGCGAACTGGCTGTTCTCCGGTGCCGGCTACTACAACTACGACGAGGGTTTCACCCCGCAGTTCGAGGGCGTGGAGCGGTTCACCGGCGCCGGGAGCGAAGCGAGCGGGCCGAATGGGCACGGTGCCGGCGGTCAGGTCATCCATCCGCAGCACTGGCCGGAGGATCTCGACTACGCCGGCAAGAAGGTCGTGGTGATCGGTTCGGGCGCGACCGCGGTGACCCTGCTGCCGGCGATGGCCGACAAGGCCGGTCACATCACGATGCTGCAGCGGACGCCGACCTACATCGTTCCGCTACCCAAGCATGACCCGGTGGCCAACATCGGTCGTGCGGTGCTGGGTGACGAGCGCGGCTACGCGCTGGCGCGGGCGAAGAACATCGCGCAGCAGCGCCTGCTGTACGAGGCCTGCCAACGGTTCCCGAAGGCATCGCGCAAGGTCATCCGGGCCATCAACAAGAAGTTGCTGCCGGAGGGCTTCGACGTCGACAAGCACTTCAACCCGCCCTACAACCCGTGGGATCAGCGCCTGTGCGCGGTGCCCGACGGCGACCTGTTCCGCTCGATCCGTGAGGGCAAGGCGTCGGTCGTCACCGACCGCATCGCCACCTTCACCGAGAAGGGCATCCTGCTCGAGAGCGGGCAGGAGCTCGAGGCCGACATCGTCGTCACCGCCACCGGACTCAACCTGCAGCTGTTCGGCGGGGTGGGTCTGAGCGTCGACGGTGAGCCCGTCGAGATGTCGAAGACCATCTGCTACCGCGGTTTCATGCTCAGCGGAATCCCGAATTTCGCTCTGGCCATCGGGTATACGAACTCGTCGTGGACCCTCAAGGTGGGTCTGCTGTGCGAGCACTTCTGCCGGTTGCTCGCCTACATGGACGCCCGCGGTTACCCGGCCGTGCGGCCCGTCGCCGACCCGAACATGGACACGCGACCGCTGCTGGACTTCGGCGCCGGATACGTGCAGCGGTCGCTGGCCAACCTGCCCAAGCAGGGTGTCGAAGAACCGTGGTCGATGTCGATGAGCTACTACAAGGACCGCAAGTCGTTCGCGATGGACGTCGCAGACCCGCACCTGGACTTCACCCGGACCAAGCCGGTCGCCGCCGCCGCGTCGTCGGACGCACTGGAGTCGGCCAGCGCCTGAGTGGTATCCAGACGAGCCCTCCCCGGCCGGTGGTCGGGGAGGGCTCGTCGGTTTTGGTGATTGGGCCGACAACTCGCTCGTTGGTCGAGACATCCCAGGGCGTTAAGTTGTCAAGCTGCGGCTTCGGGCGTTTGGTCTTTCCATGCGATTTCGGGGTCGTAGGGGACTCCGCGGACCAGGCAGCCGTGCAGGATGCCGACGAGTC